>JBASRN010000260.1:0-30962 GCA_049273855.1 Blastocatellia bacterium
TGAGCCGTGCAGGGCTCGAACCTGCGACCCGCTGATTAAGAGTCAGCTGCTCTACCAACTGAGCTAACGGCCCGAACGACCAGAATTCTACGAACCGCGTATTTCGTTTGTCAATGCGCCTATCGTTTGCGCCTATCGTTTCGGTTGGGTGCGCTTCCTCACGATTGAGTGCGCACAACGAACGCGCCTATTTAACAACTAATGAATGCCTCCCGCTTTCAATTGCACGACCGATGATCTCCGCTCGCTGATAGGTCTCGCGAAGGCGCGCCAGTAAAGCTTCGGCGCGGTCGGGTGCTATCGCGATCAACAGGCCGCCCGCTGTCTGTGGATCGAATAGCAGGCTTTGCATCGGCTTGCTTACACTGCTGGCGATCTGCACGTCGTCGCCTACGTACTCGCGGTTCGTCTTGTCGCCGCTTGTGAGCATCCCGGCAGCCGCCAGCTCAACCGCGCCTTCAATCACCGGCACTCGCGCCGATTCAATCTCGATAGTCACGCGGCTCGCTCGCGCTAGCTCATACGAATGGCCCATCAGCGAAAACCCGGTCACGTCAGTGGCGCCGCGAACGTCAAACTCGTTCATCGCGGCCGCTGCGTCCTTTCCCGACGTGAGCATAGTGGCGATCGACGAGGCGGCGACTTCGGCGCTGGCTTTCGCGAATTTGATACCTGTTGAAATGATGCCCGTCCCTATCGGCTTGGTGAGGATGATCGCGTCACAAACGCGAGCGCCCGCATTCGTAGCTACCTTGCGCGGGTCGATCACGCCAGTCACCGAATAGCCGAACATGATCTGATCGTTGTCTACGCTGTGACCTCCAAGCAATGCAACGCTGTTCTCGGTCAAAACGTGCAGCCCGCCGCGCATGATCTCGCCGAGTATTGAAAAATCGCCCTTCTTTGGAAAACACGTGATCGCCAGCGCGGTCAGCGGAGTGCCGCCCATCGCCCACACATCGTTGATCGAGTTGAGCGCCGCGATCCGGCCATAGTCGAACGGATCGTCGACGATAGGCGTGAAGAAGTCGAGCGTCTGCACCAGCGCCAGGTCGTCGCGCAGGCGAAACACTCCCGCGTCGTCGGCCAGATCGAAGCCGACAACTACTCTGTCGTCAAAAAGCTGTTTCGGTAGCTCGCTCAAAACCTTGGCGAGCGCGCTCGGCGCAAGCTTAGCTGCTCAGCCTGCGCACGAGACCATTTCGGTTAATCGCATACTGCCTCTCCTTGCATTGGACCCGACCCCGTAGTGACGACTTTAGTCGTTGCCTTCGCGTCCCGAGCCACAAAAACGGCCGAAGTCGTTACTACGTGGGTCCGTCCAAGAAACCACTGAAGTCGTTACTACGCCGGTCCGTCCACGAAACCACTGAAGCCGTTACTACGCGGGTCCGTCCACAAAAAACGACTGAAGTCGTTACTACGCCCGTCCGTCCACGAAACCACTGAAGTCGTTACTACGTGGGGGTTCCCGCTCCGCTCAAGCGTGGCACCGGCGCGAGCGCGTTGTCAATTTTGATTTAGAGCGCAGGAACCGGTTCCCGCGGCTGAAACTGGACAGCCGCGGCACAAGGCCGTAGCTTCTGAACATGCCGCGAGTCCTCTTGCTGTTGCCGACTACGACCTACCGCACCAAGGCTTTCCTGGATGCTGCGGTTAAGCTGGGCATCGAGGTTGTAGCTGCTTCGGAGCGACCGAGCACCCTTCAAGCTCAAAACCCATCGGCCCTGCTCTCGCTCGATTTCTCAGATCCGCAACAGGCCGCCTCGCAAGCCGCGGAGTTTGCTAATCGCTTTCCCATCGACGCGGTCATTCCGGTGGACGAAGACACCGCAGTCGTAGCTGCTCACGTTGCTCGCGCGCTCGGGCTTCGGCACAACAGCATCGAGTCGGCTTATGCCGCGAAACACAAGCACCGAATGCGGAGCGTGCTCAAAGGAGCCGGCGTGCGGGTCCCGCGCTTCTGGCCTTTCAGCCTGAGCGAAGACCCAGGCACGATTGCGAGTCGAGTGACGTTCCCGTGTGTGGTCAAGCCGGTGTTCCTTTCGACGGGTCGCGGAGTCATGCGTGCTGATGATTCGAACCAATTTGTCTCAGCAGTAAGACGGCTCGACGCTCTCCTGATGCGCCCGGATCTTCAGCGGCGAGGAGGAGCCGCCGCACGCGAGGCGCTTGCGGAAGAGTTTATCCGTGGGTTTGAAGTCGCCGTCGAAGGTCTGCTGACCGATGGTGAATTTCGCGCGCTCGCCATCTTCGACAAACCCGATCCGCTCGACGGGCCGTTCTTCGAGGAGACGATCTACGTCACGCCTTCTCGGCTCGCCGGCGAAGTTCAGGAAGAGATTATAGAGACCACCGCCGCCGCGGTTCGTGCGATGGGACTGACGCGCGGGCCAATTCACGCCGAGTTGCGAGTAAACGAACATGGCGCATGGGTCCTGGAGGTGGCGGCTCGCGCGATCGGCGGGCTGTGCGCGCGCGCACTTCGATTTGGCGAAGGAACTTCGCTGGAAGAACTGATTATTCGCCACGCGCTGGGCGAAGACGTTTCAGACATTAATCGCGAAGAGCGAGCTGCCGGGGTGATGATGATACCGATCCCGCGCGCTGGGGTTCTGAAAGAAGTGAAGGGTCTTGAACTTGCTCGCGAGGCAAAAGACGTTGAAGACATCATTATCACCGCACACATCACCCAGGAGTTAACGCCGCCGCCGGAGGGCGCCAGCTATCTGGGTTTCATCTTCAGCCGGGCGTTGACGATCGAGCGAGCGGAAGCCGCGCTGCGCGACGCTCACCGGAGATTAGAGTTTGTCATCGAGCCCGCGAAGTCGGATGCGAACGCCCGGACTAAGGCACCTTAGTCATCACCCGGCGAATCCGGCTTTCGGACTTGGAGTGCTCGGTTTCTCCGCTGTGAATCTCTTCCCAAACATCAGCTCACCGCAGAGCCGCCGAGCACGCCGAGGTTGCGAGAGAACAGGACTGCTCATCAGGTCTTTCTTTCGGGACTGCAAGAAGCTGACGTCCCTCAGCCACGGGCGCGCAGAGACTGGCAATCACCGGAAACACTCGTGGCAGGAAGGCTCATTGCTCAGCGCGGCTTCAGGCTATAACATTTGACCGTGAGTAACTCCATAGAAGTCCCTTTGCCGTCGAATAACAACCACGCCAGGCAAGTCTTGCTGGTCTCGTGCTATGAGCTTGGGCATCAGCCGGTCGGTCTGGCGATGCCGATCGGGTTCCTCAACAGGGCCGGCGTCGCGGCTGAGACAATGGATATGTCGGTCGAAGAGTTCGACCCCGAGAAGGCGAAGCGCGCGCGGTTCGCCGGAATATCAGTCCCGATGCACACGGCGCTTCGGCTCGGAGTGCAGGTCGCGCGTGAGATTCGCCAGCTTAACCCTGAATGCCACATTTGCTTTTTTGGGTTGTATGCGTCGCTCAACTCGGACTACTTGCTTCAAGGCTTCGCCGACTCGATCATCGGTGGAGAGTACGAAGAAGAGCTGGTCGAGCGGGTCAAATCCTTCTTCGGCGAAACAAGCCCCAGGCAGCAACCTGCGGTTGGCGCAAAACCGGTTCTTGCGCGGCTCAGCTTCCCCGTTCCCGATCGAAGCGAGTTAGTGCCGCTCGACCGCTACGCCAAGCTCGAGTACAAAGGCAAACAACGGTTGGCGGGGTACGTCGAAGCGAGCCGAGGCTGTCTGCACCTTTGCACTCACTGCCCTATTCCGCCGGTGTATGAGGGCCGCTTTTTCGTCGTTTCAGAACAGGTCGTGCTTGAAGACATCCGCAACCAGGTTGCTTCGGGCGCGCGTCACATCACCTTCGGCGATCCGGATTTCTTGAACGGGCCCGGTCATTCGCTCAGCATCGCGCGAGCCGTTCACCAAGAGTTTCCGGAGCTGACCTTTGATTTCACCGCGAAGATCGAACACATCTTGAAGCACCAGGCGCTGTTGCCCGAGTTTGCCCGACTTGGCTGCGTATTCGTCGTTTCGGCGGCCGAATCGCTTAGCGAGACGGTTCTTGAGCGTCTTCAGAAAGGGCACAATCGACGCGACGTGTCACAGGCGTTCGAAGCGCTCGCCGGCGCCGGCATCGCGCTTCGGCCATCGTTCGTGTCGTTCACCCCGTGGACCACGATTGATGACTTTATCGACGTGCTCGAGTTTGTCGATTCGCGGAACTTGATCGACCATGTCGACCCTGTTCAATACAGCATCCGGCTGCTGGTTCCACCGGGCTCATTGTTGCTTTCGAGTCCGGATAAAGAGCGCTGGCTGGGACCACTGATCCAGGAGTCGTTTACTTATGGATGGAGGCACAGCGATCGGCGAATGGACGAGTTGCAACGTCTGGTCACCGCGCTGGTGGAACAAGCGGCTAGCGCGGGAGAGGACGCCGAAACGACGTTTGATCGAATCCGCGAAGTGGCTTATGCCGTGAAGGGCGAACCGGCTCCGGAGAGAAAGCGCGAGCGAACGAACCCGCTGAGACTCCGGCCGCCGCGGCTGACCGAAGCGTGGTTCTGCTGCGCCGAGCCAACGCGGGATCAGTTTGTTACTCTTGGAAAGAAGTGAGAGAGTGGTTCGTGTCCTGATTCGAGTGTTGGCTCCGCGTAACCTCTGCGGCTCCGCGGTTAGTCAGCGTCGAAGTCCCGCTAACCGCAGAGACGCCGAGACGCCGAGACAACGCGGAGCATTGAATCCAGGACATCACCACCGAATCTCTCGCAGCCGGTGGCTTTATCCCGGACCGGTGCTATAATGAGCCTTGATTAACAACCATCTTTTGCCCGCAGAGGTCTAGCCTTTATGAGTTCACCATTTCAGATTCAGATCAAAGCCGAAGTAGACCGTCAGGATATAAAGGTGTGTCGCTTCACTGTAGACCGCCCAGTGCATTCGGGCACTGGTACGTTCAATTCAGCCGAAGAAGCCAGGGAGAACGCTTTGGCGGCTGCGTTATTTGCGGTTCCAGGGATCAGCCGCGTCGAGCTTGACGGCTACAACGTCGCCGTGACCCAGTCGGGCGCCGAGGATTGGCGGCAGCTCGGCAAGCGAATCGGCTCCGCTATTCGCAACTTCCTGAACCCGGCTCCGGAGATCCCCGAAGGCGAGCGTCTGGCACCAGAGCACATCCGCAGCCGAGTCCAGCAAGTGCTCGACGAAATGATCAACCCCGGTGTTGCAGCGCACGGCGGGTTTGTCGAGTTACTCGATGTTCAAGACGACAACGTCTTCATAAGGATGGGCGGCGGCTGTCAGGGCTGCGGCGCGGCGGATGTGACGTTAAAGATGGGCATAGAGAAACTGATTCGCGAACAAGTGCCTCAGGTGCGAGAGATTCTCGACACAACCGATCACGGCTCAGGACAGAATCCGTTCTACGCTCCTTCCAAATAAGTTAAGGGCCTCGAGCTTCCTGGCTCTCTTTGGCAAGCTCAGGTGTGGCAATCAGCCCGCATCCTGAGCTTGTCTTGTTTCTAAGGTGGCAGTTACTGCTCGGTCTTGCGCCGGCCCCGGTGTAGAGGTCAATAAAGATGGCAACCACCCTGGAAGATGCCGCCGGTTCGCCCGTTACCAAAAAAGAAATACTGGGCTGGTGCATGTACGACGTGGCGGACTCGGCTTTCACGACGTGCATCGTTACCGTGTTGTACGCGGTTTACTTCAGCAAGATCGTCGTCGGCGACCCGGACCGAGCCGACTTCTTATGGGGGATCGCGGCCTCGATTTCCGAGTTGGCGGTCGCGCTGCTTGCGCCGATACTCGGGGCAATTGCCGACTTCTCCGGCAGCCGCAAGAAGTTCCTCGCCGCCTGCGCGGTGATAATAGTGTTCTTCACGGCGTCGCTCTATTTTGTCGGGCCGGGAATGACTACGCTCGGGCTGGTGCTTTACATCGCTGCAAACATCGGATTTGCAGGAGGCGGCGTTTTTATCGACAGCTTCCTTCCGGGCATTTCAAACGAATCAAACGCGGGGAGGATATCCGGGCTAAAGTGGGGGATGGGCTATACCAGCGGCTTGATCGCATTGGCGTTATGCCTGCCGCTGGCCGGCAGCGTTGTCGACAATCCGACGCCGGATCAACTGTCCAAAGCGAGGTTGATACCGGTGGTTGTCGCGGCTTACTACGCGGTGACGGTGATACCGACATTCCTCTTCCTGCGCGACAGGAGCGTAAAGCAACAGATCCCTCCGGGAGAGAACTATCTCACGGTTGGTTTTAGGCAGTTGAAGCAAACGCTCAAACATATTCGCCGGTATCGCGAGTTGTTCAAACTCCTGATTGCATTCCTGGTGTACAACGATGGCGTGGTCACGGTGATCTATTTCGCGTCGCTTTATGCCAGCAGGACGATCGGCTTCACAACCGAAGAGATTTTGATCATGTTCATAGCGATGAACGTCGTCGCGGCGGCGGGCGCGCTTTCCTTTGGCTGGCTGGCAGACCGCATCGGTCAGAAGCGCGCGATTTTTATTTCGCTTAGCATCTGGATTACGGCCGTAGTGGTTGCATACTTCTCATACTCGAAGGGTAGCTTCTACGTTGTGGCAACGCTGGCGGGGATCGGAATGGGATCCGCACAGTCGGTCACGCGCAGCCTGCTTGCGTTGTTCACGCCAAAGGAAAACGCAGCCGAGTTTTTTGGTTTTCTTGGAATCGCCGGCAAAGCGCTGGCGTTTGTTGGGCCCATTGTTTTCGGCACGGTGTCGCAGGCGACCGGCAGTCAGCGCCCTGCGATCCTCTCGGTAGGCGCATTCTTTATCATCGGGATGATTCTGCTCAGCTTTGTGGATGAGAAGCGCGGCAAGGAAGCGAGCCGAATACCGGTGTATGCCGACGGCTAGGAACGGCGATCCGCGTAGTAACGCATTCATTCGTTCGACCCGGCGCAACCAGTTCATTCGCTCGACCCGCGTAGTAACAAATTCATTCGTTCGACCGGATTCTGCACGACCGCAAGCGTGACGAATAAATTCGTTACTACGGGGGACGCTCAGATAAATTCGTCACTACGGGGGACGCTCAGGTGAAACTGGTGAACCCTCCGAGCCGCTTCGCGCGTACTCTCATACAGCCAATTCAACCCGGAGGACTCAAATGAAAAAGACCATCGCCGCTGGCATCGTTGTCGCTATCGTGTTAGCAGCCTTCCCCGAAGCACCCCTCGCGCAGACTGAAGACCCGTTCCAGCTTCAGCCCCTGATCCAACAGGTGATGAAGGAGCTAGAAGTTCCAGGCTTTGCCATTGCCGTAGTTCGCGATCAGAAGATCATCTACGGCGAGGGCTTCGGCGTGAAGAACCTCGACCGTAAGAACGAGAAGATCACGCCTCAGTCGCTGTTTCACATGGCCTCGATCACCAAGCCGTTCGTTGGCACTTCGGTTATGCAGCTTGTAGAACAGGGCAAGGTCGACCTCGACTCGCCCGTGGTCAAATACCTTCCCTACTTCCGATTGAAGGACGAGCGGTACAAGACGATCACCGTCCGGCAGATGCTCGGCCACATCTCTGGAATGCCTGACGTGCAAGACTACGAATGGGACAAGCCCGTGTACGATGACGGCGCCCTCGAACGCTATGTGCGAACTCTGACCGATAAGTCGTTAATCGCCGAGCCGGGGACGAAGTTCGCGTACAGCAACATGGCCTTTGAGGTACTCGGCGATCTGATTGCAAAAGTCTCCGGCGAGACATTCGAAGGCTACGTGCAGAAGCACATTCTAGAACCGCTTAAGATGACCAACAGCACGTTGTTGGTCAAACAAGCCAACCCGAAACTTCTGACAAGCCCGCACGTGTTGAACGCATCGTTCGAACCATCGGTGAGCAAAGTGTTCCCATACAACCGGATGCACTCGCCAAGCTCGACTCTCTACTCCAATGTGGTGGATATGAGTCGATGGGCGATGGCGAACATGAACCGGGGAGAGCTTGATGGGAAACGGATCTTGAAGGCTTCGACTTATGAGGTGATGTGGAAGCCGGCGGGCGAGCAGTTCACCCGGGCCGGCGTTAGTTGGTTCCTGGGAGAGCATCGCGGTCATCGGACCGTCGGACACTCAGGCGGCGACACCGGCTTCGTGAGCAATCTGCTGATGATCCCGGATCGGAAAATCGCGGTGGTGATGATGAGCAACTTCGACGGCGGCGCATCTCTCGGGCAAGTGACGGCCGCCGCGCTCGACGTAGCCCTCGGGTTGAAGCCCGCGCCGCTTGTTATCAAGCTGCCAATCGCAAAGGTCCTTGCGCGAGCGATAGCCACGAACGGAATAGACTCAGCAGTTACCCAGTATCGAGACTTAAAGAAGAACCAGCCTCAGGCGTACGACTTCTCCGAGCCGCAGTTGAACACATTGGGCTACCGGCTCATGCAACAGGGCAAGCTCAAAGAGGCGATCAGCGTGTTTGTGTTGAACGTCGAAGCTTACCCGCAATCCGGCAACGTGTACGACAGCCTTGGCGAAGCCTACATGGTGAACGGCGACAAGGCTCTTGCGATCGAGAACTACGAGAAGTCGTTGAAGCTTGACCCGGGAAACGCGAATGCGGTTGAGATGTTGAAGAAGTTCAGAAGGCAGTAGTCGCGTGCGGTTCGTTTGATAGAGACTCGACGATGCGCGAAGCTGGCTGGGATGTGCCATCCGAGCTAGAATCTGAATTGCTTCGGATTCCTCGGATAGGCTAGGCTTGATCTCGGTGTCGACGGACGTTTCGGAGGCTATAGTATGAGCGGCAAGGTTCAGATTCAACTACCAAAAGAGCGAATCGCCGACTTTTGCCGACGACACCACATCCGCAAGCTCTCGCTGTTCGGTTCAGTCTTGCGCGACGATTTTGGTTCGGATAGCGACGTCGACGTGCTTGTAGAGTTCGAGGTCGGGCACGTGCCCGGTTTTGCGTTCTTCGGAATGGAAGAAGAGCTTTCGCAGGTTCTGGGCCGCAAGGTTGACCTCAACACGCCGAACTTCTTAAGCCGCCACTTCCGCGAGCAGGTCTTGCAACAGGCGGAGGTTCAGTATGTCGAGCAATGAAGACACGGTTCGCTTGAGTCACATGCTGGACGCAGCTCGGCAAGCGACTAAGTTCGCTGAAGGCCGCGTGCGATCTGGACAGCGACTTGATGTTTTCGCTGGCGATGGTGCGCCTGCTCGAAATCGTCGGTGAGGCCGCAAGACACACGTCGGAGGAATTCCGCCAAGGCACACCTCAGATACCTTGGAAGCAGATCGCCGGGACACGCGATCGGTTGATTCACGGATACTTTGATGTCGACTTGGATATCGTGTGGGCAATCGTCATAAACGATCTACCCAGCCTTATCGCTGAGCTTGAGAAGACAGTCTCGGTGTAGACAGTCGAGACGCGACCGGTGCATTCCGCGACACTTCCCGGAATTCTTGTCTTTTTGACAAACCTTGATTTTAGAAGCTGCGCCCCTGCTTCCATACGGTATGAGCTGGGCAGCGATCCCCAATCAACCGCATGAGTTGCGGAATCCATAATCCCACAACGAGTAACGTCAACGCAGTTGAAGGTTAGTCTTTTGTAAACCCGCAACGACCCGGATTGATCGTCGAGTTCCGTATCTTCCCCAGATTCGACCTTCGCCTTACCGCCTAAGACGGAGCACTCAAATTCAGTCATTGAAGTCCTCTCCTCGGGGATGATCTGCCTGCAATCCTGTGTTCCGCGTGACTTCTCCTCATTGTCTCCCCAATCAAGAGTGAGTTTCATAGTTTTGGGCGGCTTCTCGCCTAGCTCAGGTCGCCAGACATAGAGTCCATCCACGATAGGATTGCCATTGTAGCTATTTTGTTCTGAACTCCGGTAGAGACAATACCGTCGAACCTGCGTGTCTATTTCCAGCCAGAGATTAAATACCTTTTTGCATTGTCATCCCTCCACTGAGTCTTTCAGAGTCCAAAGGAGCTTTGGGGCGCTCCATTGGAGAAAGCAGGCACTAAGCAGAAATCTCGCTGAGGCATCATTCACTCAACGGCGTCCGGAATGGAAATCCTCTCACTCCCCGCCGTACGTGATCTGCATCTTGCGAATTCGGTAGCTCGCGATCACAAGCACCACGGCGGTAAAAATCAAAAGTCCCGGGATAGACAAATAGGCGGGAGTCGGTTCGGCTACCAGAGCGAAAGGGCCTTCCGAGACCGGCACCGGAGCCAGCGAGTGAAGATAGTGGACGACGCTGATCTTCTTCAGCACAGGGGGCAGCAGAAAGTTAATAAACTCCCAGCCGTATGCGACCAACGCCGGGATCATCGGGTTGCGAAAGAACAGACCTATCACCAGGAACACCGCGCCGTAGCCGATACACGCCAGCCACGTGATCCCCAGATAAGCCAGAGCCTGGCCCTTGCCCGGCCCGTTCGTCAGGTATTCCATCCCCGCCGATCCGAGCCCCACGTAAAGAAACATCAACGACCCGGCCGTGGTGATTGTGAACAACACCAACGTGGCTACGACGCCGGAGAAGTACTTGCCGAACACCAGCACCTCGCGGCGAACGGGCGCAAGAAAATAATAATGGAGGCTGCGATCGACGACCTCGCCTCGAAACAGATTCATGAAAGTCCACGCGCAACCAAAGAAGACTATCGTCCGCAGGATCAGGCCTTCGTACAGATTCGCGAAGATTATGTTGGCTTCGCCGACGTTGTTGGGGTTGCTGGCGTGCGAGCCCAGCTCAACCGACAACGCAGCCATCAGGAGAATCGGAAACGCCGCAAGCAGGTAGAGCAGAATTGCACGCTTGCCGATGAAGTTCTTGCGCACCTCGAGAGAGAGGATCGCGCCGACCTGGCGAAGCCACAATGCGCGGCGGCCGAGGCTGGGCGCCTCAAAATTCAAGGCTTCAGTTGATGTGCTCACGCTGCCTCCCCACTCGAGCCGATCAAATACTGATAGACCGCGTCCAGATTGTCATCGACCGGCGAAACCGATTCTACGTTCAAGTCGTCGTCCAGTACCACGCGATTCAACAACAGGTAAAAAGCGTCGGCGTCGCGAGTCTTGATAAACAAGCCGTGACGATCCTTGTGAATACGAGCTTCGACAACCGAGTCCTGTTCGAAGACTCGCGCGGCAAGCATGGCCGGCCGGTCGCAGCGAATCAGAATCTGCATCGGGTGCTCTTCCATTTCGTCGCGCACGCCGTGAATGTCGCCTTCGGCGACGATATAGCCGTTGTTCAGAAGGATCACCCGGTCGCTCATCATATCCACTTCGTGAAGAATGTGGCTCGAGATGATCAGGTGAAGCCCTTCAGCCGCAAGCTGACGGAAGAGTCGAATTGTCTCGGATCGCGCCATCGGGTCAAGCCCATTCAGCGGCTCATCCAGTATCATCACCGAAGGACCGTGCGCGATCGCCTGCGCGAGCCGGATTCGCTGCCGCATACCCTTGCTGTATGCCGCCACTTTGCGATGCGCCGCTTCGATCAAATCGACACGATGAAGCGCGCGCCATGCCATCTCCTGCGCTTGTTGCCTGGTGTATCCGTGAACCAGAAGATACGACCGGATAAACTCGAAGCCCGTCAGCCCAGCCGGAAAGGAATCGAATTGCGAGCAGTATCCGACCTTGCGAAAGAATACCTCGGGATGCTCGGCGCTTATGTCGAGAATCGTCAAGCGTCCTCGCGTCGGTTGGATTAACCCGGTCATCAGGTTCATCAACGTAGTCTTGCCTGAGCCGTTCGGCCCTACCAGACTCGTGATCCCCGGCTCGATCGAAAGGTTGATTCGATTCACACCGAGTATCTCGCCGTAGAACTTTGAGACGTCCTCGAAAACAATCAAATGACCTGCTGGCTTTTCCATCAGCGCACCACCTCGTAGGCCCGCACCTTGCGCGTCAGCAGAAACAAACATAGCGCGCAGAACAAACCGAGCGATATCCAGGCGGCGGGGGTCGGGAGCACCATCCACTCCGGCAGTTGCATCGAGTTGCGATTGCCGAACACACTGTCCTCGATCGTTTTCATAACGAAAGTCAGGTTAAAGAAACTTCCCCAACGGGTGCCCAGAACGCCATTAATCGTTATGCCCATGACGTTCGAGATGATGAACAACCCGAACAGCCCGGCGCTTGCAGCCATTCGCCACTTCACCCACGCCGACATCGTAACCGACAACAACGAAAGCATGATGATCCACACCCAGCTCACCGCAAAAATCGACCCCGCAATCCAGTAGTTACTCGCAAACCAGCTTCCAGGTTCCAGGTACGCCGCAAATGCGAACAAGAGCAACCCGGGCACCCAGGTTATGGCGGAGATCAAAATCATCAGCACGCTCATTTTGCCTATGACGTATTCCGCGCGAGAGAACGGCCTGCACAGATACAGCGGCAACCCATTGTTGGCCAGATCGCGCGAGATCAACACCGGCCCGATCAACACCGTCAATAAGAACGAAAGCCAGGTTTGAATCCCAACAAAGACCTGAAAGAATCCTGCGTTGATTGAGAGTACGTCCCGGACGTTAAGCTCAAGCACCGCCAGCGCGGCTGAGTTGTGGCGAAGATAGACCAGAATCGCCATCACCAGCGGGCAGACGAAGCACAGCGCAAAGAACCCCGTAAACAATTTCGACTTGAACACGTCGCGGTAGGCGTGGCGCGGGATGATCAGGAAGCGCGACCACTCCGGAGTCAGCGGGCCCGCGTACGGCTTATATGTGTGCTCATAGACTGCCATTGCCGTCCTCCATTGCTTTCAGGAAGATGTCTTCCAGCGAGTCGCGTTTGAAGTTCAACCGGCGAATCTGAACCTGCTGCTCGGCCGCTATACGATACAGGTCTCGGATTTCGACGCCGTTCTGCAGAACGACCTTCAACCGGTGCTCGGTGGTCAGCGCGAACTCACAGCCGAGCGCGGCAATCGCCTGGGCGAAGATTTCGCGCGGGCCACGCATCTCGATCTCGAGGAACTTGCGATTCGCCCTTCGCTCCTCTTCGAGGTTGCAGTAGACCGCGATGCGTCCCTGCTTCACTATCAATATCTCTTCGCAACACTCTTCGACGTCGCGCAACAGGTGAGACGACAGAAGGATGTTAGCCTGGCCGCTGTCTCGAATCTGGCGGATCAGTTCGAGCATTCGCTGTCGGGCCGGCGGGTCGAGCCCGTTGGTCGGCTCGTCCAGAAAAATCAATCGCGGGCCGTGCACGATCGCCTGAGCAAGTTTGGCAAGCTGTTTCATTCCAAGCGAGTATGTGCCAAGCTTGCGATACCGCGCTTCCCCCAATCCGACGTAGAACAGCGCTTCGTGAGCGCGCTCGAGCGCCGCGTCGGGCGGAAGTCCCGAGAGCTCGCCCATCAGCCGCACGAAATGAACGCAAGTCATGTTGGCGATGAACGAATCGCGTTCGGGCATGTAGCCGATGCGTCCGCGAATCTGTTTCGCGTCGGTTCTTATGTCGCGGCCGAAGATGTGAGCGGTCCCGGATGACGGCGGGTGAAACCCGAGCAGCGCATGAATCAGCGTGGTCTTGCCGGCGCCGTTTGGCCCCAGAAGCCCGATCGCGCGCCCGCGCAACTCGCATCGCAGATCTTTGAGTATTGGCCGCTTGCCAAACGTGACGCTTAGTCCATCGAGATCGATGATCGGCGCCGCCGGAACAAGCTCGGGGGTTTTCGGCAAAACCGCGACCGTCGCAACCGGCTCGGAAGTCTTTGCTAGAGGGTTTTCCATCACTTGCCTCGTGCGACCTGTATCGGCGTCCCTACGTGGGGGCGCTTCCTGTTGCGCGAACGCTCGCAATTTACGGGCGCCCTCCGAGGAACGCCCGTACAAGGTACTTGACCTTGTTGCCGCGGATATTCTTGCCACCCAGGTTGTGGAAGATCAAGGCAGAGTGAGGACTAAATCGTGCGCCGCGTCCTGTCAACAAATCCTCCGGAGCGGATGGACGAGAGCTTGATGAGAATGGCCAACCTCAAACTCCGTCCTCCGCGTCTTGCCGTCGTCTTTCAAACCGTGAACTCCGCTCTGCGTGTAAGCCCACAAACATTACGCCAGCCGGTTGAGTCCAGTTCCAACCGGCTGGCGTCTTTTTCAATCGTGCGTGAAACCGGTTCAGCGCATCGACTGCTTGATGATGCTATCGAGTCCGAACCCGCCCGGCATGCCCAGCAAGCTCGAAGGCTTCAACCCGAGTGGCCCCTCTTCACCGTTCACCGCGAACGATATCCGATCGCCTTGCGCGTAAGCATACGCGAGCATCGGTGCGCCCAGCGACTTCAACGCTCGTTGGCCTTCTTCGGGCAAACTCCGCGTGGCGCCCTTAACCCGTCCCGCGATCGGAGCGATCACCGAACCCAGATTGTGATAGAACAGCGCCGAGAAGTTAGCCTGCTTGTCTTCGGGCAGCGCCGCGATGAACTTCGGCGAGTGCAATATGGTGTAGCCCGTCTCGCGATACTTCACCGAGCGATCCACAAGTGCACGGCTCGGCCCCGCGACCATGTAGCCGTTCGCGTACGTGTAGTTGACTTCCAACCCGAAGTCGAGCGACTTCAGCGTGTAGAAGGTCCGACCACCCGAGTCGCTGCGGTCCCACGCGAAGCCTTGCTTACCCGACTTCTGTGCTTGCTGGTTCATCAGCTCCACCACTCGCTCAAAGGTCTGCTGCAAGTGAGCCGGGTCGTAAACCTCGAACACCATTTTCCACGACGGAGTCGGAAGCACCGGCCCGTCGATCGCGAACGCGAACTCACCACCAAGCGGCGCCGCAAAGTCGTTGCGGATGTCCAGACCCGTCTCGCGCTGGAACTGATCGAGGTTCTCGCGGAACTTCGGATCAACCGTGTTCAGCGCCGCCAGCAGATCGTCTACAAGCGCAGTCGGGTTCTTTACCACGAACGCCGCGACTACGTTTGCGTCGGGCGAGATGAACTGAAGCGCGCCCATCGGCCCCGGCGCTGCAAGCCACGATACGATCCCGTGCCCGCCCGGGTTGAACGTCACCACCGCGCGGTTGTAAGACTTGCCCTGATCCTCCTTCACTTCAGCGATGAAGTGTCTCAGACTGGTTATGCCAAGCTGGCGGAACGCGGAGTCTTCCTTCGCGTCGGTATCCCGCGAGCCGGCGATGATTTTCTCGAGGTCGGCCGCCACTATAAAGCCCGCGCCCTCGTGATAGACTTCGGCGATCCGCGAGCGAAACGAACCGTCCGCGAAGCGAGCGCCGCTCGCCGTCTTTAAGTTTCCAGCCACTCGTTGAAGCATTTCGAGCTTCGGCGAAGCGGCAAGCACATCACCGTTGATCCACACGAACAGATCGGACTTCGCGCTGGTTGCCGCGCCTGCGCTCATCGGGTCGTCGATGAAGCGAACGTCGGCGCGCTTCTTTGTTGCGCCGGCCAGAATACTCAACTGACTATCCGCATAGGCACGGAAGCCGGCCGCGTTCTTCAATGTCGTAAGTACCAGCGGGCCGTCCGGCTCGTGACTCGTTGCTGACATCTGAGCGGTCACAACGATCTCGTCGCCGAGATGTGCGCCAAACTCGCTGATCTTCGAGATTGCATCGTCCCAATGTTTGCGGCCACGCGAAGAAGCCTGCTCCGAATCCCACCACTGCTTAAGCTCGGGGTTCTCGGCGAGTCGCTGCTCGATGATCTTGTTCGACTCGGCGATCGTCTCGCTGAGGTTGGGAATCGCGACGTAGAAGACCGTGTCGTCCGGCGTCATCTCGAGCAGCCGCGTAGAGTAGCGGACGCCCGGGCCGGCCACGTTCCGGTCGATCTCTTTGCGGAGCGCGGCCACCTCGGCAAGCATCGTCTTGTAACGAGCGGCATCGCGGCTCCACGCGATCTCGTCGCTCACCGGAACGTTGGCAATCGTCGCGCTTGTCGTCGTTTGATCGCCCGGATGAAGCACAGCATTATTCCCGGAGTGATCGACGTGAACTTCGCCTTCGACTACCGACACGCGCGAGCCTTTGGTGCCCGCGTTGACCGCGAAGATCGTGCCGGTTACCGACACCGTGCAATCGCCGGTATCAACATACAGGTGACGCTCTCGCTGCTTGGCCGCTTGCACAATGATGTTGCCGCGATCCAGATGAATCGTCGTCCCCTGCTGGCTGTCGGTGACTGAAAACTCCGATCGCTCTCGCATCTCGATCAAGGAGCCGTCGGGCAGCCTGACCACCGCGCCCGCGTCCTTCGCGGTGCGAACCTTCTCGCCTTGCTTGAACTGCTCGCCGAGGGTGAGCGCTTCCGTGTTGGCGTCCGACACCAGGTAGACCTGGCCATCCATCGCCTGAACGACCATGTTGAAGGCATCGGTCGCGCGGAAGAATTTCTCGTAGCCGCCGACCGACAGCACGCCGATGATAACCGCCGCGGCAACTGCCCAGCGCACAACCGTGCGCCGTGAAGCAATCGGCTTTGCAGCCTTGGCTTGCGAGGGCGCAACTGCGACGCCAAAGCGCGCCTCCTTAAGCGATTTCCGGCAAGGCACGCACTCGTGAGTGTGGTCCTCCAAAAGCAGCGCGCGAGCGGGCGACAGGCTGCCCTCCAGATACGACGGTATCAGCGCCTGAAAATCGCCGCAGTTTCTGATGTGATCAACTTGCACGGCGGACGCGTCAGCGGTCCGCTCGCTTAGCCGCTTCCAAACGCGATCCGCCGCGCCGGACACAACCGATGGGTCGATCGCTTGATTGCGAATCTCACCGGTTGTCCGCTCGATGATTTCGTTTAGTTCATTGTTAGACGGTTTCATGACTTCCCTCCAGGACCTTTCCTAGTTCCTTGCGTAGTTTTGTGCGAGCGCGGTGTAACATGACTCCTACCACCATCTGCGACGTTCCCAGCAGACGGGCTATTTCGACATTGCTGTGCCCCTCGAAGTACTTGAGCACGACAACCTCGGCTGCCTTTGTTCCAAGCCCCGCCAGCGCTTCTCGAACGTGCCCTTGCATTTCGCGGCTGGCCCGTTCGTGTTCCGGGTTGACGCTGCTACTGTCTTCGAGCACGGGAGCAACCTCTTCGATGGGGACCGAGCTTGAACGAGCCCGGCTTCGAATCAGGTCGAGCGAGGCGTTTACGGCGGCGCGATGAAGATAGCTGCCGGGGCTTGGGGAGAGGTCTATAGGGCCATCTCCCGCTGAGTCTCGGCGTGCATCTCTTTTGACAAGGCGAAGAAAGACAGTCTGTAGCACGTCCTCGGCGTCTGCTGAGCTTCCGGTGACCCGGTAAGCGGTGCGGTAGACCTGCTCGTGATGCTGTCTGAAGAGGAGTTCGACCTCCTCGGCAGGACTGGGCACTGGCCTGAGGTGTTTAGCTGCTTGCACGTTAGCCTCCTTCACGTCGTCAGTCATAAAACGGCCCTCACGGAGGAGGATTAACAGTAGACAGCGAGAAAATGCGCCAGTCGCTCAGGCCTGTGAATTTGAGCAGACAACTATAGGCTCAATAAGGAAGGCTAGCAAGGATCGCTCAGACCAGGATACAAGGGATCTGCCGCCCGAGGATCTCCAGTGCAAGCCCTGTCACTACCGTCAATTAGATCGGCTGAGTAGCACAGTATTGGATCGTTGGCTCAATCGCCTTCCTGGGTGGCTGACACTCCTGAATTCGGGAGTGGATCAGTTTGACGTTCAGAGTACAAGCTTTAGTTTGCTTCTCCCGTTCGTGCGGACGAAAGAGCAAGCTGAAGCTTGTATTCTGAATTCAGACTGACCCACCACACTGAAGAATTATTATTTCTTGCTTTACACGCAGGCTCATAATATATTCTATTCCCGTCGCGGAATATTTTTGCCGATCCGAGCCTCATTTGGAAGAGGGAGACTCAAATTGAAGACCAGGCCAGAACTGCAAATGCCCGACCGGCGCAACAAAGGGTTGGTAGTAAAGGAGCTGCAGAACGAGCTGCTCATCTACGATCTTGATCGGAACAAAGCTCATTGTCTTAACCAGGCCTGCAGTCTGATCTGGAATCATTGCGACGGAAAAGCGACGGTGGCGGAGGTGGTCAGCCTCTTGGAAAAGGAATCCGGGTCAGTCGTTGATGAAACGGTCGTACTTTACGCGTTGTCTCAGTTAGGAACGGCGCATCTGCTCTCTGATAACCGGAAGACGACCGCGCAGACGAAAAGGGTCACTCGAAGAGAGGTTATGGGAAGAATAGGGGTGGCTGCCGTGGTTTCGCTGCCGTTGATCACCTCTATCCTGGCGCCCACTGCACAGGCCCAGGCAAGCTGTCTCGCGAATGGCAGCTTGTGCACTACCGACGCACAATGCTGCTCCGGGCGTTGTCAGATGACCGGCCAGAGCCTGGTGTGTGCCGGCTGACGGCATGCCTGATCGGCCGTAGCCACTTGCGTCAGATCGATCTAGAAGCAACTTCGTCACACCTGCCCACCCGCGCCCGAGCGCTTCTCGCTTATGCCAAGAGCCTTCATCCTTCTGTAGAGGTGCGAGCGGTCGATGCCAAGCGCTTCCGCCGTGCGAGTTATGTTGCCGTCACACTCACCTAGCTTGCGAAGAATGTAACTGCGTTCGTAGGCTTCGCGGCCTTCGCGGTACGATGTGAAGTTGTATCGCGCAGGGGCCGTGATTCCCTCCGGAGTGCCGAGGGCAGGCACGTCGTTAGACGTGATGTGCTCGCTTGCCCCCATTATCACGATGCGCTCAATTGAGTTGCGGAGTTCACGAACGTTGCCCGGCCAATCGTACGACGCTAATAACTCGAACGCCTCGCTGGTGAAAGCCTTGGGCACCCGGCTGTAGAGAGCCGAGTACTTTCGGTTGAAATGCTCAACGAGCAGCGGCACGTCCTCCAGGCGCTCGCGCAGGGGCGGGACTTCGAACGGAATCACGTTGAGCCTGTAGAAGAGGTCCCGTCGAAACGTACCCCGTTCGATCTCTTCATCCAGGCGCTTGTTCGTAGCCGCGATTATTCGCACGTCAACCTTGATGGAAGTGTTCGAACCCACCGGCTCGAAGCGCTGCTCTTCGAGCACTCGCAGCACCTTGGCCTGAACCCTCAAGCTCATGTCTCCGACTTCGTCCAGCAACAGAGTGCCGCCGTCGGACTGCTCGAACTTCCCACGCTTGGATTGAGTGGCGCCGGTGAACGAGCCCTTGGCATGGCCAAAGAGCTCAGATTCGATAAGCTCCTCGGGAATTGCGGCGCAGTTCAACTCGACAAACGGCATCGACGCGCGCGAAGACTCATGATGAATGGCGCGAGCCGCCAACTCCTTGCCCGTCCCCGACTCTCCGTAGATCAGTATGCGTCCGTTGGTCGGCGCGGCGACCGCGATCTGTTGCCGGAGCGCGCGCATCGGCACGCTTTCACCAACCATCGCGTAATCGTCATCCAGTTGTTCGCGAAGCAATCGGTTCTCGGCTTCAAGCTGGCGTTGCCGCAGCGCGTTTCGAATCGCAACCACCGTTCGATCGATCTGAAGCGGCTTTTCTATAAAATCCAACGCTCCTAGCCGCGTCGCTCGCACTGCGGTCTCGATGTTGCCGTGCCCGCTGATCATGATCACCGCGGTTTCGGGATAGGCTGCTTTCAACTTCTTGAGCGTTTCGATCCCATCGATTCCCGGAAGCCAAACATCAAGCAGCACGCAACTAAAGACTCTCTTCTCGAATTCGGAGAGACACTCTTCACCCGATGCGGCGGTGTCGACCGAAAGACCCTCGTCCTCCAACACGCCGGTCAGCGTTCGCCGGATCGCTTCTTCATCGTCGACTACCAGGACGGAGTTGGGCATATAAGCTGAGTTATGAGTGATGAGTTATGAGCGATGAATGGTGAGTTGGGCGTGATGATTTAGCATTGGCCTTGCACTCATAACTTATCACTCATCACTCCTCACTTCTTTTCGGCGGTAAGCCGAGCAGCGTGGATTCAAAGGGATCGATCTCGAGCCTGAGCATACCTCCAGCATCGGAGAAAATTCCCTGCTGCCGCTTTCGCCGTTTCAGAAAAACCGTCGCGCCAAACGCCGAGCCAAACAGCAGCACCGTCAGCAAGATTAACCCGAGAAGTCCAAACGTCGAGATCAACATTTGCGCGGTCTTTTCCATCCGGAACGGATCGTCGGTCGGCCAAAGCGGGTTGCGCAGCCACTTCACGGTGTAGGGATACTGGATCGAGCCCATCAGGGTTTGCGCCAGTTCCCGGTTTCGAACATTGACGCACTTGACGATGTAGTTCCCTTCGCGCTGGAAGAGGATTTCGTTTCGCTCCTCATCCGTGAGTGACTCGACGAAACGGCTCAGGCTGACAAACGCATCGGTCGCAAACTGAGGTGTATGGTATTCGATGATGACGAGCTTTAGCGGCGCTTGAGACTCGGATATGCCCGCGGCGGCACTGCTCGAGTTGTCGACCGTCGGGATGCCTGTGTCTTGTCTGAGCGGATCGGCCGGTGCGCTTTGGTTGTACTCGGCGAGCACGGCTTCCGCGTCACCGGGGAACACAACCATCTCGCGGCCCCGCTCAACGTACGCGCCTAGCGATTCGGGACCGAGAAAATAGCGCACGCTCCCCGGAATCATCTGCAACGCGGGCAACCTCTCAAGCAATGCCGGCCGCAACACAGCTTCGCCTCGCGATTCGATCGCGTTAGCCAGCGCGCGAGCCACCGCAACTGTGGCTCCGCGGCTTGCTCGAGCAGGCTTGCTTGCAGCTACCCTGACAAAATAACTGCCCTTCCAAAATACCGCTGCGCCGGCCACCAGCGCGCCACCCGATCCGATGTTTTCCTCGGCTTCCCTCTCGTGCCCGGAAACATAAGTGAACAACCCAAACGCCGCGAATTGGTTTCGCGTTTGGAACACGTCGACGCGAAGATTGCGATACTGCCGCGAAGCCGTTGCCAGGATCCGGTACTCCTGAAAAGCCTTGGCTTGATCCGAACCAAGGTCGCCCTCGACCGGTTTGACCTCGCTCGTAGCGGCGAAACCGGCGAGCCTGTCAGGCAGCAACTCCGAGAGCGGGTGCGCCGGCGCCACGGCGATCGCTTGCGCGGAAGCCGCCGTTGGCTGCTGGCCTCTTATTGCAAGCGGCGCTAGCAGGATCAACAGAACGACTGCCGGGTACGCGTTATAGGTTCGATGAATCATAAGCTGATTAGACCCCGACTCCGCGTATTCAGTTCCGGCGCCTCAACTCCGCCATGATCATGTTGGCATACCGATCCGGATGATGGATGTCATCCAGAGTGATCTTGCCGCTTTCGGAGGCGCTCTCTATCTCGATGTCGCCAAGGTTCAAGAATCGCTGCCACACCGATCGAGTCACGGTGACATCCTGGATGTTCCGAAGCGGGATGTTCCGCACGGTCTTTGCGATCAAACCGTAACGCATCTCAAGCTTGTGATCCGTCATCGTATAGACTTCGCGGAGTCTCTGTATATGGTGGTAGAGCGGGTTAGCGAACGACAGCAGCCCCACCCCAAGTATGACCAGGAACGCGACCCAACCATTCACCGTCTCCGGGTTCCGGTTGTTCAAGACTCCCATCAGAGCCGCCGCAGCGACCACTACAAGCGCCGCGACGATGTACCGAATCAACACGAAGATCATCGTCGGCCTGAGAGTGAATATCACCCTTTCGTCCTCGGTAACTGAATACGAAGCTTCGACTCCATCTGCGCTCTTCTCCAGCGTCCTGACAGCGGGTCCGGCTGCCTGCGCGCCGCAGTAGTTGCAAAAGCGGCTTCCCTCAGGAAGCGGCCGACCGCAATTCTTGCAAGACATCGATTGCACCTCTAGCGCTGTTTGGGGTACGGGTTCTGAGGGTTTCCCGACTGCTGAACCCGCCACTCCACACTTCCTATTCCACGGAATTCTAGCACGGCCACACGTTATATAAGAAAGGGACGCGTCCCAGCATCCCGCGGTCTCTTGCATGTCATCCTATAATTAACTCTGGGCCCCCGGGGAGGCAGCAAATGAAGACGTGGTTTGACGACGACGGAGTGAAGGCCCCGACACAACATGCTTTGGCCAGGGTAACCAGCGCGCAGGTGGCGCGATGGCTGCGGGTTGGCGGGTGGATCGCGCTTGGCACTGCGGGTTCATTGACGCTTGCGATCGGCGCGGCGAGTTTTCCGCTTTCGGGACTTCTGATTCGCCCTCGGCTCAAGCGGCTTTCTCAGCTTAAGAGTCCCCATCTTCGAAGACTGATTCGCCGAGCCGGGATCGCATTCGAAGACGTGACGATCCCCTCGTTCGACGGGACAAGGCTGTACGGCTGGTGGATGGGGGCGTCAAAACGCGCACCCACAATCGTCGCGTTGCACGGTGTGAAAAAGAACCGTACGGATGTGTTACGAGCGGCGCTGGTGCTCAGGCGCGCGGGCTTCAACGTATTGGTATTCGACGGCCGCGCGCACGGGGACAGCGAAGGCCGGTTTGTCACATACGGCTTCTACGAGCGCCGCGATGTCGAGACCGCGATCGAATGGCTGATCGCCGAGAAGGGCATTGATCGAGAGCGGGTTGGGCTTGCGGGCGAGTCGATGGGTGCCGCGATCGCGCTTCAAGTAGCGGCGCACAATCCCTGGATTCGGGGGGTGTGGGCCGACAGTCCGTTCGCCTCACTCAGGCGAGTCGCTGAAGAATTCATGCGGCGAGTGACCCACCTGCCCGGCGCGGTGTTGAATCCGGTACTGTGGACGACGATTCGGGTCGCCAACTATCGAGGAAAGTTTGACATCGAGACGGTCAATCCGCTTGAGTTGGCCGCCAGAATCCAGTGCCCTGTCTCGTTAGTCCACGGGACGAAGGACCAACTGATAGCGACCGTCCATTCCGCGCAGATCTACGACGCGCTTGGCGGCGATAAGGAGATCTGGTTTGTTGAAGGGGCGCGTCATGCGCGCTCGGTTCGCTACTCCAGGACCGAGTACAGTGACCGGCTTAGAAAATTCTTCAAGAAGAATCTGGCGGCGTGAGTGGTTTCGATGTTGGGGTGGTTCTGGTTGACACGTTCCGAAGCCGTTTGCTAGGTTAAGGTCTTTCGCAAAGCGAGAAAAAGTATTCCTGAGTAGCTCAATGGTAGAGCATCCGGCTGTTAACCGGAGGGTTGTAGGTTCGAGTCCTACCTCAGGAGCCAGATTTCAGAAAGGCCGTTGGATTGATGTCCAGCGGCCTTTGCTGCGTGGTAGGTCGCTGTCGTAACTGCTAGTAAGTCAAATGGTTGCCTGTATTCTGCTCGAAGCTCGCCGCCCTTCCACGAGCAGTTCGAGAATACGAAATTCAAAAGTCTGCGTTTCTCACCGGGTTCCTGCATTTCGAACAGTTCGTGAGCCCTGCTCGACAGTTCTAGCAACCTGACACCATCCACCTCAAAAGCGGTGCCGGCTGATTCGTGCTCTTGAATGTTTCTCAACAAACGCCCTTGCTCGGTTCGCCACTCCGCCGACATACGATCAAAGAAGCTCGCGTCTATCCGACCGTCAAGTTTATCCACATACATGGTATCAATCCTATTCTGAAGACGGGCGTGCTCGCCGCGAAGCCTGCTAATGGCTTCGTCGCGGTGGCGGTTGCTGTCGGCTTGCGTGACTGGAATGATGTCTTCCCAAACGCCACCTGCATCGCCACTCTGCTTTGACCGCCTCACTCATCACGCCGACATCACCGTCATTGAAGGCCAGAGCTTTAGAGTTCGAGAGAGCGAGTTGGAGTCGGTTGCTCGCAAAAAGAAGAACCCCAAAAAGCACAAGAAATCTTAGTCCTAGTCCGGCTCGGGGTCGGCCGGAGGTTACCGTGATGCATAACAATCGCTTCTACGTGGACAAGCTCTTGGAGCTTTATCTCGGGTTGCCCGATACCCCTTCCAGAATCAGCCGCTATGATCGTCAGTTGGCTTACAAGCTCTACCAGCAGAATGTGGCGTTGGAGATTGTCGAGGCGGCTTTTCTGTTAGGCTCTGCCCGCCGCATCTTTCGCGACCCAACCTACCCTGCTCTCGGACCGATCCGTTCCCTGCATTATTTCCTGCCGCTTATCCAGGAGGTGATTGCAACTCAGCCACCAAAGGACTACCTGCGATACCTCCGCCACAAGCTCGTCAACTATACGGCTCAGAAGCCGACTTCAAAGTGACCCCCAACCCGGCTGACGCTCATTTTTGTACCTTCTTAGCGTCGATTAACATCCGGAGGACCGGAGCTTCGGAGTCTTGACCGGTCTCTTCCATGATCGACTTGATGGCTGGCATCTGGTCCGCCCAGGGATTAAAGCCGTAAACCTTCGGTTTGAAGAGTACTCGGTTGCTTTTTCTCATTAGCTTCTTCCTGTTCCTTCTGTGACGAAAATCGGTTTTTAGGTTAAGCCGCAACTCACTGCAAATAAGGGTTTTCTTGGTTTGGTTAAGAAGGTTAAGTAGGTTAATTAACCCGCTTAAGTCTTAACCTATGGCAAACATGCGACTTGGAGGAATCTCGGTGCGTTGAAAAGCGGTATTATCTTGTCTGCCCTCTTAAGTTCTGGACTTAACCGTTTTTTTGCACCTGACCCATGGCCGCGTCTCCCTGTAAAGACGCGACTCCAACCCGGATATTCCTGAAGCGTGATGTGATGGTAGAAACCCTACTGCCCAGCGATTGGGATGGACTTCGCGAATTGATCGGTGCTATAGAGATTTAATGATTATTCAATGCGACTTTCACAACCTTTGCTGCCGTACCAACGTAACGTGTTTATCCATTGGACGAGTTTGTACTGCAGCTTGAGTCCTAGCGTACAACTAATCAGATTCTCAACCTTTTGAAGAGTGAGGTGCTGTATGTCTTTAGGTCTGCTTCTTTCGTTCTTAACTCTGGTCGTTTCGTTTGGTTCGTATGGTAGTAACGTTGGTGTTGTCGCGGCCGCAGACGGTGTTCCGATTCATTATTCTGTTCAAGGCAAGGGCGAGCCTACATTGGTCTTCATCCACTGTGGGGGCTGTGACCGGCACGTCTGGGACAACCAGGTTTCTGTATTTGCAAAGAATCAGCGAGTCGCGACTATCGACCTACCAGGTCATGGCGAGTCTGGCCAGGGCCGGAAGAACTGGTCAGTCGAAAGTTTTGCCGACGACGTCAATACCGTTATCACGAAACTCAAACTCAAACGCGTGATACTTGTCGGTAGCTCAATGGGTGGACCGATCGCGCTGGAGGCGACTCGGCGAATGCCGGAGCGCGTGGTCGCAATTGTTCCGGTTGATGCTCTGCATAACGTCGAAAACAAAATACCTCCGGAACAACTCGAAGCCGTGTATAAGCAGCTTAGAGCAGATTATAAAGGGGCGATGACTGGCTTCCTGAATCAACTGTTGTTCTCGCCCAACACGCCCGCGGCTGTAAAGAGTCGCATTACTGCCGAAGTGACCTCGCGTCCACCCGAGCTTGCGATTGCAATCCTTCAAGGTATCATGGCCTACGATGCAGTTCCGGCTCTGCGAGCAGTCAAAGTGCCAATTCGAGCGATCAACACGGACATGAATCCCACTAACCTGGAGATCAATCGCAAGTACGCGCCGCAATTCGATGTCGTAATTATTAAAGGCAGCGGACACTATCCGATGCTCGAGGATCCGGCCCGCTTCAATGAACTCTTAACGGATTACTTGCAACAGCTAAAGAAGGCGTCGCCCAAATAATCATTTCGCCGTTAAGAACTCTGTAGCTGCGCGCTGAGTGCATTCTGACGATTGAGCTTTTTACGAATTGAACTTCAACGTGAGGGACCTACCAGCCGAAGCAAGTCACCTTTCGACATACAGGGGTGCGCGTGAGCGCGCGAAACCCGAACCTGACCCAAGCGAGGTTTTGGTCTTCACTTTCCTAAAATCCCAGATAACGGTAACCGGGCAGAGAGAATAATAGCGATTGAGCACACTCCGCTTTTGCTGATTCCCTGTAAGACCGGGCGACAGCTCGCACCTCGCTGTCGGAGCAAGAAAGCCAACGATAAATCGCACTCCGCTTTCCTACAAGCTTCCATTCCGGCTCCACGCTATGTTGACGTTCATTTGCGAATGCGTTTGCAAGAACTAAACAGATCGCAGCGGCCGACCAAAGATCCAACTTTGGATTCATCTTACGCATTACTCCTTCCTTTCTCCTTAACGAGGGAAGGTCTGTTTTGATGTATACCATGCCAAACGGGATGTTTTGATCCTATTAGTTTTGGCAACATCACGATGGCTAATCCATTTCCTGTTGGCTGTTGTTTGCTGTCAAGTCGATTAGTCAATACCTTGTGTTTCGCGTCGGATCTTTCGCGACCCCAGCTACCCCCTCTGGGACCTATTCGTTCGCGCTACCATTTCTTATCGCTCATCCAGGAGGTTAGTGCGGCTCACATACCAAGCAGCCACAAGCTCGCTCACCACGCAGCTCAACCCTCAACTTCAAATTGACCCCCAACCCGGCTGACGCTCATTTTTCTACGTTCTTAGCTGCGCGCCGACAGTTGGGATCGCTTCGACGCGTACACCCCTTCCTCTTAGCGGAAACTTGTAGCTTACTTCTGACTGTTAACGCGTTGAGATGGGGTAAACATGGTTCAAACCCTTGAAAACGCATTGAGCTGATTGATTCGATCCGAAGCAAAAAGTTCTAAAAACGTCCAGGAAGGGAGCCAAGCTATTAACTAGAGGCAGCCCTCACTCGGCTGTCTCTAGTTGCGTAAGAGGACAAGCTCGCCGTTGACTCAGAACGGCTTCATTGTCGTTAGTTCGGGATGCTCCTTCTTAAGCCACTCCAGCACGTCCTCACGAAGTTCCTTCACAAAATCCACAAGCTCGGCGGCATCTTTTTCAGTTGCAATGCCCGCCATCTCGTCAATTGTCTCGTATTCTGTTTGAGTGAACTGATCTCGATATTGCACCTCATCGAGCCGCTCCCGAGGCTCAAGGGGTTCCAAGAGTGCCGACTGGCGATTTGTGAAGTCATCGTTGCTTGATAGTCTTTCGAAATTTCCACCGTTGATTTTCAATCGACTGCGAAAGAGATAATAATGCGAATTAGCACTTTATTCGGGAGGTGCTCACGTCATCAGGCGGTCATCTTGACGCAGAGTCGTTCGAAACGGCTCTGGAATGGCGTCTAATAGTGTGATAAGCTGCTCAACTGTTGGATCTCATGGAATTGTTTTTCGCTTTGGGCTTCGTCTAACGCTCGTGATCGGGGTCCTCGTAGTCCATTCCAACGAATTGCGTGAAGCGGGTTTTAGCGCCTATTGCCCGAATTCAGCCGCCGCGTCCACGATAAAGCTGCGCGCGTGATCCTTTTCACTTCTGCAATCTGACATCGCCCACAACGGAAAGGGGGGATTCAAATGCCAGTTCTCGCATGGCGCAATGACGCCGACGGGTTTGCCTTCGTTAACTCCTGGACTCTCGATCCGATCGAGACCGCCGGGCTCACTGCGCTCGCCCAGCCCGCCGTGTGGTCGGCGGTCGGCGCCATTGCCGCCGTGTTGCCATTTCCCGACCCGTTCCTCCTTGCGGCGGCGGGGACGGCTGCCAATCTGGCGATCGGCGCCGTCTCGCCGACGATCGGGATCGGCCTATGCGGAGGAATGGCGTACGCCAGCCTAGACTACTGGCACGCGCGAGCGCCGCTTCCACGCGGTGCGCATGCCAACGATCAGCCGACGCGGGCGATGCCTGCGGGTGTTGTTCTCCGGGACTTCATATGGGCGCGTCTACTAAACAGCCTGATCCAAGGCGGTGCATTGAACCGTACGCTCGAATGGTCACTTCTGCTCAATCAGATACCCAGTCCAATCGGCGGCGCAGGGGCCCTCCGGAGTCGTACGGCTTCCGAATGGAACAGGGTAAAGGGCTTCATCGACGCCGGCGTGCCGTGTCCGATCGGATTGGTCTATACGGGCAGGAACGTCTGGCATCAGCATCAAATCCTCGTCTACGGGTACGAAGATCCGGGCAATGGCACGGGCACGATGTACGTGTACGACAGCAATTTTCCCATGCAGTACGGCGCCAGCGATACCCCCGGCAGCTACACCGTAACACTCGACTTCACCGGCCCTTCGCTTGTTGCGACGAGTCCATCGGACTTCGGCAACACGCTCGCCGGGTTTTTCTGCACCTTCTACGTTCCGTTGCCACCGCCGCCAGGACTTGCGACCAGCTTCGGGCAGTTCGTGAGCTGGCCTGGCGATCCGAGCTCCTACATTACGGCTTATGGAGCGCGCATGTCGATCGCCAGCGCCGCTGAGCTGGCAGCCTTAGGTGGCACGACCGGCGACGTCAGAGCCGCCACCCCGCCTCCGACCACTACACCGCGCCCGCGCGACAATTCTTTGTTGCGCGAAAGAAGTTCGGCACCCGTGTTTCTCTACCAGGGAGGATCGCCGTTCCAGGTGCCTGATCCCACATGGCTTGACCGGTTCGGGGGAACAGGGTCAGTGCGGGTGGTATCCGACGGATCGCTGGCGGCGTTCGCGGGATTGCCCGACGAAAACACGCTTCTCAGGGAATGGTCTGCGCCAGAGGTGTTCCGCATCATGGGCGGACAACGCCGATGGGTTCCCAACCCGACAGAACTCGCCACGTATGGCGGCTTCCCGAGCGTGCGAATTGTGCCCGACGGCGCGTTGGCGGTCATTCCGCAAGGACCACCCACGTCGCCGGTCGCTGCTCCGCCGGATAGCCAGCAAGTGTTCAATGCCGACTTCTATCTCAGTCACTACGGCGATCTCGCCGCCGCCTTTGGCAATGATCGTGCTGCGGCCCGCCAACACTGGCTCGACTTTGGAATAGGGGAGGGCCGGCGCGGCTCGCGAGAGTTCGATGTTCAGTTCTATCTCAACCGCTATGGCGACCTGAGAGCTGCTTTCGGAACGAACTTCATGGCGGCCGTGGATCATTGGCTCACTTTTGGATTGAGCGAGGGCCGCCGCGGCGCGCGAGAATTCGATGTTCAATTCTACCTCAACCGTTATGGCGACCTACGGAACGCCTTTGGCACAAATTTCATTGCTGCCCTCAACCACTGGCTCAACCAGGGCTTGCCAAATGAGGGCCGCCGCGGCGCGCGAGAATTCGATGTTCAATTCTACCTCAACCGTTACGGCGATCTGGCAAATGCCTTCGGAGCAAATTACACAGCTGCGGCTGACCACTGGCTCAATCAGGGCTTGCCGAATGAGGGCCGGCGTGGCGCGCGAGAATTCGATGTGCGGTTCTATCTCAGCCGTTATGGCGATCTGGCGGCGGCCTTTGGGACAAACTATACGTCGGCGGTCGACCATTGGGTCAATCAAGGATTGCCGAATGAGGGGCGAGGTGGTGCAGCTGAGGTTGACGTCGGCTACTACCTTGGCAGGTACAACGATCTCCAGACTGCGTTCGGCGCGAACTATCAGAGCGCCCTCGATCATTGGATTGCCCAAGGCTTGCCTAATGAGGGACGGCGCGCCTCGTCGACGTTCGACGTGCAATATTACCTGGTCACCTATGCTGACCTCCGAGCGGCATTCGGCGCTGCAGGCTATTTAGCGGCCTTCGACCATTGGTTGATTTACGGGATCGCTGAAGGACGTAACGGCGCACCATAGCGACGATTGAATCACGCGGCGTTGCCGCACGATCGGGAGGTCTGCCCATAGTATGGATACAGACCTAGCCATGTCCGTGCGGTTTCTTTAACTGCATCGAAAGAGTATGGACCAAGCTGGTTTCGAGTAGCTGCAAACCGAGGCAAAGTTGTAAAAGCGTAAAAGAGCTAGCGCAACTCGGGCTTAAGTAGTGATTCTTGACCCCGGGACTGCGGCGCGTCCATTAAGCGTCAAATAACGATTATTGAGAGTCCGTTGAGTACCTTACGGTACTATCCATGCCGCGTACAAGAGTGGAAGCACCCTTCCGATTATTGAGGGGAATGTGATTTGGCGATCCGAATCCAATCACTGTGAGGCTCTACCACAAGCACCTGCCGTTCTTACTCAGAGGATCAGACCACCAAACAGCAGTCGGAAAATTTCCGACTTTAATTGCGAAGAAAGCGGTTCAGCGAGCATGTTCATATGCGCGTTTATACCACGCAATTGAGCGGTTTTACCACTCAACCTTCAACGACATTATCAGGCAGTTGATAGACGCTCATTTTTGGTTCCGAATTAGGATGGGGGCATTTGTCTGAAGACATTGTAAGCCGATAAATCCAACCCAAGACAATAAGTTCTAAACTCGTCCAGGAAGGGGAGCCAACATCAGCAGCGATTTACGGCCACCGACTGCGTGGCCGTAGTCGTGCTAGGACACGTTGACGGACACATTGGAATCCAGGAGGTGATCGCCTTTGTCGGTTACGGAGCTTCTGGCGCGCCCGAGGGTTTTGGCGACGATGTGCTTGTCGATCCAAATCTCCACGCGCGCCGGCTCCCTGATCGGTCCTGGTGCCTTCCACGGAGACCTCGCTGGAAACCTCATCGACAGGCGCAGGTGTTGTTAGTAATGTCGCCATCCGTGATGCTGAACGATGAACCCCTGCGGGGAAAATCTGGATTGAGCTCTTGATCGTGCGTGCAGCGGTTCGCTTGGACGCTACGATCTGGTCGCTTAAGAATCGAGCCCATGTCTTGTGGAGTGATCTTACAGGCTACCTATCGACGATACACGCATCGAAAGGCGGCGGATTAAGGTGGCCGGAAGCAACAACGCGTCTCTCGCGATGCTCGATCTGCAGATAGATCGAGTGTCGAGCCGCTGGCACGCTTCCCCTAGCCTTCGCCTACTCGCCTGCGCCGTGCAGGGTGGCTGTCCAGATACAATCAAACGGCAGTTCTCCCTGCCGATTGGCGATCCGAACCGATTCAGCGTCTGGCGCCTCGTACACGCAGATCATTCGCTTTTTGTCCGATGACAAATAGCTTCTTAGAAAGCGGATCCGGTGCTGGTCCAGGCACCACGAAATCTTGTCCGCCAGGGTTTGT
>JBASRN010000135.1:0-45955 GCA_049273855.1 Blastocatellia bacterium
TCGAATACTCAGACCTGTTTTTAGAAATAGACGAGTTCCTGGTGCAGCTCAAAAGCGCCTTAGATCACCTTGTGAAAATACCAGCACCTATTCTCGGGAAGAAGGTGTGGCCCTTTAGAACGTTCCACAAGAAGGGACAACAGGTCAGTAGAGCTTTGCTTAACAACGTTCCTAAGAGTCATCGCCCTAGAGCACTAAGCGTCAAGGAAGAACTCGAAAGGCACAAGCCATGGTTGACAGACATTATCAATATGCGAGACGCCTCGAATCACTTCATAAACGACGGTTTCAAAATGGATCGCTTAAGGGTTTATCAACAAGCGGCTGACGGCGAGACAAAGCTCCATGTGCCAATGTGGGATGAAACGTTAACAGTGAGGAGAGTGCTAGAGACTTCCTGGATCAGTTTGTTGCAGTTCACTGAAGATTTTATAGCTCTTTTCTTATCGTTCCGCATAGTTCCCGAACTCGGAATGATTCACGAGATTGTAGACCATCAATCCAATGAATCGCCGTGGCAAGTTGCGACATCCGAGGAAGTCGAGAAGAAGAGGAGCGAACACGACCACCGAATAATCGTACCGCGAGTGGTACTCTTTGCCCCTTCTCGAAGACTTCAAACTAAGGGATATGGACGAAAGGCCTTACCTGGGAGAGACGTAGTGTGAGTCGTTGTACAACTGATTCGCAGTATCTATTCAGAGCTCTCGGCTATGCCGGCTATTAACTTGGCTGCAAGGTTTGTTGAATTCATCAGATCTTGCGGATAGATCGAAATCAACCTGATTTGGTGTTTCCTACAGATGTCCTGCTTGAGCTTGGTCTTCACGTCATAAGTGCCATCACCGCCTAGCCCAAAATATTCGATTAAGACTCCGTTCGACACAAAATCCGCTCGGAAATTACCTTCCGGATAACGCGGCTCTCTTTCATGTTGGATGTTGAGATTAGAAAGAAGGTCGTCGATAGTCTTTTCTCCTATGGAGTAACACACATGGCCATCGCGGGCAATGCATTGGGTCCCTCGATTCCTCCGTGTGCCATTCTGCAAAATCCCGGCTTCGACTAACGCTTGGAACCACGAACCAAATAGAAATTTGACACGCTCGGTCGTGGGTTTATTCTTGAGGGCACGGAGCAGAATTGTTCTGCGCTCGGGCGGATACGCACAAACTTCAGCAAGCCTCTTTCTGCCTCTTGTGAAATAGCCCTCACTCGGCACAATCTGTAGCAGGGTTGCTAGCTCCTGTAGCGAGGTCAAAACTTGTTCGCTTGAAAGGGCATCGAGGCCCGAATGGACGTCCACTGCTGCAGACAAGCACGCATCACAATAGTCAATCTGATCAATGCCCAGCCACACGACAAATGAAGCTGAGACCTTAGCCTCGAAAAAAACCTCGTTACACAATGGACAAATCTTCTTGTAGGGCGCTTGGATTGCCCTTATCAACCCAATTTGAGTGGCACGCGATACGGCAAATGACCATAGAATGGTGCGCCACGCGGGACCCGAGCAGTAAGGATTCTCGGCCTTCCAGGCATCTATCACATCTGGTGGAGTGATAGAGACTAGCTCGTCTTCGAGAGCCATCGCATCCAAGAACGGATCGTACCAATGCCATCGTAGTTTTTCGATTCGCTTCGACATCAACTCGTCGTGCTGCGGGGTCCACCATTTCAAGATGTAAGCATTCTGGCAGTCCTTGGGATACCCAAGACTCATAAATTTGCGGATTTCTTCTTCGTTATACTCCATGTCATTAGCTTTGGTGTTTCCGAAATTCAGTTTTCGAATTCAATGAAACTCGAAAATCGCTGCTCGATTACTCGATTCCACTCGATATTCATTCAGGGGTTCTAGCTCATTCGGTTCGCGTCACTAAGCGTCGGTTAGCCTGTTGCTCATCGAGTACGCCCGCCGAAGACGATTCAATCGCTCTCTTATTTCTGCTTTTTCGGCCTCCCGGGTAGCTCTTTCTTCTTCCGTTACTTCGATCTTCTGGCCTTCAAGGTAAAGCCTTTCAAGCTGTTCAAACTTCTCTTCGATAGTCATCGAGCGAAGGCGCTCGATCTCTTGGGCTCTTTCCTGATCGGATTCCTGATTGGAGAGTTGGTCGTTTGTGATGTCAGACTTGTCGGTGAGAACCTCTTCATTGGGCATCGGTTTCTTCGCCTCCCTGGAGCTATGTGACAAGACAGATGTGGCTGCGTTTCTGGGATGGCTCTGTTTACTGGGCGTCGACCATTCGATAATCGGCTAACGGGAACGTTACCTTGGATTTGATCTGCTTACGGTTCGCTGCGATCTTCTCAAGCTTCTTGTAGACCGCAGCCTCATAGTAGATTTCTCCGCATCTGCGGCAAAGCCGCACGGGAACGTTGTCAACGTAAATGGTCTCTTTCTTATATCGGAACGGAACACGCCTCACAGCCTGCTCGACCACGCCATCGCAATACTCACATTCTTCGTGCTTCATGACTCGTCACTCTCTAACGCAAAGACCGTTATGATTCTAAGCCATCCCGTGCTCAACATTCTACACAGAATTGCCACCTCGCGACCGTCCAGAGATTCACCTACGACCTCGTATCTCGCGCCTCTCGGGTCCTTCGTCAATCTACTCGCGATCGCACCCGTCAGGATGGCGTGCTCGATATCGAGGGAGGTCAGGTCATCGTCAGACATCTCCTGGTTCGCGTGACCGGAGGTGATGTACTTCTCCTCTCGGACCAACTGTCTCAACCGGTCAATGACCCTCTTCCTCAACCGTTAGCTCCTGCTTCTAGATTAACCGCCTTGCGGAGCGATGCCGATGCGATTCAGCAAGTCCTGAAAACGCGCGTCGGAGCGCAAACCATCAAACACCCGATCCACGTTCAGCCAAACGACGTAATACGAATGGTCCTTGTAGACTCTCTCCAGCCATTCAAAAGCCAGGTCCTCTTGGCCGAGCGCGGCGTAGATCGACGCCATCAGATAAGGCGACGCGTATTGCTGCTTTGACAGCGCTTTCACCTCTGCCAACACGCGATCTGCCTCGCTATGCCTTCCCGCAATCGCATAAGTGCGCGCGATCCACGCTCTCATCATCGGGTCCTTGAATAGCTCTGCCGCCTTCTGAAACTCGCGCACAGCTTCATCAAACATTCGCTTCTGCTCGTAGACCATCCCGAGTTGAAAGTGCGCTTCGGCGAAGTTCGGGTCAAGATCAAGAGTCTTCTTGAGCTGGTCAAACGCCCGATCGTATTGCCGCGCGCCGTAAAGCACTCTCCCCATCGAGGTGTTGATGATCAGCGAAAGCGGATCTAGCTCAAGCGCCCGCTGCATCTCGCGAATCGCTTCGTCCGAGCGCAACCGGCTGATCAGATAAGCCGCGTACCAATGATGGGCAGTCGCGTAACTCGGGTTGAGCTCGACCGCACGCATGTACTGCTTCTCGGCTTCCTCCCAGTTCCACTCGTACTCGTAAGCCGCAGAAAGCGAGGTATGAGCTTCCGCCAGCGAGTCGTCAATCTCGAGCGCCTTCTGCGCCGCGGCTTTCACCTTTGGATAAAGCTCGGTCGGCGCCGAGGCCTCCAGTTCAACAAGAATCGCGTAGCAGTCGGCGAGCCCGGCATAAGCGAGCGCGTACGACGGGTCTCGCTCGATCGCCTGATTGAAGTACTCGATACCCTTCTTCAATCCGTCTTCGGTGCGTTTGCTCCAGTAGAAGCGGCCCTTCAGATAGAGCTTGTACGCTTCCGCATCCTCGGTGAACCGCCTGCTCACACGCTGTTCGTCTTCGCCGCTGAGCTTGACCTGCAACTTCTGGGAGATTTGCCGCGCGATCTCTCCCTGCATCGCCAAAACGTCGGACAGGTTGCGGTGGTATTGCTCGCCCCAGATCTGCGTGTCGTCACGAATATCAACAAGCTCGGCGCTGATCGAAAGACTCTCACCGCGCTGAACGATTCGCCCGGTAAGCACACTGTCCACCCCAAGCTCGCGGCCAATCTTTCTTGCGTTCGCCTCCTGACCTTTGTAGCGAAAGACCGAGCTGCGGGACATCACTCGCAGGCCGCGCGACTGCGAAAGGTTGTTTATGAGGCTCTCGGTCATCCCGTCGGAAAGATAGTCGGTGTTCGGGTCGCCGCTTTCGTTGATGAACGGCAGCACGGCTATTGAATCGACCGGGTGCGCGGCGCCGCCAGGGGCAACTGTGGCGCGTGTGAAATAGATCAGGGCAGCGGCCATGGCAGAAATCAGAATCAAAGTCGTTACGATCCTGCGCTTCCGATTCCCGCTCCCTGCCAGCATGTGAGCCAGTGAGGGGCCAACCCGCGCGGTCAGGTCGCCGCTCTTCTCGATCGAGCCCTGCCTGACCGTTGTGCGCGCGTCTTGCTCCAACGTAAGAGGGTCGGTCGCTCCACCGCTCGATTCCGGCATGAGCGAGTCATCGAGCCCCGCTTCGAAATCCATGCGCCGCTTTAACCTCTTAAGATCGACGAGCAGTTCTTTGACGGTCTGGTAGCGGGCCTCTCGAGTTTTGGCCATGGCCTTGTCGACAACGTGTTCGAGCGACGGTGGAACCTCGATGATCTGTGAGAGTTGCTGCGGTTTGCGCTCCAGGACCGACACGATGGTATCGCTGGTGGTCGGCCCGTCGAACGGCTTTATTGCGGTTAGCATTTCGTACAGCAAGACCCCCAGGCTAAAAATGTCGGTCCTGCCATCGACGGCAAGCCCGCGCGCCTGCTCGGGCGACATGTAGTTCGGGCTGCCCATCACGATGTTTTTCTCGGTAGTGACGATTGACTTCGCGGCGTCGGGCGCTTGGCGTCCAGCGGACTGGTCGCCCGAGCGCTCGGCAAACTTCTCGGTGAGCTTTACGATACCGAAGTCGAGCACTTTGACGTAGCCGTCGGGCCGAAGCATCACGTTTTCGGGCTTGATGTCGCGATGAATGATGCCGGCCTGGTGGGCAGCGGCCAGCGCGCTCGCCACTTGAATGGCAACGTCGACTGCTTCGCGGGGTCTGAGGCGCGCTTGCTTCAAGCGCTTGCGCAGCGTCTCGCCTTCTATGAACTCGGTGGCGATGAAGCGCGTGCCGTCCTGCGAGCCGACTTCGTGAATCGTGATGATGTTCGGGTGGTTGAGCGCCGAAGCCGATCGCGCTTCCTGCTCAAAGCGCGCGAGCCGGTCTTCTTCGGTGGTCGACTGCGAAGGCAGGATCTTGAGGGCGACGCGGCGGCCCAGCGTCGTGTCTTCGGCGAGGTAGACCTCACCCATGCCGCCCGCGCCCAGCGACGACAGGATCCTGTAGCGTCCTAAGTTGGAGCCGGTCGATAGAGTCACTGGCATTCTTAAGGGCCCAGTGCCGGCGGCTGGCAGAGGACGGGAGCAACCTCTAGCCGTCGCGCGTTGCAACAACCTGAAAAGGATAACGCATGACTTGATCGGCAAGCGACTTACTGCGCGGGGCAGGATGCCGGGTTCAGGTGGGCAGCGCAGCTTCGCGTTCCAGCCAGCTCTGAAGCGCTTCGTTTTCGCGAGCAAGTTCCTCGGCGTTTATCAAGCCCCGCTGCAGCGCTATTGAAATCGCGCGCGCGCGCGGGCTATAAGTGTTCCCCCATCTCTCGTCAACTATCTGCTCGATGTCGATCGAGAGCTTTGCGTAAAGCTCACGCAATCGGTTCTGCACGCCGCGCTCGCTGAGATAACGGCGCCGTGCAATTGCCCGATCGGTCAACCCGAGCGCGATGTCGATCAGCGCTTCGTACTCGATGTCAGTCAGCCCCGACGCCCGATTGATTGCCCGCGACTGCACCGTTCGAATTTCCGGATCGATCCAACACTGCTCGTCGATCAGTACCGCTCGCAGCGCGGCGATTAGCCTGTCGTCCGGTGAAGACTTGAGCACATAGCCGTAGACCGTTTCGCTCGGAACTATGCGCGCAAGCTCGCGCACGTAGATTTCATCTTTGTACTGCGACCAGAAAAGAATCCTGGCGAGCGGCTGCTCGGACCAGATCTGGCGCGCGGCTCGAACACCGGAGAGCCCGCGCAGTTTTATATCGAGCACAACCAGCGCGGGCCGATTCTCGAGTGCGAGCTCGACAGCTTTCGATCCGTCGTCGGTCTCAATTAGCGGACCAAACTCAGCGAACTTCTCCGCGATGACTGCCCGGAGGTAGTCGCGCTGAAATGCCATGTCTTCGGCGAGGACGATGCTCATAATTCAAACAAGCTTCACACCCAGAAGCAAAAAGTCACAAGTCCATCTTGGGCCACGCGCCTGAACCCTGAAGAGGCAGACGGATTTCCACAACCGTTCCTTGCTTGCCGGTTGGCTTCAACCAGGTGATCTGGGCGCCGAGCAGCTTCGCCCGATACCGCATATTCTCCATGCCGCGCGTCCGCCGTAGATCTCCCGAGATCGTGATCCCTCGCCCGTCGTCTGTCACCCGTATCAGCATATCGCCGGTTGCTCTCATCAACACTATCTCGACCAAACTGGCGTTCGCGTGTTTTGCGATGTTGTTGAGCGCTTCCTGCACGATTCTATACACCAGCAGTTGCTCGGTTTCGGAGAGGTTGATATCGGATTCTCGGATCGAGCAGGAGAAGCGGGTTGCAAATATCCGATCGCCGGCCGACGATGCGCGAGCGAGACAGCTTTCGATAGCCGGGATGAATCCGAGAGTATCGAGCGCCGAGGGGCTGAGGTTCTCCATCGCCCGGCGAACTTCGTCCATCGTCGCTGTTACCCCGGCGACTATCTGAGCGAGTCCGTCGCGCACTTCGCCGGTCATCGCGTTCGGGGGCTTGTCGTACAAACGCCGCGCCAGCAACGCCATCTCGCGAAGATCGGATAGCGTCTGGTCGTGGAGGTCGGCCGCCAGCAGCTTTCGCTCGCTTTCAGCGAGTGTGACGAACTGCAGCAACCCCTCGATCATGTCTTGTTGATTGTCCAACTGTGTCTCTTCCCAGTCGTTGATACGCTTCAGGAGCGCGCCGCGAACTGTGGAATCCCACAGTTCGATTCTGAGACGTATGGATCGAACTTTTGCGGAAACCAACCTACAACCAATTCGACGCCGGATGTAGACTCCGCTCGTCTTCCGAAGATGTCAACCGCAGGGGCGGGGCCAAAGCCTTCTGACCTCGCCCCCTATTTAAGAAATGGACATCAAAACGGACTGATTGATTAAGGTCGATGAGATTGTAGCAAAGGAGATCAGGACAATGAACAGAACCACACGCAGATCGATATCGCTTGCCGCGAGCATCGTGCTCGCCCTGTCGTCGCTCGCACTCGCAGCGCCCAGGGCCGAGGCCGCCAGCAAGTACTACAAAGTTACCGGTCGAGTGCTGAAGATCGACGCTAAAGAGCGCACTCTGCTGGTAGCAGACCGGACCAATGACCGGCTTTATCTGGTGCGTATGCCCGAAGGCGCAACGCTTAAGATCACCTGGGGCAGATATATGAGGATGGCAGAGCCGGGCTTCGGAGACGTGTTCAAAAAGGACCGCGTCGAGATCCGTTGTTTCCGCCCGGACGCCGAGCACCTTGCTCAGCTCGAAGATGGACGCAAGGCGATCAAGCTGACGGCCGCTTCAACGTAACGAGCGGGCGAACTTGCAAGGGCGGCCCTCCGAGGCCGCCCTTCGATCCGCCCGACCAGGCTGGAGCGATCGCAGTGAGCAATCGACCTAACCGCCGTCCAATGACGCAAGCTCTTTTCCCTCGGCGCGGTTTCGTTTCTTGAAACCGCCTAACCAATCCGCTAGAAACCCCCTCGCCTTGGAACCGGGCTGCACTGCCGTCCCAGATCTGGGAATGCGGCCCGGGCCTTCTCATCCTGGTTTGGATTCTCGAACGACCGCCTCGCAGTAGTTGCCCAACGCGATCGGCGCCTAATTCGGAACCCGGAATCGGACCGGTGCTACAATCGTCGTTAAGATGCAATGGCGTACCTTGATCAGCCCCGCAGTCGCAGCGGCTTTTGTTTGCATCGCGATTGCTTGTAACCGCCAGCCAGCCGCAGTCGACGACCCCGACGCAGAGCTTTCCGGCGAGCCTGAACAGTTCTCAGCGACTATAGTTCACGCGGTTGATGATGGCGTTGAGCGCGAGATCAACGTGACTCGAATCTTCAAGTCGGGCAACCTGAGGCGCGAAGAATGGATCGAGCAAGGCGAGTCGCTCGCTTTGATCTGGAGGCCCGATCTGGGCAAGACTCACCTGCTGGATATCGAAGGGCGTTGTTACGTCGAGAGTGACATCACGCCCAACACTACGTCCGACAAGGCGCTCAAAGTGGGGAGCGAATCAACTGTCTCGCAAGACCAGTCGCTTAAGGGTGAGCCTGCGAATCGAAGCTCCGCAAGAGTCGGTCGCGACGCAATCGCAGGCGAGGCCGTCGATCGGGCCTTTGACCGCGCGCCCTCACCTGTTCACGTCGAGAACAGGCGTCTTGCTGATCAAACAATCGACGGCCATCCGTGCGCGGTGGCTGAACGGCGCGAGATCTTTGCAGGCAATCACACCTCGGTGACCACAACCTTTCGCGCCCGGGACCTCAACGGTCTTGCGATAAGAATCGAGATGGGTCTCGGCGAAGGCACCGAAGGGGCAAAACTGATCACGAAGTGGCGGGACATTCGGCGGGTAGTGTCGTCTGACGTGTTCGCCGTGCCGCCTGACTTCCGCAGGGTTGATAAGCTCCCGCGGTAAGCACTGTTTGCCACGAGCACGGTTATCGTTGCGTTCCGATGGACTCAACCGAGGACTTACTCGATCTGCCTGGGCGTGTACTCGCGCGCAAAGGCTAGCCGCTCGGCAAGCGGAGGGTGGCCATACAGCCAGACCTTTATGAACCCGTTCGGATTTGGATCGGCGAGGTCGATCTCCCCCAAAACCTGGAACGCTTCCGCCGCCGCCTGTGAAGAATCAGGGACGATGCCGTAGGTCGCGTTCAGACCGTAGACGTCTGCCTGGTGTTCGTGATAGCGGCTAAAAGTGTTGGCTATCGGTTCCGCCAGAAAGCCAAAGATCACAAAGAACAGCATCAATACCGGAAGCGAGGCCCAGTCTTCCAGGTTTCGAATCCCCCATCGTTTCTGCCATCGTTTCATCGCCCACAGCACCGATCTGTATACAAGGAACAGAACGACGATGATTAAACACCCGAGGAACGCTATGCTTTTGGGAATGTGTCCCAGCATGTAGTGGCCCATCTCGTGGCCAACAACGAACAGCATCTGAGCCGTGGTCATATTCGCGATAGTCGTATCCCACAGCACAACCCGTTTCGATGAGCCAAAGCCTGTCACGTATGCGTTGACCGCCTTCACTTTTTCACTGGCCTTCATCTCAAACATTCGCTCGCGTGGGATATCGAGGCCTCCGTGGTTAACGACCTTCTCGATCTCGGCGACAAGCGCGGGTTCAGTGTTTTCGAGCGGCTCGAACTCATTGAAGACCGGGTCAAGCACCAGTGGTGAAAGGAAGAGAAAGACTACCGCGAGCGGGAAGACAGCAAGCCCCGAGTACAACCACCACCTTCGCGGGCTGCGCCGAACGACGCCATAGAAAAAGTAGAGAAGCACCGACATTATGCCCAGAGCGATCACCTCTCCTTTCGTCCAGTCCCAGAACCACGACCCCCAACCCTGAATCGATAGTTCGTACTTTCTGGCGAGCTGGTGGCCGTAGATGTCCAGCGGAAGTTGCAGCACGGCAAGGGTGACCGACAAAAGCGGGACGAAGATAACGGCTTGCACGATCCGGCGCCTCGAAGCGCGTTCAGCCCAGTCCCTGACTCTTGGAGCGACGCGAATCGCGAGGATGCCCAGTAGCAGCAGCACCAAGTACGTTACTTCGACAAAGTGAAGCCAGTATTGAGTCCTCGAATAGGCGACTGCCTTCTCGTACTTCTCGGGCGGAAGGGTGTAGCTGGTGACCTCTTTCTTTTCGGCGGCCACTTGAGCTCCGGCCGGGGCCTGGCTCTCGGTCTGGGCGAAACCAACCGGCGCAAACAGCGAGATCAACACGCACAGCAAGACCAGCTTCCGCCGCATTGAACTTCTCCTGAAGTGCGGAGTCAGAGCAACTTGTCAGGGCGAGGATAGTGAGAAGGCCCGGGAAATACAAGCAAGCGAGTACCGCTTTTTTATCTTTTGCTTGTGTGGGCTCGAAGGTCAGCGGATGCGGCTGGCGAAGGAAGAAAGCGCGACGAAGAAAGGGCTTCGTCGCGCTTTCGAACTGAATGCCTCGTTTGTGCGGTTACCGCGTCCCGGGCAGAGTGGTAGTCCGAGGCGTGCGACGCTGCTGCCCCGGTCGAGAACCGGCCGGGAAGCCAGGCATGCCTGGCATCGGCGGCTGACCCAGCGGGCTTGACGGCTCGCCTACGGCCGACGCGATCACGTCGTCGTAAATCTTGATCTCGCCGGCCGCTTTCATTTGTTTTTGAGTCGTATCGAGGAAGGTCGTGAAGTACATGTTTCGCTTTTCATCCAGCAACCTCTGCTCGATCGAAGCGCGCTGGGTCTTGAAGGGATCGCCCATGTCGGCATCTTTGCGGGATATCAGCGCAGCAACGACGTGCGTGTCGCTTTCGTCAGGCTTGATTGGCTCGCGAGTCACTTCGCCAGGGTTGAGTTTGTACAGAATAGCTCGATCTCTCTCGCTTACCAGCGAGCCGACTGAATCGTTTCCACTGAGCCCCGCCCTCTCATCCGTCTTCAGACCCATTGAGTCAGCGATCTTCTTCAACTCGTCGGGGCTCTTAGCCTGAGCGATCTGGCGCGCACGATCAGCCGCAAGCTGCCTTGCTTTTGCAACACGGTAACTCTGTTCGACTTTTGACCTCACGTCGAGCAGTTGGGGGTCGTGGGGCTCGCGCCGGTCAAGGTACTGAACAATCGCCAGCCCCTTGGCGATATTGATTCTATCCGCAATGTCGCCGGGGTTCTGCAGCTCGAACAAAGCAGACTCGAACTCAGGCTCGCTCCCAACATCGGGAATTGTGTCGCCCTGTGAAAAGAAAGGAGTCTCCTTTACGGAAACCGCCTGCGTGCCGCTGTTCTTGTTGATCTCAGCAGTCACGGCTTCGGCGTTCTTGCTCTCTTTGAATTTCTGCTCGGCCTCGGTGGCGATTTCGACCGCTTTCGAATAGCTCTTTTTAGAGCGCGCCGTTTTCAGAAGTTCGGCTCGCGCTTCCTCGAAGGCGGGAATCTTGCGGCCGGTCACTTTTAGTATGTAGTACTTGTCCCCTTTTTTGATTGGTTGGCTAACTTCGCCAATCTGCATGGAGAAGGTGCGCGAAAGCGGATCATCCGATTCGCGTTTGTCATCCTTGTTGATCCACCCGAGATCGCCACCGCTCGACTTGGTTTTTGCATCCTGACTGTTGTCGCGAGCTAGCTGGGCGAAGTCCTCGGCCGGTTTACCACCTGCGCCTTGCGCGCGCTGAACGATCTCCTGAGCCCTCGCTCTCACCCCTTCTTCCGGGCTCGGTTTCTGATCGGCGGCGTTACTGTTGGAGTCGGCGGCAGGACTCTCTTTTGGCTGTTTGGGTGCGTTTAAGACGATCTGACTGACCCGAATCTGCTTGACGGCGCGTTGGGGATCGAATTCCTGCTTCAACTCATCGTCCGAGACTTGAATGGCCTCACCGGTTTTGTCCTGATCGACAAAAATGTAGCGAGCGCGGCGCTGCTCGGTCGTGATCTTGAATTCGCTTCGGTTTGCGTCGAAGTGTGCCTGAAGTTCCGCGTCTGAGACCTGGACCTTGTCGCGAAGCTGGTCTGGATTCACGTCAACCCAGCGATACGAGTAGCTGGTGTTAGATCGCCGGTAGTCTGCTTCAACCTCCTCGGGGGTGATCTGGATCCCGGCTGTAATGTAGCTTCGGAGGTGCTCCTGCGCGATCGAAGCGCGCAGTTGATCTTCAAAGGTCACCGCGTTCATTCCCGATTGCTGAAGCCGAATGCGGTATCCCTCAGGGCCGGGCCACGGGCTGAATATCTGTCGGATCCGCGCCTGCACTTCGCTGTCTGAGGCTTGAAGGTTGAGGCGGTCCGCCTCATGGAGAATCACTTTTTGGCGAATCAGACTGTCCAGCACCTGAGTGCCGTAGAGCGAATAGATCGTTGCGGGATCCTGGCGCTGGTTCCTTCCTTGCCCCTGGGCGATCTGCTGACCAAAGCCGTTGAGAGCATCTTTTAACTCTCTCACGGTGACCTCATAGTTGGCCACTTTGGCGACTGAAGATTCGCTGCCTCCCGTGCCGCGGAACAACCCGGCGCCGCCGCCCGAGACAACGACCCCGAACAGCCCGACAAGACTGAGCGTCAAGATACCTACAAAGATCAACAACAGCAAATTGCGCGAGCGCTTGCGTCCTCTGAGAAACTTCAACATCGCGAGTTACGCCTCCGGGAATTTTCTAGCTTGCGCCGCAGAACGGCGAAGGAATTTGGTCTGTTGAGAAAAGGGAATTCTAGTGGAAGCGTCCACGAATGACAACCTTGACCCGTCTGGCACCCTTGGCCAGCCGGGCGCTAGCTTTGGTGTGGGGCCTTGACCGTACCGCGCAGTCGAATCAACTCTTCAACCCGTTAGGCGCCAGCGGCAAAGATCTTAGTCTGGTCCCCGTAACATCAAAGATCGCGTTCGCTACAGCCGGGGCCAGCCCGACGATGGGAGTCTCCCCCGCGCCCGCCGACGGCAGGTCTTTCCGATCCAACAACACTGCTTCGATCGCCGGAACGTCGCTGAATCGAGGCACCCGGTAGCGCGAGAAGCGGCCGTTTACGATCTTGCCGGCTTCGAAGTCGACGGCTTCGAACAGAGCGCCTCCGATCCCCATCACGATCGAGCCTTCGATCTGGTTCTTCATTTGATCCGGATTGACGATTGCCCCGCACTCGAACGCCTCGACCACTCGCACCAGCTTCACCTTTCCGGTTCCGCGATCAACAGCAACCTCCGCGCATGTGGCCACGTAGCCGCCCTTCTCGAACCCGCCCGCGATCCCATGGCCGCGATCGCGTGCGGTCCTCGACTTGCCCCAACCAAAAGCTTCGGCCGCCGCGGCGAGCACTGACTTCAATCGTTCGTCTTTCAGGTTCTTAAACCGAAGCTCCAGCGGGTCCATCTTCAACAATCGCGCAAGCTCGTCAATGTGAGTCTCGCGCGCGAAATGGTTCGCCGTCGCCGCAAGACCTCGATAGGAGCCCTGTCGCAACGGTGATTTTGCTTGGTGAAACACAATCGTTTGATTCGGCAGATCGTACTTTGTCTGAATGCCGGCTGTCCCGGAGTTGTAGTTATGGAATTCCCAGGCAGTAATGCTCCCGTCATCGCGTACGCCGCTCGATACGTCAATCACTCCGGCAGGACGGAAGTATGCCCAGGCGAATTCTTCTTCGCGAGACCACACAAGCTTGACCGCTTTGCCGGCGGCCTTTGCAAGGCGGGCAGCTTCAACGGCGGCGTCGCCGGTGTGCTTACCGCCGTATCCCGCGCCGGTATCGGGGACGATAACCCGGACGCGCTCCGCCGGAATGCGAAACGCCTCTGCAAGCTCGCCGCGAACTCCGAACGGCCGCTGCGTGCCGGTCCAAACGGTGAGCTTGCCGTCGCGCCATTCGGCCACCGCTGCGCGAGGCTCAAGCGGCGCGTGAGCGATGTAAGCAACAGTGTAGGTTTGATTGAGCTTCTTATTTGCTTTGGCCAGTCCCTCGGCGATCGAGCCTTTCGCGTTGATCTGCTGCGACGCAGCCGCCTGTTGTCTCAGGTAATCGAAAAGCCCTTTTGAGGACTGCTGAGGCGCGGCTTTCCACTCGGCCTTTATTGCACCGGCGGCGCGCGCTGCCGTGTGCGCGTCGGGAGCGGTAACGCCGATGAAGTCGCTGTCACGGACAACGGTCACTCCAGTGATGCCTTCCGCGTCCCGTGTCTCGGCCGATACCAGCGTTGCGTTGAACGAGGAAGGCCTGACAACTCTTCCGATTACCATTCCCGGCTGCTTCAGATCTGACGTGTAGCGGTGCTTTCCGGTTACGAACGCGCGCCCATCGACCTTCAGGGCGGATTTCCCCGCCACCTTCCATTGATCCGCTGGGATGGTGGGCGCGTCGTCGGAGATCACCTTCAGGAGCTGCTGGCCTTTGGTCAACCGCCCAAACTCGATCGACTTGCCGGTTCGCTTGTCGATCACCTGTCCATCGCCCGCACCGATCGACGCGCGGCTTGTTTTCCAGTGCTCAGCAGCAAGATCGATCAGTACCTCGCGCGCTGCTGCAGCAGCTTTACGGAGCTGCGGCGCCATCAACGGAATCGTGCGGCTCCCGAATGTTCCTGCGTCGTAAGGCGTCAAGTCAGTGTCGCCCATCAGCAAGCGAATCGATGAGACGGGGATGTGAAGCTCTTCAGCTACGACTTGAGAAAGAGAGGTGCGAATGTTCTGCCCGAACTCGACCTTACCGGTGAAAACAGTGACTGGGCCGTCTTCTGCGATGTGCAGCCAGCCCGCGATGTCTTTCGGAGTCGGTCCGCCCATCGCTCGGCGGCCCGACTCGCCCTGTTGCCGGCCGGATTCTTGCGACGCAAGCGTGTCGAGCGTAAACACAAGGACGAGCCCGCCGCCCAGCATTCTGAAGAAGTCGCGACGATGAAGCTCCAAGTCGAAGCGATAAGCCGGCGCGGCGGAGAGTTCGTAGCGCTCGAGTTCGGTTGGCTCGTCGATAGGATGACTATCGTTCATCGTCCACCTCGCTTCATTGCCAGCGCGGCCTTGCGGATGGCGGTCACGATGCGAGGATAGCTTCCACAGCGGCAGACGTTGCCTTCCATGAAACGCACGATCTCTGGTTCGCTCGGGTTTGTGTTCCGGGCAAGCAACGCTACGCCCGACATGATCATGCCGGGGGTGCAGTAGCCGCATTGAAGCGCGTCCGCTTCGAGAAACGATTCTTGAAGCGGGTGCAACCGGCCTTCCTTTTCAAGACCTTCGATCGTAGTGATCTTCTTTCCCGCAGCGGCGGCCACTGGAGTGATGCAGGAGCGCGTGGCTCGCCCGTCTATCAGAACGGTACAAGCGCCGCACTGGCCCTCGCCGCAGCCGTACTTGCTCCCGGTCAGGTCCAGGTCGTCACGCAAGACGCTGAGCAAGCTCCTATCCGAACCAGCGTCGATCCGGAGCCTTGTCCCGTTGACGTGAAGCTCGGTCCTTGGCATAAGGGCTCCTTAAACAGGGATTATCCAAGCATAGACTCGCATACTTCCGTCTAACAAGATGGATCAAGGCACCGGCGATCAGACAAGTTGCCCTTCCTTGACAACACCGCCCGCATCCGATAGTTTCAATTCTTTATGTCGAGACGCTTATCGAGAGGTGTGTTGTATGAAACGGACTTTTCAGCCTAATAACCGCCGCCGGGCAAAGACTCATGGGTTCCGCGTGCGCATGAGCACCAAGGGCGGCCAGCTCGTGATCAAGCGCCGCCGCGCCAAAGGCCGCAAGCGCCTGACCCCCGCGCATTATTAGTCCAGGACTGAGCGATGAGGACTGATGGCTGAGGCGAACACCTATCTCAGACCTACGTCCTCAGTCCTCATTGTTGTATGGTGGGCGAACGCTCAGAGAAATTCTCCAAGTCAGACCGCATCCTCAAGCGAGATCGCTTTCGTGAAGTGTACGACGCGGGGCGCAAGATTCAGGCAACGTACTTCACGGCGTTCGTGCTGCTGAACCAAAGCGAGAAGCCTCGCATCGGCATAACCGCAACACGAAAGATCGGCAACTCAGTGGAGCGCAACCGGGCACGGCGGCTGGTCCGCGAAGCGTTCAGGAAAAACAAATGGCTTGTACCAAACGGAGTTGATATAGTCATCAACGTGAAGCATCGCCTGGTGGAAGCAAGCTACCACGAGTTTGAAGGTGACTTTATTACTTTTCTGAAGAAGGCGGGGAACCAGTGAAGTCGGTTTTGATCGTTCTCATAAAGACCTACAGATTGTTTATCTCCCCCCTGCTCCCGCCGTCGTGCAGATTCACGCCTACTTGTTCCGAATACACGCTCGAAGCGATCAAGCGGCATGGCGCGCTGCGCGGTTCGTACATGGGAGCGCGGAGGCTCCTGAAATGTCACCCGTTTCATGCCGGCGGGTACGACCCGGTGAAATAAGAGGGCGAGTCATACGCCTGTCGAGGGGTTGAGCGATCGACTTCGCCCGCGCCTCAGTCAGCAACCAGGACGGGCGGGAATTCCGCCTGATGTGATTTGATGGATCGAACTCGAGTAATACTGGCAATGGTACTTTCGATGGCGGTGCTGATGGCATGGCCAGTGGTGATGCGGCGCTTCTTTCCTGCTCCGCCCCCGTCAAACCTCGAACTGATCGATCAGCCGAACGCTCAGCCGCAAGCTGCCGATTCAGTCGCGAAGCCCCAATCGCCGCAAGCACCTGCTCGCGCTCCGAAAGTCCCGTCGCAAGCTCCAGCGCAAATTCCTCCGACTCAGGGCGCCCAGCGCGAGCCGATAACGATCAAAACCGAGTATTGGACTGCAAAGCTCTCCAATCATGGCGCCATCGCCACGTCATGGATACTGACAAGTTATCCGGATGGCAGCGCGGTCCGAGAGATACGACCCGCCGAGGGCGAGCATCTCGAACTGATTCCGCAGGACATTCCCGATTCGCTGGCGGCGCCGTTTAGTCTCCAGTTACCGTGGTCGCCGGACCTGAGCCGGGAGCTCAGCGAAGCAAACTTTCAAGTCGAAGGTCTTGGCCCGAATGAAAATGAGATAGACCTTGGCCAGGCCGGCGCCCAAAAAGAAATAACATTCGTTTATTCTTCGCCGGCTGTCACTGCTCGCAAGACCTTCAAGTTCACGGGCGGCTCCTTTGTTTTCGATGTGCGAGCCGAGGCCGAGGCAAACGGGACGCAACAACCTGTTGAGATCGTCATCGGACCGCGCATCGGCGATCAAAGCGACCGTCAGACCGGAAGCTACGCATTGCCGCCCCAGATCGTCGCTTACAGCCTGGACGGCAAGAACCATCAGATTCACGGCGCGAGCATCACTCCTCCGTTTGCTACGGTCACCGGAGTCGATCATTCTTCGAATCAGATCGAAATCGACAAGCCCCTTGCTGGCGACGTGGATCAAGTGAAGCTGGTCGCGGACAAGGGAGCGACTTTCCTCGGATACGCGCGCGTGACTGGACGCGAATCGGGCAGTCAAAGGCTGACGCTCGATGCACTGCCACAAGGAATGGTCCAAGGGGTGGGTGTCGCGCAAGGCTTTGACACGCTAAGACAAGGGTATCAGTGGGCCGGAGTATCCGATCACTACTTCGCAATGCTGGCGGTTTCGGAAATGCCCATCCCCGAGATCAGGCTGACCAACGTCCAGCTAAAATCGCCGGGCCATGACGCTCCTCAGGATTATCCTTCCTTGGCGGTTCCAGTGCGCGCGAGTTCCAATATACACGTGTTCGTCGGGCCAAAAGACAGACAGTTATTGGCAGAAATCAGCAATCAAATGGGGGCGAACCTCAGCGCGCTGATTGACTACGGGATGTTTGGGTTCCTCGTTCGGCCGGTCATTCCCGCGCTGGCGTGGGCGCTCAACGGGCTTAAGAGGCTGTTCAACAACTACGGGTGGGCGATAGTTGTTGTGACGGTTCTGATAAACCTTACGTTGTCGCCGTTGAGATTCTACAGCTCAAAGAAGATGAAGAAGGCTGCGAAGCATCAGCCTCGTATGAAAGAGCTTCAAGACAAGATGAAGAAGCTCAAAGAGAATCCGAAGAAGTACGAGCGCGAGCTGCAGGAGCTTCAGCAGGAGCAACTCGCTTTGATGAAAGAAGCGAATCCGTTGGGCGGGTGCATGCCGCTGTTGCTCCAGATGCCGATCTTCTGGGCGGTTTATTTGTACCTGAGCTCGTCGCTGGATGTGCGCCACGCACCGTGGATGCTCTGGATACATGACCTTTCGAGACCGGATCCATACAAGCTGCTGCCGATCATCATGTGCGTCACGATGATCGCTTCGACTAAGCTCACGCCGCAGCCGCCGTCCGCCGATCCTTCGATGAAGATGCAACGAATTATGATGATCTGGCTGATGCCGATCATGCTCACCTACTTCTTCTTCTTCTCGGCGCCGAGCGGACTGGTGCTGTACTGGATGGTGAGCAACATCGTAGGAGTCGCAATTCAGTTGCTCATCAATCGCTGGACTACCGAGCCGACGAATGAAACAGCTCTTGCGGGGCCGAGTGGTGAATCGAAGGGCGGCCCTCGGGGGGCAACCAAGACCAGCACCGACGCGGCCGCCAAGAAGTCTCGCAAGCGGCAAGGCCGGCGAGCCGAGGTCTGAGACCATCGGGTCGAAGGAACGAAGAAATGTCAGAGGATGATGTAAACGCCGTCGTCGAATTCACCAATCGAGTGCTTTCCGCCAGCGGGCTTGATCTTACGGCGGGCACCCAACAAACCGACGATGGGCCGAAGGTCCAAGTGCGCGGCAGCGATGTGGCTCTGTTGCTGGGACACAACGCCGAACTGCTTGATGCGCTCGAGTACCTGGGCAATCGCACTCTCGCCCGTCGCGCGGGGGAAGAGATGCGAATTGTGTTCGACTCCGGAAGCTACCGCGCTCAACGAGAGAAGGAGCTGAGGCTGATGGCGGAGAAGGCAGCCGAAAAGGTCCGAACATCGCGAGCGCCGTTCGGCTTTACTCCGATGAGCGCCAACGAACGAAGGATCATACATCTCGCTCTTGCAGACGACGCCACCGTCATAACCGAAAGTCAGGGCAGCGGCGAGAATCGCAAAGTCACAGTCAGACCGAAATAAGGACTGAGGACTGAGGACTAAGCGGGTAAGAATGCAGACTTTACGATTCCGACTCAGTCCTCAGTCCTCAGTCGTCAATCCTTAGTCCCGTATGTTCCGCGACGACACGATTGTAGCCATCTCCACGCCGCCGGGACGCGGCGGCATCGGGGTGGTTCGATTGAGCGGGCCCGCCTCGCTCGATATTGCAGCCTCGCTGTTTAGTACAGGACGATTTAGCCCTAAGTCCTCGGCCCTTAGTCCTTCCCAGTTCGAACCTAACCGCGCGCAGTTCGGCCACATCGTAGACCCGGCCTCTTACCCTATCGACCAGGTTGTCCTTACTTATTTCAAAACACCGCGGTCATACACCGGCGAGAATGTAGTCGAGCTGAGCTGCCACGGAAGCCCGGTCATTCTTCGCCGCGTTCTCGAGCTTGTCACCGCAAGAGGCGCGCGCATCGCGGAGCCCGGCGAGTTCACCTTTCGCGCGTTCTTGAACAAGCGCATAGACCTTGCGCAAGCCGAAGCCGTGCGCGACGTGATCAGCGCGCAGACCGAGTATCAAGCCCGCGTTGCGACCAGACAACTCGACGGCGCGCTTTCAAAGCGGCTCACTCCACTCAAAGAAGCGGTTGTCGAAGTGATCGTTCATCTCGAATCATCCCTCGAGTTCGTGGAAGACGACATCTCACCCGAAGCCTCGGCGGCGCTCACCGACAAACTCGAGCAAACCATCGGGGGTTTGCACGCTATTGCCGCAAGCTTTTCGTTTGGACGCCTTGTCAAAGAAGGCTTCGACCTCGCCATAGTCGGCCGTCCAAACGTTGGCAAGTCCTCGGTCTTCAACCGGCTGATTGGAAGCGACCGTGCAATTGTCACCGAACTCCCGGGGACGACGCGAGACGCGCTCTATGAAAGCACGTCAATATCAGGCGTGCCGGTGCGATTGATAGACACGGCTGGGATTCGCGAGACAAGCGACGTTGTCGAGACCCTCGGCATCACGCGAAGCCGCAGTGCAATTGCCGATGCCGACATCTCGCTTCTTGTTTTCGATGCTTCGCGTCACCTTGAGCGAGAGGACATCGACTTGCTTGATAGGGTTCCGGCGGAGAGACGAATAGTCGCGCTGAACAAGATCGACCTGGAGAATCTCCTCGACGAGCAGTTTTACGATGAAACAGGCGTGCATTTCCGGGAGTTGCAAGACAACGTAGTGAGTATTTCTGCATTGACCGGCAGCGGGTTCGACGTGTTGACAACCAAGATCTTCGAGCGGTTGTCAGGTGACGCTTCGGCTGAGCGCGATGATATAATGCTGACCGACGCAAGGCACCACGCGGCTTTGCTGCGGGCGATCGAGCAGTTTTCAGATGCGCGCGAGTTGATGATCGCCGGCGAGCTTGAAGAGATAGTCTTGTTGAAACTGCGCGCGGGGCTTGAGGCGCTTGGGGAGATAACTGGCGAGACTTTGACGGAAGACATACTCGGCCAGATATTCTCGACTTTTTGTATTGGAAAATGACCAATGATCGAACTCCGGTCGTAGTGGAGTGTGCAATTGATGGCTGCAATTTGGGATTGAGCGACGTTTACGACCGCGGCACGTTTCCTGAAGAGACGGCTGAGGCGCGGAGTCGAGACCAGATATGATTGCTGATACTCAGTTCGAAGTAATCGTAATTGGCGCGGGGCACGCGGGCTGCGAGGCGGCTTACATCGCCGCGCGGGTCGGCGCACGCACCGCGCTAGTCACGATAGACATCAACTCGATCGGCCAGATGAGCTGCAACCCTGCTATCGGCGGCATAGCCAAGGGCCACCTGGTCCGCGAAGTCGATGCGCTCGGCGGAATAATGGGCGAAGTCATCGACGCGACTGGAATCCAGTTCCGCCTTCTCAATCGGAGCCGCGGCCCAGCGGTTCAATCGCCTCGCGCGCAGGCAGACCGCAACCTCTATCGAACCGAGATGCGCCGAAGGCTCAGCGAAGTCGAGAACCTCTCGGTCATCGAGGGCGAAGTAGCCGAGATCAAGATCGAAGGCTCTCGCGTCACAGGTGTCGAGCTTGCGGACGGGACGACAATCCCCGGACGCTCGGTTGTTCTAACGACCGGAACTTTCCTGAACGGGTTGATTCACGTCGGCAGGCGGACCTTTCAAGCCGGCCGCAGCGGCGAGCCTGCTTCGATCAAGCTTGCCAATTGCATTCGCGAAATCGGGTTCAAGACTGGAAGGCTCAAGACCGGAACGCCTCCGCGGCTCGACGGCCGCACGATTGACTATTCGAAGTTCGAGCGCCAGCCGGGCGATGAACGGCCCGTTCCGTTCTCATTCAAGACCGCCGCGATTGATCGCCGGCAGATCGAGTGCTTCATCGGCTACACAACCGAAGCGGTTCACGACGTGATTCGCCGCAACCTCGACAAGTCGCCGTTGTACAGCGGTGAGATCAAGGGCATCGGCCCGCGATACTGCCCGTCGATCGAAGACAAGGTTGTAAAGTTCTCGGAGAAGCTGCGACATCAGATATTCCTCGAACCCGAGGGCTACGAAACCTACGAGGTGTATCCGAACGGCATATCGACGAGCATGGCTGAAGAGGTCCAGATCGAGTTCGTGCGCGCGATACCGGGGCTTGAGAACGTTAAGATGCTGCGCCCGGGCTATGCAGTGGAGTACGACTTCGTCGATCCCCGTGAGCTGTACGGCACGCTGGAAACGAAGCTGGTCGGCGGATTGTTTCATGCTGGTCAGATCAACGGGACGTCGGGCTACGAAGAGGCGGCTGGCCAGGGGATCGTAGCCGGGATCAACGCCGCGCTCGCTGCGCTGGATCGCGAACAGATCACCCTCAATCGCCAGGAGAGCTACATCGGAGTAATGGTTGACGATCTTGTGACCAGGGGCGCGGACGAGCCTTATCGAATGTTCACCTCGCGCGCCGAGATGAGACTGTCGCTTCGTTATGATAACGCCGACCAGCGATTGACCCCGCTTGCGAGTGAGCTCGGGTCGATCGACGCCGCCGACTACGAAGCATTCCAACGCCGGCAGAGGGACGTCGAGAAGGTGAGAAGTTATCTTGCGGCTGCAAAGGTCACTGAGCTGGGGGATGACGTGTTGAGCGAGCTTGAGCTTGAAGGCTCGGCCGACGCTTATCAAGGCAAGCGGCTGGATTATCTCGGGCGGCGTCCGGATTGCAACTCGGAGAAGCTGAGGGCGATCGTCAAGTCGGCGATCGGCGAGGCCATCAACGAAAAGGAGATAGGTGTTGCGCTGAATGACATTCGGTACTCAGGCTATTTGAAGGATCAGGATATACTCGCACGCAAGCGTGGGCGCTACGATGAGCTTGAGATCCCGCGCGACGTCGACTTCTCGGGCATCTCGGGACTTTCGAACGAAGTTGTACAGAAACTCGGCTCGATTCGCCCCCGCACTATCGGCCAGGCAGCCCGGATACCGGGAGTCACGCCGGCTGCTGTGTCGATTCTTCTTGTCGAGATGCTTAGGGGCTGAGATCGCTCCGGCGCTATACGCGGCGGCAAAGGTTTGGTACAATCTTACCGGCAGCAAAAGAACTGCCTCTTTTCTCCAAAGTGAGCGGAATGGTAGAGGGCGAGACGGTGTGCAAAGCGGCTCGCCCTCATTTTTTTCGGCCACACGAAGGTCGTTCAAGCCAGTCGGGGCTATTCCCACCTATCTGCGCTCCTTTCCGCCACCAGCTTTCTAAAAACGTCCCCCCGCTCGCGATAGTCCTTGAATTTTCCGTAGCTCGGCGACGCGGGGGACAGCAAACAAATCCTGCCCCGCGACGTGTTCTCGAAAGCCACGCGCACCGCTTCTTCCATCGTCTCTACAGGCAAAGCCTTGAGCGCGGGTTGCACTTCGGCTGCCGCCGCCTGAACCGCCTCCCACATCCGCGTGCCGGTTGGCGAAAACAGGATCAAGTTCTCAACCTTGCTGCTCAATAGGCCGCTCGCAAAGTCTGCATAGTCGAGATGCCGCTCGTGTCCACCGAGAATCAGTGTCTGCACGTCCGCGCCCAGAGCCTCGACCGCGCTCAATGCGGATTCGGGCACGGTCGAGATGGAGTCATTGTAGAAACGGATTCCGCGATACTCGCCGATGAATTCGAGCCGATGAGGAAGCGGCTTGAAGGTTCGAACCGAATCCGCCATCGTCTCGGTCGAAGCGCCCGCCATCACCGCGGCTGTAACCGCGGCGCAAACATTCTGCACGTTAAAAGCCCCGATCAGGGGGATGTCCCTCGTCTTCAAAATCTCTATCTGCGTTTGGCCATCCGCGAAGATGACACGCCCGTCCTCCAGATAACACCCGAACTCGAGCGCGCGCTTAACGCTGAACGGAACGCCTCGCGCAAGTGTGCGGCTGGCGATCTCGGAGGGCAGCCGGTAGTCGGAGTTGTACACGAGAAAATCCGACTCGTCTTGAAAGCTCGTGATGTTCTGTTTAGCCGACGCGTACTCGGCGAAGCTCGGGTGATAATCGAGATGCTCGGGTACGATGTTCAGCAACACCGCGACATGAGGACTGCGACGCAACGGTTCAAGCTGGTAGCTTGATAGCTCCAAAACGAACACGGCCTTCTCGGTTGCCTGATCGAGGCGCAACAGCGGAGGCTCGCCGATATTTCCCCCGAGGATCATATCGAGCCCGGCTTCGCGCGCGAGCTTGTATATGAGCGAAGTCGTCGTGCTCTTGCCCTTGGTTCCGGTCACGCCGATGATTCTTCGACGATCGAACAGCTCGAAGAAGACCTCCATCTGAGAAGTCAGCATTGCGCCGCGCTCTACAGCCGCGCGAAGCGAAGCATTGGTCTTCGCAATGCCAGGCGTCTTCACTATAACTTCGTAGTCTCGCAGCGCGTTAAGATATTTCTCGCCGCAATGAACTGAGATGTTTCCGTCGTCCTTCAAACGCGAGAGAACTCCGGGCGCAATCTCCAGGTCAGCAAGGGGGCGCAGATCGGCGATGCCAATTGGCTTGTTCGGAAACCTCGAGCGCAGATACTCGTAAGTTGCCTGGCCTTCCACGCCGAAGCCCAGCAGAACCACACGCCGCTGTTCGAGTTGTTCGAGGATCATTCTCGCACCGCCGCGAGCAAAAGCTTCTCGAACTCCGCCGGGATTCGATGTTGGGGATCGTCGTTGGAAAGGACGCGGGACGCGATCGACGCGGCCTGTCCGTCGGGGGGAAGAATCGATTCACGCGCGTGTCGTAGCGCGGGAGGAAGCGGCCTACCCTCTTTTTCGCACTTCGTGACGCAGAGGTGAAGGCTCGCGATGGTTTCGTCGAGCGTCGTTACACACTCGAATGGTTTGTGTTCGTCCAACCCGGCAAGCTGACGAATGATGGAAATCGAGCTTTCGTTCTGGAAGAAATCTGAACCGAACATCCGGATCAAGTCGGCATGAGAAACGAACGGATAAGAGGTGATGAAGACCGACAGGCACTTTGGACAGGCGCCGCACCATGAGTCGCTCTTTTGATTTCGATTGCAGCTTCGAAACGCGCCGAACATTTCAGGGTAGCGAGCGAAAGCACGCCCGATTTGCAGCTCGTACAGCGGGCGGACGAAGCTGAAGTATCTGGCGTTCTTAAGCAGGTACTTCTGTAGATACCGATCGAACTTCTCTTCGAACGCGAAGCTCTTCGAATACTGATGGTTTATCTTCTTGCCGAGGAAGACCGTGTTCCCCTCATCCGAGCTGCGTTCGTTTGCGATGACGATCTTCGAGTAGTCATACACGACCAGGCAAATAGCGCCGAGGAACGCGAGCATCGCAGAAAACGGGGTGTGGCCGTTCAGGTAGCCCGCCTCGTTCAGTTTCAGGAGGCGCGGGTCGAGTGTGCGCTGAATGATGACCGGCTCAGCGCAGCCAACCGCCGATGCGACCCGTAGAGATGCCGGCGTCGGATTGAGGATCATGCATCCAAACGGCTTGTCTGCCTGTTGAAAGACCCTGGCTGTGAAAGCTGAGTCCCGCCCGCCCCCAATCGGGAGCAGGCTTCGATCCGTTAGCAACTGATCCCAGCCTGCGAGGCTCGAACCATCGCTCGCCGTAAGCTCAACAAACCCTGCTGAAGTGAAATCGATCTTGTTCACATAGAAAAACTCTCGCATGCCATGGAGCAGCAGGTCCTTCCACCATGCGATCTGTTCGTTGTCGAGCGGTCCCGCATTGATGACAATCGAAGGCGAGCAAGTGGCCTTCCAGTAACTGAACGATTCGATGAGCCCGAGATGGAAAGCAAGGTTCTCGAAAACCGGGGCTGGGATTCGGTTCCACGCTTCAGGCACGCGTTCGAGAATCGTCTGCGTCTTGAGGCTCAGATCGGGCGGCACGCGGTAGTCGAATTGGAGCCGAAGGGAGGAGCCGCTTCTCTCGAAGGCGAAACTCTCGTAACTGAATACCGGGTATTGTCTCCGCAGTCTTTCGTGCTTGCAGCGCGCTTCCTCTATTTGCATCCTTCTCCCTTGCGATTAGTGTTCAGCCGCGGCCCAAAGAAATCTCGCTTGAGATTATTACTGGTGCGGAATCGCTAGTCAATTTTGCGAGCCTTGCAACTTTGAGCGTTTTGGGCAGCTCAAGTAGACCCTTTGCATTTATCCGTCAAATCAGAAATGGCTGTCTGGTTTGCCACAGGATTATGCACGGCAAATATTCTGGGTGTGGGTCTGGTGGGGCCAGCCAATCTCCCGTTGAATTCGTCCCAAGCGCCTCGACGCACAGATAGACAATCCGTTTCAGCCGACATCCCAACCAGACGCGCGCCTTATTGTCGGCGGCGGGCGACTCGGGACGACGCGGACGATTGCCAGTGTTTAGAGGGTATAACGCGAAACAAAACGGTCGATCGAAACCAACTCGGAGGGAATGCCCCATCTATTTAATCAGCGCTGCGGCTTGAGGTTCGTATCAACCGCCGCAGCACCTTGAGCGTTTGCTCGCGCTCGCTGGTCCATCACGGCTTCGAGCGACTCGCGGACCTGTGGTAAGTAAGCGGCAAGCAAGCTGAACTCGCGCTTCGGCAGGCTCAACGCGTCCATCGGAGCGATGCACCGCACCGTCGCGCCTCGCGTGCTCTGCTTCAATAAGGCCATCTCGCCGAAGTATTCGCCAGGACCAAGCCTCGCAAGAGACCGCTCGATTCCATTCTCTGCGAGAACGACTTCCGCATTGCCACTTACGATGATGTACATTCGATCCCCGAGGTCGCCTTGATGAAAGACCTCTTCGCCGGGCTCGAAGTGCTGCTGAGTCATCCCCTGAGAGCCCGACAGCTTTAACTCGACCAGATCGGCGGGCAACAGTAAATCCAATGTCCACGAGGTAGCTACCTTCAAGCGCCTCCCCCAACCCGGTAGCTTCATTAAGTAGATCGTCCGCCACATCCACCACGCCAGAAAGCCGCTGACGTTGATACCCATAATTTCGGCAACCGCAGAGTGATGGCCCAGCGCGCCCATCTTCCCCAGGCCTCCAAATGCAAACTCGGTCTTTGAACCTCCGCGAATCGCCGAAACGATATTATGCGCGGCGGTCTTCGCCTGGCGGATCGCGTGCTGGGCCGTCGGGGGAGCGAAGCCTCCGTCCTTGGTAGGGATCTGCGCGCAATCGCCGAGCGCCCAAACCGAGTCGGCGCCCTGAACTTCAAGAGACCCGTTGGCGATAAGCCGGCCGCCTTTGCCCTTTGGCAGATCGAGTGCCTGAAGCAACGGGTGTGGCGAGCTGGGCACAGTGGAAACAAGCGTCCTTGTGGGAATCTTCTCGCCGCTTGCCAGTAACGCTTCTTCGCCTGTTGCAGCTTCAAGGCGCGTCTTCAGCTTTATTTCGACGCCGCGCTTCGTGAGAATGTTTTGCGCGAACAGCGCGAGCTTCTCGGAGACTTCCGGCAGTATTCGATCTTGCGAGTGCACCAGCACGACTCGAATCTCTCCGGGGTCAATGCCAAGATAGTTGCGGGCGACTCCACGGACGAAGTCGTTCAATTCGGCCACAACTTCGACTCCTGAGAATCCCCCGCCGGCCACTACGAAAGTCAGCAACTGTCGCCGCAGTTCCGGGTCTTCGGTCTCGATAGCTGCTTCTTCGAGCGCCCGGATGAGATGGTTGCGCAGGTACAGAGCATCAGCGAGGTTCTTGAACGGAAGAGCGTGCTCGGGCAGTCCTCGGAGCCCGCGAAAGTCTGTCACGTTCCCAAGCGCCAGCACCAGATAATCATAAGCGATCACGTGTGCATGAGGGCGAAATCCAGGGCTTGTTGTGATGGTCTTGTTATCGAGATCGATCGACTCGACATCGCGCACGTGGACGTTTGTCCGGGGAAGCAACCGCCGAATCGGGCTGACAGTGTCTGTGATGCCAATGCTGCCAGAGATGACTTCAGGCAGCATAGGCTGGAACACAAAATAATTCTCTCTGTTGATGAGAACGATATCGAAATCATCGCGCCGCCCCAGCGCGCTCTCGAGGTACTGTGCCGTGTAGACGCCCGCGAACCCGCCACCCAGGATAACCACTTTCTTGCGTCCTTCTGACATTGTAATGCTCCCTGCGGCTTAAGCTTTGACGAAGTACTTACCAGAAACCAAAGATGATCGCGTGATCATCGACCCGCCTGACGACTCCAACTGCGCATGGAAATCGCGAACCGATGGTGCAAGACTCGATGCGAACTGAATGTTGGTATCCATCGTCTCGTTTTGAAATCACGAAAGCCAGGTGGTCGCGCGTTTCCAAGCCAGCGACCTGTTGATTAGCCCATGCCGCCTGGTAGATCGGTCCGCCGGCCGCTGTTCGTACTCTCGCCCTATCCATTCTATCCCAACCGACTCCCGTGATATTCCAGCCGTTTGGAAAAATCAGCAGCCTCCTGATAGCAGCCGCTGTCACGAAAAGACACTGGATACCCAAGGCGATCGCGGGGTGGTCGCTACCGACCCCGTTTCTTGAGTACCCTTCACCTCTGGTAATGTTGTCCTCGTCGTTGAATTGCGCCGGCCGGCCGTATTATTCCAACGACGACCCGCTGGAATAATTCGACCACGCTGAGGGATTGTTCTGTTGAGAGAATTCGACGGAGGGACGAAAATGACTCTTAGTAAGACTCAGAACATCGCAAGTTGGATACTTCAAATCATCGTCGCGGCGATCCTTTTTCAAACACTGTTCTTCAAGTTCACCGGAGCCGAGGAGTCTAAGTACATTTTCTCAACGCTCGGGCTCGAGCCGTGGGGCCGGATCGGCTCAGGGGCCGTCGAGCTGGTCGCAGTGATCCTACTGCTTATTCCTTCGACGGTAACAATAGGAGCGGTGCTTGCTCTGGGAACGATAACCGGCGCAATCTTCAGTCATCTGACCAAACTTGGAATAGTCGTAAAGGAGGATGGCGGCTTGCTGTTCATTCTGGCAGTCACCGTGTTCGTCTTGAGCGCCGCGATTCTTTTCATCCGCAGGAGCGAGATCCCGATCGTCGGCAGCCGGTTCTTTGGAAGCACACTCTAACAACGTCCGTCGCTACGCGGGCGAAGATGAGCGAACGTTGAGCGCGTTGCACCGCTCGATAAACCGCTGGTTCGGTTCTCCCGATTCCTGAGACAGTAACGGTTGGATCGCGTTCACAAAATACATATCGATCTCGCCTTTGTGCTTAGCTGAGATCTTGCCGCGGTACTCGCAGACGAAGAGGTCTTTCACGAGTTCGTAGGTGGCACCTGAGATATTGATCCGGCCCGCAAGCCCCGAAGATTCGAGACGGCTCGCGGTGTTCACCGTGTCTCCCCAAACGTCGTAGGCGAATTTCTCGCGGCCGACCACACCCGCTACGAGCCGACCCGTGTGAATCCCGAGACGCAATTGCCAGCACGGTTTGTTCAGCATTTTCTTCTTCTCTGCAACTGCCATCATGAAGCGCTGAATCTCAAGCGCGGTAAGCACGCTGTCAACGGCGTGCGTGCGGTTCGCAGATGGCACGCCCCCAACCGCCATGTACGAGTCGCCAATCGTCTTTATCTTTTCCATCTTGTGCTGTCGTGCGATCGCGTCGAAACGGCTGAAGCACGCATCCAACTCGGTGATCAGCTCGTCCGGAGTCATGCCCTCGGCTATCTGTGTAAAGCCAACGAAGTCTGTAAACAATACCGACGCGCTCTCGTAATGACGCGGACTGACCGCGTCGTTTGCCTTCAGCTCCTCGGCCACGCTCGCAGGAAGAATGTTGAGCAAGAGCGAATCGGATTTGGCGCGCTCCTGGTTGAGGTTCTTGATCAGCACCACGACCAGAATGCCCGTGAGAAGCTGTACAAACAGAAAGTTGCTGCGGACGTCCAGCATTCTCTCCAGGGGACTCGCGTACTGAGTGATCCAATCAGGGTGATGCTGCTCGACTATGAACAGAGCGGCGGTCGTGACGCCAAACGCGAGGAACGTAACGATGGCCCGGCGCGCCTTGGCCGACAGAATGATTCCTATCACCAGCGCAGGAATGAAGTAATAGTGTGCTCCTCCGGCTGACCCGGCGTTGAAAAGCGAGTTGATAAACAAGAAAGCCAGAATCACCGAGAGGAATGGCCAGTACAGAACTCGGTAGGCGTCCTTGAAACGGGAGAGGTAGTAGAAAACGCCGAACAGCACGCCCGTTCCGAGATGCAACAGAAAGAGAAACCGGTCGGCCTGGTACATCAGCGCCGCGACAGCGCCGCCGATGTTCGCCGCCGCGTTGAGCAGGCTAATGGTATTGAACAACCGGCGCTCGATCGAGTAATGGCGGTGATCACCGATGAGAGTCGAGAGAACACGCTCAAGCCAATCCGGCATTGCGAACCTCCTCCTGAGCGCAAGCATACTTGCCTGGTTCTTGCTAACAATGTCTTTCCTCGCACCAGGCCAGGCAGGCAGTCGAGCCTGCGCTTCCAGCAGCTCGGCTCATTTCGCCGCGAGAATCTCATTCAGACTCAACGGCACGTGCTTGAACCAGTACGCGAGCAACTCGGGCCGCGTGCGCGACGCTGACAGAATTGCATCGATTTCGTCCGGCGTGAAATAGTCTCTTCGTTTTTCCGCGAGCTTCGAGGCCGGGACGTTGCTGTAGAGCCAATGCCGGTATTCTTTCAAGCCTTCGCCATAGCCGAGCGCGATTGCGTTGAGGTCCGCCCGTCTTTCAAACTCGGCGCTGAATTGCTTCGACTTGAGCCGAACGAGTCCAACAAGGCGCACACGATTTCGCCGTTTGAAATATACGACGTGCGCGAGTTCGTGCGCGATTATAGCCCGCACGCCGGCCTCCGGACATTCCAGCTCGAAGACACGCGGATTTACGAACACCAGATAGCGCATTCGCGCGAAAAAATACTGAGGAAGGCCGAAGCGCGCTTTGAAATAGTCGGACCGGGACCGAAACGGTTTGATCCGGATATTCGAATTCTTAAACTCGGGATAGGATGCCGCGATGACTTCATCGACCAGCTTGCGAGTTCGATTGACGGCGTTCCCCGCGCCGTCTCTCGTTGATTGAGGAGCGATCGCGCGGAGGGTTGCGCGGGACGGAAACAAATCCGCGAAGGACGAGGCGCCGGAAGAATGCAATGCGAGAAGGGCGGCTAAGATGATCGTGGCTTGGTGCATCGTGGATCGGTTCAAGGCCGACAATCAAACCCAAGGAGTCGGGCGGTTGCTGTAGTCCCCCATCGCCTTCAACAACTCCCGAAGCGAGCTCGGTTTGACGCCGCGTTCGCGATTTTTCGCCCCGATCTCGAATGCAAGTCTCCATTGTTCGAACAGCACTCGGTAGGCGTCAATCAAGCTGTTGCGCGGGTCATAGATGTGAGTCGCTTCAGAGGTCACGCCGTTCAATTCGACGATCTTGAAGTTGAGGCCCGCTCTGAAATCGTCAACCGAAGGCGTGCGGATATCGAACCTCCCAAAGTAGAATCCCTGGAACGAGCGGCTGATCTCGTCAATCCTTGCTTCAAGCTCGGGCGTCTTGATCCAGCTCCCGTCAAGGAACAGCGCGCCTTTGCAATGCGTGCCAATCTCGACCAACTGGACTCGCTCGCCTTCGGCCGGAACCTCGTTCGCCCGCGTCTTGTGTTTGTCGAGCAGAAATTGCGCCATGCACACGGCGCGATCATCAGCGAGGATCAGCCTTTCCAGCGTGCTCGCGCCATCGCCGGTTACTGCAGGCATCCGTTTCTCGGTGATCGAAAAGATCCGGCCTCGCTTCTCGTCCGGCTGCCGATAGTAGAACACGCCAAACTCGACACCTGGAGCGTACTCTTGAATGATTGTGTCTACCGGTGCGCTCGAAAAGTAACGATCCGTCTCTTCGGTTGATCTAATTATCGCGACCCCGGATCCGCGCTGCCCTTGATCAGGTTTCAAGACGAACGGAAAACTCAGATCGTGCTCCTCCATGAAACGCTTCACGGACTCGATCCTCGTCTCCAAATCAAGCGGCGCTTCAATCAGCGTCGATCTCGCGATGTAGCCGTTTGAGGTCGCAAGACCGCGCAGTATGTCGAGCTTCGATTCTCCAATAAACCCGCTTGCCGGTATCGCGGGATTGGCCGCGGTAAAGACTGTCAGGCTTCGATGCTTCAATGCCAGGAATAGCACATAGCAGATTACCGGCGGATATAACGCCCACATCGGCCAGAACTCCCATCGCGTGAGCCTTCGCCACTTCGACACAAGCAATCGGCGTCCGCGATAGGTTGCCATCTGAATCGCAAGCTTCACGGCCAGGTAGAGCGCCACGCCTGCGATCAACAGTTGAACGAGCACGCTCTGCCGGGCAAGTAGCGCCGACTTGATCACCTCGGCCCCAACCACGCTCGACAGCCCGACCAGCAACGGCGTCCACACAATCGCCGCGAGAAGAAAATAGATCGAGAAGCGGAACAGCTTTGTGTTCAACAACCCGGCCGCAAAGTAAGTCGGCAATCGCATACCCGGAACGAACCGGCTCGCGGCGATAACCACAATTCCGCGTCGAGTGAACCACGCAGAGCTGCGTTCGACATCGTCGGGTCGCACGAACCACTTCAGCGGCGCTCGCGCCAGAGCGGGCCTCCCGAGATAGCGGCCCGCGAGAAACAGCAGCACGTCGCCGACGAAGATACCCAGGAAACACGCCAACGCGGCCGCCGCGAAATCGATACGCCCTTGCGCGACCATCACGCCGGCTCCGATGCAAGTGAGATCCTCACTAACAAGCGTGGAAGCAGCGATCAGCATCATCAGCACAAGAGCGGTTACCCCCATCGCTTTTGGAACGCCCGCCGGGTCGTATGGCAAGCCCGCTCGCGCAAGCCGGTCTGCATCCGCCGTCGATCGAGTCGTTGCCTTGCTCTGCTCGACCCGATCGAGAAACTGGAAGATCTTGCGCGCGAGCATCGCTCCCTTCCCAAAGACCATGAAATGATTTTCGTCGAGGAACTCGGCTTCACTCTGCGGGACGATACGGTGATGCTCAAGGGCCGCTTCGAACGGCACAAGCAGGTCGCGTTTGCCGTGAATGATCAGCATCGGCTGCTCAAAACGGGACAAGATTCCCCGCAGCGGCCGCTGATCCGAATCATAGAAATTGCGAGCGTATGACCTGTCGAGCATCGAATGGCCGAACAGACCGAAGTGGGGCACACCCTCTTCCCACAACCATATCGCCACCAGTTGCGCTCCGTGCAGCGCGTGATTCAGGTGATAGTCGCCGAGCAACTCCGCTTCCTGAACGCCGATCGCCGAGAGCATAGTAATCGATAGAACCCGTTGCGGAGCGATGTCGGCAATATTCAATACGACCCCGCCGCCCATGCTGAAACCCAGCAGGTGGGCGCGCTCGATTCCCAGCGCGTCCATCAACTCAATGACGTAGCGTGCGTGGGCACCGATTGAATAATCGGGAACGTTTTGTGTCGAGCTTCCGAATCCGGGAAGATCAGGTGCCACGACTCGATAACGTTTCGCGAGTTCGGGCGCGAGCGAGCGGAAATCGTCTTGGTGCCCAGGACTGCCGTGAACAAGAACTATCGTGGGACGCGCCGCGTCCGCGTTCAAACCGTACTCTTGATAAGCGATCCGAACTTCGCGGTTGGTCTGCCGCTCGCCGTCGATCGCTTGCACGATTACTACTGAACCGGCTCGGACACTGGGGTCCGTCGAACTCGCCCGGATAACGACATGCGAAGCCACGAGGAGCGTCAGGTAGAGCAGCGCGACTCGCCACTTCCAGTTTTGCAGCGCCAGGCTTACTTTATTCTGAGCTGACGGCTTCATCGCAGCGTTCTCGACATCTCGAGGGCAGTTGAGACTCGACCCGTATCGGGCCAAAGCGAACAAGGCGAGACGGGATGATAGCAGAACTCGATTTTGCCGGCGGCGACTCTGATCCAACTGAAGCTCACGGTCCTCGCGTCATCGCGGTGCATGCAGGTCGAGTACGGGCCGCGCACGGGTTCGTGGCTGGCGTGAAATCTAAACAGAAGCTCCGCTGTCTTGCCCGGGCCGCTTACAAGGCGCTCGAAACAGTGCTGGCGAGACTCGCCAGCGCCCACCGGATCGTACGACGAAGAAGTGAGCGGCATCGCTCCCTCGCCATCCAAGTCGCTCACGCACTCGCGACCGGTCCAATGAACTAGCAGCGCCTTCTTTTGAGGCTCGAGCGCGACCAGGGTGAACGGCTGAAATCGCGACAGATCTGTTTCTAACATGCTATTGTGCACTTCCGCGCGGCTCGGGGCGTCCATCAACCCAGCCAACAGAAGCCCTCTGCTTTTCTTTGACCCGGTCGCCGATTGCTCGCCGTCCTTGTAACGATTCAACAGGCACAGCGACAATCCAAACTGGTTAACCCCGATCCACGAGCCGCCGTGGTCGCCATCAATCGGGGCGATGAACCTCACGTCGCTATGCTCGTGGACGCGTGGCGGAAGAGCCGGTTTCCGTGTGTGTCGTTCATCGCGATTGCACAATAAGTGATAGCCGTCATCTTGATGGATCCAGCTCACGGTGCACATCACGCAGTCTGTCTCCAATATTCAAGAGTCGAGGGCGCAACACCAAACTCGTACGCGGGTTCTATTCCTTGCAGTCGTAGAGCTACAGCAATAAACGCGTAGTGATGAACCGTGTGACTCAACAACGACTGAAGCTCACGCGCAATCGACGACCGGCTCCAGCAAGGTCGCTCGTGAGTTCGCGTCGAGCCTTCAAGGACCACGAGTAACTCATTATGACCGTCGGCGAACGAGAAGCTTCGCAGTCCATCGATGATGGCCTGCAATTCGAAAGCGGCAAGTTCCGGATCGCTTTCGACAAGCTCGTTGCGCGCGCGCGAATCGTAGTTGATGCGGCCACTACCAGCAGACGAGAGAAAGCAGTTGTAGAAATCGATACAATGGCGAAAATGTGCGCCGATGCCGCCTTGGAGACATCGCGGCGTGGCACTCGAATAAAGAGGACCGAGGCATGATGTCAGCTCGACGCCCTGTTTCAGAATTGCGATGTTATCGGCTACTAGCGTGTCGCAGCGTTGCATTGTTCATCTACTCCGATCCCGGGCTGAGAATCAAATGGCGCAAGTCTTGGGCTCGCGCTATCAAGTTCGACTGGAACGAACAGCCTGTTGACCTCAAACCATAGTCGATCGGCCAGAGTCTTGCGGTCGTCCGCTCGAATCCCGTCTGAGCCGAACGAGACTGTCGCTTGGATGCGTCTCAGCCTTAACAACGCGGCGAAATGGCTTCCAAAGGTCATGTCTCCCCACCAACACACCGACCCGCTTGCCGGGGGATCATCAGCCAATACTCTATAGCTCACTGCCGCATACGAGACCGGGAACCCCCGTCTCGCCGCCGCCTCCAGTAAAGACGATCTGAACGGCAAGACCGATGAGCCTTTGGTGCTGGTACCTTCAGCGAATAGGATTACGCCGCGGCCGTCTTCCAGCGCTTGCGCGATCTCGCCGTTGACTCTTGCAAGATCGCGGCGATTACTTCGATCGATGAAAACTGTTCCTACTCCTCGGCAGAGGGCGCCAATTATGGACCAGCTCTCAACCTCTTTCTTCGCGACAAATAAGCATTCGAGTCGCGATGCAAGAACAACCACATCCACATAGCTGAGATGATTCGACACCAACAGAAAAGGCGCGGCAGGCGCATTGCAACTCGCGTCTATACTCAGACCGAGTATGAATGCAGTAGTTTGCGCCCATTTATGAAGCATAAGCGCTCGCCACCGTGCCCTTCTGCGCGATGATCGGCGGATAACAGCTAGCCCGAACAGCAGCACCGCGTAGATCGCCAAGGTCAGCGCGGATAAAGCGATTGCTCGAACGATCAGACGTGCGTAGGTCACTACTCGCCACCTTGATCCGCAAAGAACAGCTTGCGGCTCTGTTCGTCTATCGTTTTGACATCGAACAGCACCAGAAAATCGATAGTCTTGAACTGCCTATCCAGCGCCGGCCGACTGCAAACTCGCGCACCGTACCGCATATAGATTTGGAAAAGCTTTGGCAGCCGGACCTCTCGATCGACAAGGACATCATCTTGCGCAAAACACTCGAATCCTGGCTGGGATGTTACATTGAATGACGGATCTATTTGCCCGTTGCGTTCAAGCAGACGCATCACTCGCACACCGTCGAGCGGGTCTTGACTGGTGAGCGAGCAACAACCGAACAGGTATCGCTTTCGGTTGTGCATCAGGTACGCGGCCAGTCCCCTCCACAACAAGAACAGCACAGCCGTGTTCCGGTGATCCTGTGCGACACACGCACGGCCCAGCTCGATCGAATCGCTCAACATTTCCGGCGGAAACGTCGACAATTCAAACTCAACGTTCGAATAGAACCCGCTACCGGCTCGAGCCATATCGCTGGTTTGCATGCGATAGGTCCCGACGACCCGGTCTCGATTCTCGGTGTCCACCACGATCAGGTGGTGGCACTGTTCGTCGAATTCGTCCATGTCGCGGCCTGTGAGGAACGAAGCCTGGAGCCCTTCGCCAAGCTCGAGATTAAAGACCTCGAACCTAAGCTTCAGCGCGGCGAACAATTCTTCTTTTGTGCGCGCGAACCGTGCGACGTACCGTCCCTCTCCGATCTGCCGATTCGGGATCAGAGCGCGGAATCCTGGGTGACCTTGGATCTCCGGCGCGTGGGCCGATACGGCAACCGATCGAAGTAGAACGTTCTGATCCATATTAGGTCTCCAAATTAGGCCAAAAAAAGTTATCGCCTAAGGCATCTGAGCATAACATCCCGGCCGCGTGTGCGTTTATTCCCTTGGGCCGAACTCTTGGATGGTGTCTCGCGCCTCAAATGGAAAGGGTGAGTTGCGTATGCAGAGATCCAGACAGACCGGGTAAGACTTGGAATGCTCGCGGCGGGGGGCTTTCTACTACCTCGCTACAGAGCGCACCGCGTTTTGGCGCTTTGGTGCGGGCTTTACCGCAAACACATCCTCGACGGCTGTCCGCAAGATCTCGGCGACGCTCCACGCTTGAGCTATGCAGCCGCGCGGCTCGTGAGGGCTCTCGGCATCCAGAATCTCAGAGATGTGCCCAAGACCCGCATCTGAAAGATGATCCTGCAGCGAACTGAGCAACTCTCTCGCTCGTTCGCGCGCGCGCTTCGTGCCGCCGTTAGCTCGCACGTAAGCGGTGATGAACGGACCCATCAACCACGGCCACACAGTGCCTTGATGATAGGCAGTGTCGCGGTCCCACACGCCGCCTTCGTAACGAGCCCTATACGAGGCGTCCGAAGCCGCGAGGCTTCTCAGGCCATACGGAGTGAGGAGTTCGCGTTCGACTACTTCAACGATACGTCTTGACTTGTCGCGTGAGAGCATTGAGTGCTTCAAACTCACGGCGAGTATCTGATTCGGTCTGATCGAAGCGTCGCGCCCGTCGCCATTGACCACGTCGTAGAGGCAACCACCTTCTTCATTCCAGAACAGATTCTCAAAGCCCCGCTTTGCGCGTGCCGCCATATCGCCAAAGCGCTTCTTGTTGGCTCGGTCGCCGAACTTGCCGGCCAGCTCTTCCATCACGCGAAGCGCGTTGTACCAAAGCGCTTGAATCTCTACGGCTTTCCCTTGACGAGGCGTGACTACGTAATCGCCGACCTTCGCGTCCATCCAGGTCAACTGCACGCCGGGCTCGCCTGAAAGCAACAAACCGTCGTCGTCCACTCGGATTCCGTACCGCGTGCCGCGCTCGTGCCAGTCGATGATGTCAACAAGTGCCGCATAGAAGTTTGCCTGGATGAAGTCGTAGTCGTTCGTGTATTCGCCGAGCGAACGGATGGCTTCGAAGGACCACAACGTCGCGTCTACCGTGTTGTACTCGGGCGTCTCGCCGGCGTCGGGGAAGCGATTGGGCAGCATCCCGCGATCGACGTGCTTCGCGAATTCGAGCAGAATGCTCTTAGCAATCCCGATGCGGCCCGTAACCAGCGCGAGTCCAGGCAACGCGATCATCGTGTCGCGGCCCCAATCGCCGAACCAGTGATAGCCCGCGATGACAGTCTTGCAATGCTCGCGCGCGACGATGTACTGATCGGCAGCTGCTACTAGCGCGCAAACGAGCTGGTCTTCGTGCGGAGACGCCGCGACTATTTCCGCGCGCCTCATAATCTCGACTTGCCGGTATTCTTCTACGTCGCTTGCGTCGCGAATCTCCGTTGATGCGATGATCGCTGCGCTCGAGCGGCCGGTCATGTCGAACTTCAAAAGGAACGGGTTGAACAAGTCTTCGTTGAAATCCAGTCCGCGTTCTCGCTCGACTTGATACTCGAAGTTGCGATACCAGTCACCGCTGCCGTTCACTTCATTGGCGTCGTGGGCGAAGTGCAGCGTTGGAAGTCCGTCGTATGCAGCGAAGCTAACAAGTCCGGCTTCTACGTGAATTTGGCGGTCGATTGACGAGTTCTCATGAGTAGTGCCGTGATAATCGCGAAAGGCGACAAGCGGGCGAATCTCAAGCGAGATATGCGCGGGAGACTCGTTACCGTCGCGCACGAGGTAACGAATAACCGTGCTGTTCTCGCCGTAGACCATGAAAACCGACTTCTCAACTTCGACGCCTTCGACTTCGTAAGTGAAAACCGGAAACGGATCCAGCCGAAATCCTTTCAAGTATTGATGGCCCTGTGGGTGAACAACGCCGGGATATTGATTGGCGGACAGTTCGTACCGTCGTTTTCCGATGACCAGCGTCTCCTCGAGTTTCGAAAGCAGCACGAGACGACCCACTGGAGGCTTTGTCGCGGCGGTTAGAAGCGCGTGGTATCGACGGGTGTTCAGGCCTGCGATCGTTGACGAAGCGAACCCGCCGATGCCGTTTGTTTCAAGCCACTCGCGTTGTGTTGCGCTCGCGAGTTCCCCGCAGATGTCTCGATTGATTTGAATCATCGCTTTTCTCGGTTCAATTGGAGAATATGTCTGCGTCTTTGCGGGACTTTGCGTCTTTGCGCGAAGCTATCACTCGACTTGCTCGCCTCAGTTTCACGCAGTCCCGCAAAGACGCCAAAGCTCTCGCGAAGCCTACAGTTCCGCCACTTCGCAGAACACTTTGATCGCACCCTTGGCGGTGGTCAGCTTTTCGAACAAGTCGCCGTAGTTCTCGAGACCCTTTACCGGATGCGTCAGCAGTTTCTGGAGCCAGCCGGGATACTCGGCTTCCGCCTGTGACAAATCGCTCACGCCCTTCTCGAAGTATTCGCGATTTGCGTTCACCGTCCCGACCATTACCTTGTTGCCAAGCACAAAATCGAGGTTGATCTTGTCAGCAGGGACCTGGATCATCCGATCGCCGCCGGTCACGCTCGACAGCACCAAAACACCGTTCTTCGCGAGCGCCTGCATGCTCTCGAACACCACCGATGAATTGCCGGTCGCTTCAAAGATTAGATCGAACGGGCCGAGTTCCTTCGCCGCGTCGAGGATCGGCTTATCGACCGTGGTGACGTATTGAGCGCCGATCGCTTCGATCAAGTCCGAGTTCAGATGAGGCTTTTCGGTTCTCCCGAAGGTCGTCACCTGGAGGCCGCGCAATCGCAAAACCAGGGTCGCAAGCAGCCCGATCGTTCCCGCGCCCATCACTGCCGCTCGCTTCGGGCGCCATACTTTCATTCGCCGCTGAATCTCGTACGCCTGATAGATGCCCTTCTCGACAACGGTCGTCGGTTCGAGCAACACGCCCACTTCTTTTAGCCCTTGCGGAACCTTGACGATGAACTCGGCGTCGTCGACATAGTACTCGGTCAGATACCCGTGGCGCAGATTGATCCCACGCTCGAAGTAAGTGTCATCGGTGGTCATATCGTTTGTGCCGATTAAGTCGTAGATGCTCTTGCCCGGCCGTCTAACCGTCGCCACAACGTAGTCGCCGGGTTTGACCGACGTCACGTTTGGCCCGACCGATTCGACGCGGCCAAAGCTCTCGTGTCCGAGCACCAGAAAGTCATAGCCTTCTGGTGCCGCGCCGTACTCGGCGGCGTTGATTTCCTTGTCGGTGCCGTCGACTCCGACGCGCAGAACCTTCACAAGCACACCGCGGCCGTTTGGAATCTCGCGCACCGAAGGCTGAGCGAGCTCGGCCAGATGCACGGTGTTGGTTTTTCCTGGGAATACTGCCACTGCTTTCATTGCTCTTCTCCTTCTAGCGCTTGTTATTCGCGATTGTTATTCGCCTTTGTGCTCCGGTTTCTCTTTAAGAAAATTCGGCCAGTTCTCGTCGCCTTTCTCGATGTAACCGGGAATGTCTTGTACCCACTTCGCTTGCACGTCCTTGCTGTAATTCAGGTACAGCTTGCCGTCGACTACTTTCCACGCTTCCGGATCGCCCTTGGCGGTGTAGCCGTGGCCGACCGCCCACGCGCAGTAGCCCCCGTATTGCGGCGCGTACTTTTCAGGGTCGCCCGCGAACGAATCCCGGTTCGCGGCGCTCGCGAAACGCCACTTCGCTCCATTCCATTCGTACGTGAATTGCTCCGAGCCTTCGACTGCGTTGCCATCGTTGAAGTAGGCAACCGCGTCGTAGCCCTTCAGCGCTAACGCGCCCGAGGACTTGTAAACTGGCTCGACGCCGCCAGCTGAAGGCGAGCTCCCGGCCTTTTCGACCGCATTCGATGCGCTGCAAGCCGCAAGCATCGCCAATGAAATAATTGCTATGACCGAAACACCTTGTCTGATGTTCAACTTCATCTTCTTTCAAAATCTCCTGATCTGTGTTTTTGTGAGCGATGGCCGCTCACACATTACTAATGCCCGATGACCGTCAGGTTTATTTTCCGCTCTGTTGAATCAGCTTTGCGACCAGGCCGGTCCATCCGGTCTGATGGTTCGCTCCGACCCCCGAGCCCGTATCGCCATGGAAATACTCGTGAAACAGAATCAGGTCACTCCAGTTTGGATCCGTTTGAAACTTCTCGATGCCGCCGAAGACCGGACGCCTGCCGCTTGAATCTCGCAGGAAAATCCGAGTAAGCCGGCGCGATAATTCCGCCGCCACTTCCCACAGCGTCATCATCTGCCCTGAACCGGTCGGGCACTCGACCTTGTAGTCGTCGCCGAGATAGTGATGAAACTTTTGCAGGGACTCGATGATCAGGTAGTTAACCGGGAACCAGATCGGGCCTCGCCAATTCGAGTTGCCGCCGAATAAGCCGGTGCTCGATTCAGCCGGTTCATAGCTCACCCGGTGCTCAGCGCCGTTGACCTGCAGCGTGTAAGGATGTTCCTTGTGAATCTGCGACAGGGCGCGTATGCCGTAGGGCGATAGAAACTCGTTTTCGTCGAGCATCACTTTCAGGACGCGGCGCAGTTGATCCTGATCGAGGATCGAGAGCATTCGCCGCTCGGCCTTTCCGCGCGTCCGCATGCATGCGACGTTTCCGATCAGGTCTTTTCGATTGTCGATGAACCATTCGAGCCGCCGCTTGAATCCGCCCAGCTTGCGTAGCGTTTCCGGCTCGAGAGTCTCGACCGCAAACAACGGAATCAGCCCGACCATTGAACGCACCTTCATCGGAAAACCGGTTCCATCAGGCAGGCAGAGCACGTCGTAGTAAAAGCCGTCCTCTTCATTCCACAATCTGCTTCGCTCATCGCCAAGATGATTCATCGCGTGCGCAATGTATAAGAAGTGCTCCCAGAACTTGCTGGCCACGTCCTCATATGCCGGGTCCTCGCTTGCAAGCTCCATCGCGATCGCCAACATGTTCAAGCAGTACATCCCCATCCAGCTCGTGCCGTCGGACTGCTCGATGTGGCCCCCCGTGGGAAGCGCCGCACTGCGATCAAAGACGCCGATGTTGTCCAGACCAAGGAAGCCTCCTTGAAAAACGTTCCGTCCTTCGGCGTCTTTGCGATTGACCCACCAGTTGAAGTTGAGCATTAGTTTGTGGAACACGCGTTCCAAGAACTTCGTGTCGCCTTTTCCGTTGCGCTTCTTGTCGATCTTATAGACGCGCCACGCAGCCCACGCGTGCACCGGCGGGTTCACGTCCCCGAAAGCCCACTCATAAGCCGGCAGTTGTCCGTTCGGGTGCATGTACCACTCGCGTAACAACAACACGAGTTGGTCTTTGGCGAAATCCGAATCAACGATGGCGAGCGGGACGCAATGGAAAGCCAGGTCCCACGCGGCGTACCACGGATACTCCCACTTGTCGGGCATCGAGATGATGTCGTCGTTGTAGAGGTGAGTCCACTGGTTGTTGCGGCCGTTCAATCGCTCGGACGGTGGCGCCGGTTCGGCGGGATCGCCTTTGAGCCACGAACCCATATCGTAGTAGTAGAACTGCTTGCTCCAGAGCAGTCCGCCCAGCGCCTGGCGCATGACCGACTTTGCGTCCTGCGAAAGATCCCGCGGAGTGACCGAGTCGTAGAATTCATCGGCTTCGCGCTTTCGCTCGTCGAACGTCGCATCAAACTTCCCGTTGCACGGATCGCTGTTTTCCGGAGGAATCTCGAGGTCAGTGAGCCGCAGCTTGATGGTCTTTGTCTCGCCCGGACCGAGGGTAAGCGGATAATGCGCCGCCGCTTTCGTGCCTGACTTCGCCGGGTTCACGGCATCCCTTAACCCGTGAACTACGTAATCGTTGATCCCGTCCTTCGCATGCCGCGTGCCGTTCTCGTAGTTGTAAAGTCTCCGCGAGTTGGTCTCGTTTTCCGTGAACAGCAATTCGGGCATGCCATTACAGAACAACCAACGATGTCCGTATGCAGGCTGGCAGAGCTGAACAGCCGTCGCATTCCGAACATTTTTTGTCTGTCGAAGACTCGGCCTTGGCGCACCCTTCTGCCACGACCAGGTGTTGCGAAACCAGATGGTCGGCAACAGGTGCAAATCGGCTGCTTCGGGTCCACGGTTGGTGACGTTGATGCGAATGAGAATGTCTTCGGGCGTCGCCTTCGCGTATTCGATCTCGACGTCGAAGTATCGGTCTTCATCAAAGACGCCGGTGTCCATCAACTCGAACTCAGGCGCGTCTTTGCCGCGACGGCGATTCTCCTCGACAAGCTGGCCGTAAGGGAATTCGGCTTGAGGGTATTTGTACAGATACTTCATGTAAGAGTGAGTCGGCGTTGAGTCGAGATAGAAGTAGTATTCCTTTACGTCTTCGCCGTGATTACCTTCGGATCCGGTCAAGCCGAATATGCGTTCCTTTAGAATTGGGTCGCGGCCGTTCCACAACGACACCGCAAAGCAGATGAGCTGATGACGATCCGAGATGCCGCCGATTCCGTCTTCGCCCCAGCGATATACTTTTGAACGGGCCTGATCGTGCGGGAGGAAATCCCACGCCGTGCCGTACGGGCTGTAGTCCTCACGAACCGTTCCCCATGCGCGTTCGCTTAGGTAAGGACCCCATCGCTTCCAGTGAGCTCGCCGCTCGCGTGATTGTTGCAGTCTGATTTCTTCCTTGGTCATGATTCAACCTCCGAACCCTAACTTGCAGTCCTTGTTGCAGACTTCCCACAACCGGGGCAACTGTGCACCTCTTGAAGAACGCCTCCAAACTGCGCATCGGTTGTGCCCACCGCCGAGTAATCAATCTTGTCGGCGTGATGGTTCATTTCGATTCCACATTCGGGACAGCTTATTGTGTCTGCTTTTGGCATCATGCCTCCGTCTAACCCAATCGGCGTTGGAAATAGTGCTTCCAGCTTTCGGGCAAGGCTTCAACTTTCATGGCTCGTCTAGTCGCCTCAAGGTCATTCTTGTCACGCGCGTACAAGCGAGTGATCTCTGCGACTGACACGTCGTTCTGGTCGCGATGTGTCAATGTTATGTCGTCGCCCGCGCCGACTTCGCCTTCACTTGTCACCGAGAAATAGAAGCCAGTGCGGCCGCTCGCCAGAAAGCGCTTGATCATGTCATCACGCCCGAACTTCATCGCGAGCTTGTAACAGGGCATGCGAGGCTCGGTGACCATCAGTTCAACCGAGCCGATGCGAAAACGATCGCCAATGTTGACGCAATCCTCGCTTAGTCCCTCGGTAGTGAAGTTCTCACCGAACATCCCCCAATTGAGATTCTGATCTCCCAATTCGGATCGCCAGTACTCGTAGTGTTCGGCCGGATAGACGTAAACTGCCTTGCTTGGTCCGCCGTGGACTGACAAGTCAGCCTGCCGATCTCCGTCGATGTTGAGCGTTCGCAATGGCACACGGCCGGCTAAAGGCTCCTTGAAGATTGCGGTAGTTACAGCCTTCCCCTTCCAAGACAGTTCGCGAGGAAGCCCAACATTTACTGAAATCAGTCTCATTGTTTTCCTGCTCTGCTCAACCTAACGAGACGTTCTCTCGGCCATATCGCAGCAGGTTTGCCATCCAGATCAGCTCCTTCAAGAACTTTTCGATGCGGCGGACGTATGAGGCGTCGAGCAAGGCCCCGGTCTCATTAAACACTTTTTGCACGCTGGAAAAATTCCCGTCCCAAAAGATCGTGACGAGCCCGAGCTCTCTCATCACCGGCAGCATGTTCTCGACAACGCGTGTTCCGCCGAAGGGGCCTGCTGAGACTCCGCAGATACCGACGGCTTTGTGGATGTACTCTTTCAAGTTGCTGTCGAGCACGTGCTTCAATAGCCCCGGGTAACCGTGGTTGTACTCGGGCGCTATGATGATCAGCCCATCTGCCCGCATTACGGTTTCTGAGAATCGCGAGTCTTTGATGGCCTCGCCCGCGTCGGTCGTGGAAAAGCCGATCTCGCGAATGTCGATCAACTCAGTTTCTACGCCGTCACGTTTTGCGACTTCGCCGAGCACAAACCTGGCGACGTGTTCGCTGAAGCGTCCCTGTCGCGGCGTGCCGAGTATCACTGGGATAAAGATTGGCCTGTTGCTCATCGGAATCTTATCTGTCTACGAGCTGCATCACGTGGCCGTCGGGATCGCGAGCTAAAAAGCCTCTTGCGAAGCCAAGGCTTGAATCCGGCATCTGAATAACGCCAGAAGAAACGAAGTTAAACTTACCCGCGCGCACCCTTTCAGCCATCGCACTTGCGTTGGTCGTGACAAGCTTTGTTTGCCAGTGAATCAAGTCGCTGGCTTTTTCGTCAGCCGGCGCCGGCCGGCCGTCTCTTGGAGCGAGATACTCTAGAAACTCGATGCCCGGTCCCGAGCCGGCTCGCAACGCTGTTATGCGAAGCCGCGCGCCGAAGACGTTGTTCAGGTGTTCCTGCTCCGTGCCGAAGTTCTCGCTCTCGCCAACTACGCTCATGCCCAACGCGTCTCGATAAAACCTGAGGCTGGTGTCAGTGTCGCTCACGACAATCGCGGTGTGATCGATACCGAGGAATAGTTTGTCCGAGGGCTGATGCCATTTCGCCGCGCCTTTGTCCGCTGGGAACTGCAACACTTCGAGGGCGTGCCCGTCGGGATCTTTGAAATAGAAAGCCCGAATCCCTGCGGCCGGCTTTATCGTTTCGGGGAGCTTCTGCGGTCCGGTCGAGGCGTGCTGCGCTTTGTTCTTGCGAAGCCACTCGTAAGCCCGGTCCATGTCCCTGGTTATGATGGCGATGTGTTGGAACCAGCGATCGTTGCTGCGCGAATCGACGGGAATCGGTCGACCTCTCGGCGTCAGGTATTCGGTGAGTTCGAGAAACTCATCGCCGAGCTTCAGACGCACGACGCGCATTCGCAAGCCGAACAATCCTTGCAGGTGTTCGTATTCCGTGCCTGCCACTTCTACATCTGAGAGCTTTTCAAATGACAGCACGTTTGTGAAAAACTCGACCGACCGATCGGCATCCGACACGGTCATCCCCACCGCGTCGACCTCGGCAACCGTCCCGTTAGCGGGGAAGGAGCGAGGGACAACGATGACAGCCGTGCCCCTCGCTGCAGGGAGTGGGTTGTGAGCGGTAACTTGGGGAATCGTCGTAACAAGGAGAAGCAACAACGCGAACTGGACGCGAAGACGCAGCCTGGCTACACCGTGTTCGCCTTCACGAGCCGGCCGGTTGCACTCAACATTTCTTTCCCGGCCAAACGCGAGCGGCGTCTTCGCGATAAAGTCTTTTCGAAACTTGAGTCTCATCTTCAACTCCATCAGCCAAGCTGTTCAATCAAGTGATCGCCGACGCGTAGAGCATTCGCCATAATTGTCAGGCCTGGGTTTACAGCGCCGCTCGACGGGAAGAAACTCGCGTCGACGACGTAGAGATTCTCGACTTCGTGAGCGCGGCAATTCGCATCGAGCGCCGAAGTTGTTCGGTCGCTTCCGAAACGTATTGTCCCGTTCTGATGCGCCACGCCGGCCAACGGGATTTGCTGTCCGACGAAGATGTTTCGTGAGAACAGTCCCACGTGACACTCGTGGCCGTGCATCTCGCATTTCGTCTGCTGTTTCATCAGGCTTTCGAGCTTTGCGATGAGCCGCTTGTGACCCTCTTCGTTGTTCAGTTTGTAAGAGAGGACGATCTCGCCTTTGTTGTTCAAGGTCACGCGGTTCTCGGGGTCAGGCAAATCTTCCGAGGTGAGCCAGAAGTCCAGCGAGTGGCTGGCCATCAACTCCAGTGTGAAACCGGGAGCAATCGCCGGCGCGCCTGCCCGAAGCGTTTGCGCATCG
>JBASRN010000265.1:0-2112 GCA_049273855.1 Blastocatellia bacterium
AGACAATCCCCGGCTTTCAAGGAGGACAGGCAAGATGAGCAAGCCTCGAGTCGAACTTATCGTTGCCATCGGCGCGTTTGCCTTGCTGGCAGCCGATGCTTATGCGGTCCTTTACGATGCTACAGTCGACTTCCAGACCGTGAACAGAGCTATTGTCAAGTCTGGTGTATGAGATGCCGCAAGCATGCTAAGATCAGGCGGCGATTCTCTGCCGTTCCGACGGATTGTCAGGCGTCGGAACTCCGTCCTTGAACACCGCTCCGCCGAGCAGCTCGGCGGTTCGCTCGGCACCGCGAATGCGACGCCAACTCTTCTGCGCTTCCTGCACCAGTTTGAAGGCCAGGCCGAGGAACGTGGCACGCGAGACGCAGTTCTTGGTGCGCGTGGTGCGGTGGCGTACGGTGGCAAAGGTCGATTCGATCGGATTGGTGGTGCGCAGGTGCAGCCAATGCTCGGCCGGAAAGTCATAGAAGGCGAGCAGCGCCTCGCGATCCTTGGTGAGCTTTTCCACCGCGCCGGGATACTTGGCCCGGTAGCCCTTGACGAAGCGCTCGAAGGCCTCCAGCGCCTGGGCGCGGGTGGGCGCCATCCAAATCTCATGCAGCGCACCCTTGGCTTTGCCGTGCAAGGACTTGGGCAAGGCATTGAGCACGTTAGCCGTCTTGTGCACCCAGCAGCGTTGCGCTCGGCTGTCCGGATAGATCTGCTCGAGCGCGCCCCAAAAGCCCAACGCGCCATCGCCCACGGCGAGCAGCGGACCTGCTTTGAGTCCGCGCCCCTTCAGCTCGCGCAGCACCTCCAGCCACGACTCGGTCGACTCGCGCAGCCCATCGCCGATGGTGACCAGCTCCTTGTTGCCCTCCGCGGTGACACCAATGATCACCAGCAGGCACTGGCGGGCATCGTCTTCGGCACGCACCCCGGTGTGGATGCCGTCGGCCCACCAGTAGACGTAGCGCGCACTGGAGAGCTCGCGCTTCATCCAGCTCCCGTACTCTTGGGCCCACTGCGCCTTGAGGCGGCCCACCACGTTGGGCGAGAGCCCCTTGGCATCCTCGCCCACCAGCACGGCGAGCGCCTCGCGCATGTCGCCGCTCGAAATGCCTTTCAGGTACAGCCAGGGCAGCGCCGCAGATATGCGCTTGGAGCGGCGCACATACGGAGGAACCAGCGCGGAGTTGAACTTCACCCCCGCCCCAGAGCGGTCGCGCACCTTGGGCACGCGCACTTCCACGCCCCCCACCGGGGTCAAAATCTCGCGCGCGGGCAAATAGCCGTTGCGTACCACCGCGGCCTGCCCACCCAGGGTGCGCACATTGCCGTATTCGGCCAACAACTCGCTCACCTCGACTTCTATCGCTCGCTGGATCACATCTCGAGCTCCGCGCCGGATCAACTCCTCCAGCGTGAGCCCCATCTCCGTTGCACTGCCCTTGCTGTTACCCGTATCCTTGCTCATGGCGTACCTCCGTGGTTGCTGACCTCAGATCTCGACAATCCGATTTCAGCAGAGGTACGCCGCCGATTCAACTGCCGCGGCTCATACACCAGATCCGACTATAGCTCCCGGCTAGCGATGATCAGAGCCGACGTTTCCGGGTAACCCATCCGTATCATCCCTTCTTCGGCCAGGAATTCGAACTAGTCCTTCGCGCCCAGAACTGGCGTGAGGACAGGGTTTGGTTCCATGACGCCGCCGGCCGCCTGCGTTCGTTACCAGCCCAGTGGACCAGTGCGGTGGCCGAGGATGCGTTCAATGTGGTGGCCGCCGGCCGCGCAGCATTCCGCGTTGAGGATCTGCTCGAGCTGGCGCGTCTGATCGGGGGATGGAAGTGATGAATCGATCGCGCTGGTGTAAAGCCAAATACGCCGCATGTGTTAGGACAATTACGCCCTACCTCAGCAAGCCGTTGGAGCGCTTTGCCCCACTCCTTCACTCTGTAATCTGGGTATTGTGGGGCTATGCGATCCATAAATGCCTTGACATCTGCGTACAGTATCACATAATTATGTTTACACGCATCGGGCGATTCCTCCCTGGAGACGCGCATGCCGGCAGACCGACGCAAAGACGAGAAACAACGCGTTTTGCGGCAACACTCAACCCTCAAT
>JBASRN010000271.1:0-1802 GCA_049273855.1 Blastocatellia bacterium
AGCTTCTCGTACATCGTCTCTGCGCCCGACGGAATACGAAGCACAATGCCCGCGAAGATGATCAAGCTTATCCCGTTCCCGACTCCGCGCTCGGTTATCTGCTCGCCAAGCCACATGATAAAGGTCGTCCCGGTCGCCAGCGTCAGCATCGTCATTGCGATAAAGCCGGGACCCGGACTGCCAACCAGAGATCCTGTGTTCGTTTGCTGGTTCTGCAGCCAGTAAGCGATGCCGAACGACTGAACCGAGCAAAGCACCACTGTCAGGTAACGAGTGTACTGGGTGATCTTGCGCCGACCCATCTCGCCTTCTTCTTGCAGCGCCTTGAGCCGCGGGCTCACAACCGTCATCAGCTGAAGTATGATCGAAGCGGTTATGTATGGCGTGATGCCGAGCGCGAAGATCGAAACGACCTTAAAATTCCCCCCTGAAAACAGGTCCATCACCCCGGCGAGGCTTTGATGCAACGCGCCGGTTTCCCACAACGCGGCCAACGCTACCGGGTCGATGCCCGGAGTGCGAACGTGCGACCCTAATCGGTAGACAGCCAGCATCGCCAGTGTGAACAGCACTCGCCGGCGCAGGTCGGGCACGGCGAAAATGTTTCGTATGCTGTTGAAGAAATTCTCGATCATTGACTTGACCCCGCGTTGATGAAAGGAACTTCACCGGCAAGCCTCAACCGTTGTTAAGGCGTTAGCCGGTCATCATTCGGCGCTGGTGGCTTCCGACACAAGCGTGACTTTCCCGCCTGCTGCTTCGATCTTCCCTCTCGCGCCCTTCGTAAAACGATGCGCGGTTATGTCGAGCGCCTTGGTCAATTCACCGCCGCCCAGCACGACCACGCCTTCAAATCGCGCGAGCTTACCCTTCTTGATCATGCCCCGCTCGACCATCAAATCCGGTGTGACAGCTTCGTTGGCTTCGAATCTCTTGTCGAGTTCCGAGAGCTTCACCTCCACCCATTCCTTCATGAAGATGTTGGTGAAACCCCGTTTGGGCAATCTCCGTTGAAGCGGCATCTGGCCGCCCTCAAACCCTGCGCGTCCCGAGTAGCCGGAGCGCGATTTCTGACCCTTGTGACCTCGAGTAGAAGTCTTGCCGTGTCCCGATCCGGGCCCGCGGCCGACTCGTTTCTTATTTCTGTTTGCGCCCTTCGGCGCCCCGATGTTGTGTATGCCTAATGCCATCTTTTGAACTCCAGGGAATCTGAGTAAGAGGCGGGCTCAGCGCCCGGCCTCGACCCACCACCCTAACTGACGATTCGCAGCAGGTGCGGAACCTTCTTGACCATCCCGCGCGTCGATGCCGAATCGGGTCGTTCCACTATCTGATTGAGCTTGGTTAAACCAAGACTGCGCACGAGCTCCTTGTGACTCTTTGGCGTGGCGATGGTCGAGCGATACCATTGAACGCGAATCGTCGAGGCTCCCGTCTTAGCCTTATTGCCGTCTTTCTTTGCTTTCGCCATTGCTAACTCCTCTCATCTCGCTTCGCAGTTCAGCGGTCTCTCTTCCTGCAAGCGCACGGCACATCCACAATTCGAGCGGCTTGCTAGGCGCTTTGAGCTTCTTCCGCAGCCTGTCTTCTCAACCTTGCCACCGCAATCGGATCCTTCAACGCTCGCAGGCCTTCGAAGGTCGCTCGCACAACATTGTGCGGGTTAGAGGAACCGATTGACTTGGTCACCACGTCGCGCACGCCAACCAGTTGCATTATGGCTCTGACCGGACCACCGGCGATCACACCCTTGCCTTCCGGCGCCGGCTTGAGCAATACACGGCCAGCACCGTACACGCCAG
>JBASRN010000289.1:0-60212 GCA_049273855.1 Blastocatellia bacterium
CATTTTCAGGTCGGGTGGGCTTGCCCCCGCTCTGTATTGTGGGGAACCCGTCGCTGGCGCCGGGAAGTACTGCCAATCGAGGCAGGTCGAGCCGATTTGTAATTGGGTCTCGTTCTTGTGCAACGCGGTCAACGCGGTCCCGACGAAAACCGTCTATGAATTGGGGCGCGTTTGGGAAGGCGGGCTCTGCCGAAGCGTCGTTGTAAAGGGCTTGGTGAACTTAATCCGCAGGATCGCGCCCGGCGACGAACGCACTTCCCCTCCCTTGGTGAGCAACAGACCCGAGATCGCGCCTGCCGCAGTGCTCACTCCACCAAGACCCGAGAGCGTTCGCCCGCCCGCGCCGGCGGCTCCGCCAAACATCAACGCTATCAACGAAACGCCCGCGCCGAATACTCCGCCGCGTCCCATGTTACGGATTGTTCTGTCGCCCTGACGCCCCGCCTTCATCTTACCGTTCCTGTCTCCTCGGGCTTTTTCGTTCTCATTCCAATCCTCGATGGCGGTGACTTGAATGGAGACTGGTTTCTCCTCTCCCCAGGGCATGACCACGCGGTCAAACACGATGGAGATGTTGCCTCTTCGCTGAAGGCGCTTCGCGTGCTCGATGCCCGCGATCTGGCCTCGGAGCTCGGTTCCTTTGGGCAAGACCATCCGGCCTTCCGCATAGATCGGCTCGATAAGCGACGCGGTGATTGTGTCGCCGGCTTCGTTGAGCTTTGTGTTCAGGTCCGATTGCAGCGTGAGGCGGCCCCGCGTCTCAGCCACGATGGTGACCTCGTGACCCGACGGCGCGACGTCAACCTGCGCGGGCGCAGCCGGACACGTGCTGAATACCAACACGGCGATCATTGCGATGCGCTGAAGTTTTGCCTGTAGCATCTCGAGTCCTCCTGATTCCGGCATTGTATTGAAGCGCGGGAGGAGGGAGGACTGCGGTTGTGACACTTCTTAGACTGTCACAGCGCCGGCGGATGGGCTTTGCCAGGAAGTTTTGAGCTTTATCAGTTCTTCGATGGACGAGTCGGCGATGATTCGAAACACGCGGGTCCGGCAACCGGACGGAAGATTCTTCGCAGTCAGCGCATCGGTTATCACCATAGCGCTTTGCGCCAGCCCTTTTTGCCAGTCGGGTTCTCGCGCGTCGCGCAGGCTCAGAGCGTCCGGATCGATTGCCGCCGCGACCAGGACCGTATGCGACCACTTCAGGAATTCGGGCCAGCGCGAAACCACCGTGACCAGCGAGTCCAGCGAAGGGCGTTGCTGACCCGCCATTGACGCCGGCACCGACCGCAGCTTGAGAAACAGACACGACGCGTCAGGGGGCAAGGCTGCGCGCACTTTCTCTGCAACGCCGTACATTGCGACGGGCGCCGAGCCAGCCAGCGATTCGGGTTTTGCACAGTCGGGGATTCCGGCGCCAAGCGCTCGGAAACCGGTTGCTTCTTCGATCTCGGCGATCAAGACATTTCGCATTTCAACGTCGGGCTCGATTACGAGGAAATGATCGGGCGGCTGAGCTTTGAGCCAGCGCTTCACGCGAGCTTGGATTTCCCGAACCGAGTGGCCACGCTCGCGAGCGATCTGAAACAGCGTCGAAACCAACTGGTCCAACTCCAGCGTGGCGTCGGCGGGCGCGTCGGCGACTCGATCGCGAACATAGACGCCGCTTCCTTTGCGGAACTCGACCCACCCTCGATGTGCAAGGTCGCGATAAGCAGCGCTGACGGTGTTCGAGTGAATGTCGTAGCGATGAGCTAGCTCGCGGGTGCTGGGCAGCTTCTGACCAGGCTTCAGATCCTCGCTGACGATGCCGAGCAGGATTTGGGTCGCAAGCTGCTCTCGTAAAGGAACGTCGCTGTTCTTCGATAGCCAGATTCGCATAGATCGAAGGTCTTGTACGGGCGTCCCGCCGCGGGTGCCCCCCTTGCTCGAGGATTCTGTTGGCAGGCGAAGAGGGGCGCCCACGGTGGGGACGCCCGTACAAGACGCCTGCGGATCCACCCCGGCTCGCCTCAACGCGAAGCTGCTGCGGCGTTCGACCCTCCAAGGTATTTTTCGAACCATTCGAGGTTGGTCTGCATCAGCTTCAGGACCATCCTGGGCTCGTTAGGCCCGTGAGGCTGCCGCGGCAACACTATCATCCGCACCGGCACGTTCTGTCGCTTCAGCGCATTGTACAGCTCGTAGCCCTGCGAGATCGGAACGCGATCGTCGGCTTCGCCGTGCTGAATCAACGTCGGCGTGGCAACCCCCTTCACGCTGAACATCGCCGAGTGCGTACGGTACGTTTCGAGGTCATCCCAGAACTCAGCGCCGAAGTAGTCCGGCACGAAGCTTGGAATGTCGGCCGTGCCGTTGAAGCTCATTAGGTTTGTGACTCCGGCGCCGACCGACGCGACCTTGAACCGCTTTGTATGGGTGATGATCCAACTCGTCATAAACCCGCCATAGCTCCAACCCATCACGCCGAGCTTTTCCGGATCGGCCACACCCATCTTGATCACCTGATCCACGCCTGTCATCAAGTCCTGGTAGTCGCCTCCACCCCAGTCCTTGAGGTTCCCGCGACGGAACTTCACGCCGTAGCCCGACGAGCCGCGCGGGTTCGCTCGCAAGACTGCATACCCGCGCGCCGCGAACGCCGCGATCGGGTAGGCGCCGCGATTGCCGATAAAGGTCTGAGTGAAAACACCGGCCGGACCTCCGTGAACGACGAGCAGCAACGGCGCTCGCTTTCCCGCCTCGTAGTTCGAGGGATAAGTCAGCAGCCCTTCAACGTCCATTCCGTCCGGGCTTTTCCAGCGAATGACTTCGGTCCGACCGAGCGGTAGCCTTGGCAAGTCGGAGTTCACGTGACTTACCTTCACGGGGGAAAATGAATCGAGGCTTGCAACGTAAGCTTCGGGAGCACGATCCGCCGCTTGGCCCGCGAATCCGACTGTCGCGCGAGTGCGATTCAGGTTGATGGCCGAACAAACGGCCGTGTTCCTGCTCAACTCAGTGATTGCACCTGTTTCAAGACTGGCTGAATAGATTTGAGTTCGCGTGCCGCGCGCTTCGATGAAAAAGATTCGCTTGCCGTCGGCCGACCAGCCGATCGGGTCCGGCTGATTGTCTGGCGTTTCGGCGATTCGTTTTGGTTTGCCTCCGGCGGCCGGCATCACGTAGATCGACGCATCAGTTGCCCATCGGGGCGGGTCGTCGGTCATGACCAGCGCGATCCACTTGCCGTCCGGTGAGTACAGCGGGTCGGACTCCGCTGCGCCGGATGCCACGAGCGTCTTTGCTTCGCCGCTTGCAAGATCAACAACAGAAACGTCCGAGGTCGTCCAGTCGTTCGCCTTGGGAGTTCGAGTGTGACTGAAGACTATGCTCTTCGAGTCGGGCGACCAATCGAAGCTGCCTACGTTGAAGTTTGCGGAGGTGAGCTTGCGAGGTTCGCGTTTGCCCTCGGGACTCTTCTCGATATTGAGCACGTAAAGCTGACTCAGCTTCAGGTTCTCGTCGATCCAGCGCCAGTCGTCTTTGGCCTTCGTAGCTTTTTCTTCGTCGTCAGTCTGGGGGTCTTTCATCTGGAAAGCGATTGAGCGGCCGTCGGGGGACCACGCAAACTCAGCTACGGCGCTTTTTACGCTGGTAAGTTGCTCGGCTTCGCCGCCGCCAAGCCGCATCAGATGGATGTTGTTCTTGCCCGAACGGCTTGAGGTGAAAGCCAGGTACGCGCCGTCGGGCGACCATTGCGGATCGCTCGACGATTTGTCGGCGAAGGTGATCTGCATCGAGCCGCTGCCGTCCGCGTTTGCGAGGTGAATCTGCGTCACGTACTCGCTTCGTTCGGCGGTGGTTATGGGCTCGGTGACAGTGAAGGCGACCTTCTTGCCATCCGGTGAAGGGCGCACGGCCGTGATGGTGTTGACCTTCAACATAAGGTCGGGCGTCCACGCCGATGGTGAGTCTGCCGCGGCGCGAACGGAGGGCAGAGCCGCCGCCAAAAGCACGAGTGACAGTAGAGCCAACTTTAGTCGTCCGCTTCGCATCGTGTGCCTCCTTGTCGTCATTGCTTCTTTAGTGGGACCGCGATAAAGCTATCGGGTAGGTTGAGTTTATCGTACTTCTCACCGGTTATTGAGGCGATGACATGCGCCTGCGCGTACGAGCCAGGCATAGAGTCTCCGCCAAGGTTACGTTCGAACAATGCCTCGGCATCCGCTCCTCGGCCCAACCCGAAGAAGTATCCAACTATCAATTCTTTGCCGCCGGCTTTGAGCGTTCTGTAGTCCAGCATCATCCTTTGTTGCCCGTTGAATCCCTGTATCTTTCCCCCGCCGACCTCGAAGCTACTGATCTTCTCGTAGTCTCCCAGGCGTTTCCATTTGTAGGGGCGCCCGTCAACGGCGTACAGATACCTGGCTGCCAAGGTAGCTATCGACCGAATAAGCTCATCGTCGATTCTCTTGTCAGGTACCACGACCAGAACTCCGAGATCATGTTTGTCGTGACGAATGTAAAGTAGTTGATTCGTACGTTCGGACTGAATTGTAAAGTCTCTTGGGGACGAGAACCGTACGCCGCCAACTTCCGCAAATTCCTTGTGTCCTGGATCGTTTTGAGTCGACTGTGGAGTTCTCGCAGCCGAATGCACAGGGACAAGAGTCGCTGAAACAAGGAACAGCAGCGCGATGGTGGCGTGACTAACCAGGGTTCCGAGGCTCTTCACCATATCCTCAGGTCCTCTCTTTGGCTCACCATAACGTAGCGAAGCAGCTGAGCGATTCAGGCCGAGATCGTAGCACCGAAACCGGCCCTCGCGAAGCTCACTTTCTCCATTCGTCGATCAGCGAAGCCACCAGGGCCGTCCATCCTGTTTGATGCGAAGCCCCGATCCCCGCTCCGTTGTCACCGTGAAAATACTCGTAAAATAAGATGTAGTCCCGCCAGTGCGGGTCCTCTTGAAACTTCTTCGAGCCGCCGTACACCGGGCGCGTGCCGTTTTCATTTCGAGTGAAGATGCTGATCAAGCGGTTCGCTATCTCTCCAGCCATATCACGGAGAGTGACCTTTTGGCCTGATCCGTCCGGCAACGGAACGCTGAAGTTCTCACCATACGCCGTGCCCAGCTTTCTCAGCGACTCGATCAGCAGGAACGTAGTTGGAAACCAGACCGGACCACGCCAGTTCGAGTTGCCGCCCTTGATCTTGTTGTCGGTTTCGGCCGGCTCGTACCGGACCTCCTTGTCGGCAAACACAAACGGATGCTCCTCGTGGTATTTCGACAGGCTCCTGATGCCGAAGTCTGAGAGGAACTCGTCGGGATTGATTACCCTCTCGAGTAGCCTCTTGGTCTGATGCTCGTCGACGATCGCCAGGACGTAAACCTCTCCGCCTTCGCGGGACACCAGGTGGCAGCAATCCTGCACGATGTCTTTTCTGTTTCGGATAAACCATTCGAAGTTAGCGCGGAACGAACTGAACGGCTTGATCCAATCGACCTCGAGTCGCTCGATGGCGTATAGAGGGATGATCCCGACCAGAGAACGCACTCGGAACTTGTGATAGCTCCCGTCGGGATGGACAAGTACGTCGTAGAAGAAGCCGTCCTTCTCGTCCCATAGCGAGTAGTCTTGCCCGCCCATGTGTTTCATCGCTGACGCGACATAGCTGTAATGCTCGAAGAACTTCGTCGCCAGGCCTTCGTAGACCTTGTTTTCCTTGGCAAGCTCGAGCGCGATCCGCATCAGATTCAAACATAGCATTCCCATCCAGCCGGTTGCGTCGCTTTGCTCCAGTTTGTAACCGTCGCCCATCTTCTCGCTTCGATCGATCACCGTGATGTTGTCGAGTCCGAGGAAGCCGCCTTCAAAGATGTTGTTGCCCTCGGCGTCTACCTTGTTGACCCACCACGCAAAGTTGATGAGCATCTTATGAAAACACTTTTCGAGCCACTCGCGATCGGCGCGGCCGCTACGAATGCGGTCCATGTTGTAGACTCGCCAACAAGCCCACGCGTGAACCGGCGGATTCAAATCGGAGAACTCCCATTCGTAAGCCGGCAACTGGCCGTTCGGGTGCTGGAACTGCTCGAAGAGCATCAACCACAACTGGTCCTTTGCAAAGTCGGGATCGACCAGTGTAAGCGCGACGCAGTGAAACGCCAGGTCCCAGGCGGCGAACCACGGGTACTCCCATTTGTCAGGCATGGAAAGCACTCGAAGCGAGTTCAGGTGACGCCAGTGCACGTTACGGCTCGTGCGATGTCCATCGGGAGGAGGACTGGCCGGATCGTCGCCGTCCATCCATACGTTCACGTCGTAAAGGTAGCTCTGCTTGGTCCAAAGCAATCCGGCAAATGCCTGACGCTGAATTCGACGCTCATCTTCGGATGCGTTCGGCGGATGAATGAAGTCGTAGAATTCGTCGGCCTCGGTGCGCCGCAGATCGATGATCTGGTCGACGTCATGAAGCGGAGCTTCGAGTTCATCGGCGGTCAACCTGAGCTTGACTACAACCGACCCGCCGGCGGGAACAACCGACTCGTAGTGAAGACAAGCCTTGGTTCCCAGCCCGGCGGGGTTGATCGATGCCTCACCATCGACAATATGTCTGTGAAAGGCGTCCTTGAAATAAGGCGCGTGGCTCGGCGTACCCATCACTGGAGCGCGCGACGGATTCGTTTCGTTGTTTGTAAACAGCGCTCTCCCGTTCGCTTCGGCGTAGAGATAGCGCTGTTCCAGCACATACTTATACGGGATAGCCCGCAAGACATCAGCCCGCGAATGGTCGGCGACCAGGCTGGTGAAGCCATCTCCGCCCGGGCCCTGCCGGATCGATGGCTCGGCGCCGCGGGTGCCGGTCCACGCCCAGGTATTTCGAAACCAAAGCTGCGGGATTATGTGGAGTGGCGCGTCCTCAGGCCCGCGATTGAACGCCTCGATCCTGATGCAAATGTCGGCCGCCGAAGCTTTCGCGTACTCGACAAAAACATCGAAGTACCTGTCTTCATCGAAGACCCCTGTATCCATCAACTCGTATTCGAAGCCGCGTCCCCCCAGCCTGCGATTCTCTTCGATCAGTTGACGGTAGGGAAACTCAGAGTGCGGGTACTTGTACAGGTACTTCATGTAGCTGTGAGTCGGAGTGCTGTCGAGGTAGAAATAATACTCTTTGACGTCCTCGCCGTGGTTAGCTTCCGAAGGGACCAACCCGAACGCGCGCTCCTTAAGAATCGGATCGCGTTCATTCCAGAGCGCCAGCGCGAAAACCAACAACTGATAACGATCGCAAATTCCCGCGAGCCCGTCTTCGCCCCACCTGTACACTCGGCTGCGAGCCTGATCGTGAGTGAAGTAGCCCCACGCGTTTCCGTCGGCGCTGTAGTCTTCGCGCACGGTGCCCCACGCGCGTTCGCTCACGTAAGGTCCCCATCGCCTCCAGGGCGGAACTCCCGGACCGAGTTCAGCCAATCGATGATGTTCTTTTGTCGGAGCGGGTGTCGAAGCATTTGAATTGGTTGTCATATTATCTCGGAGTTGCGAGTGCTCAGCGCGCCTCGAGCCAAGATATCTATAGACGAGGGCCGCCACGATGACAAGAGCCGTCACGCAGTTTTAAAGCAGATCAGCAGGCGGCCAGTTTCGCTCGGCGTTTCTGCTGTCGTGGTGGCATATCAGCCCTGTGGAGTCGATGTGTTCTGCGGTTGGAGTTCTCTGGGATGATCCTTGATATAGTTGTCATAGAAGAAGTATGCCGTCGCCAGCAGCAACAACATCGACATGAGCCCGATTACGACAATGACCAGGAATCCTCTGCGGATAAACGGCGAAGACGAAACGTCGCGAGGTTCGAGGTCCAGTCGCGGGAAGGACTCAGTGAAGCGATTCGCCGGTTGTGGCTCGACCGGCGGAGCCGGCTCCGTTTGCTCGACCGGCGTAGCCGGCTCGGTTTGCTCGGCAACGGGCAGGACCGCCGCATTGAGAAACGTGGTTGGCTTGTCGTGCTCGTTACTCCGACTGGCCGCGTATTGGTCTAACGCGGATGCGTCGAAAAACTCCTGGCTGATTGGGCTGAGACTCCCGGTGATCGCCTTGCCTTCGCCGGCTGAGTGGAGGGCCTCACCGTCGAATCGCGCAATGACGACGGTGATGTTGTCTTCTCCGCCGCGTTCGTTGGCTCTCTCGATCAGCAGCCCGCACGCCTCGGTCAAGTCTTTGCTGTCTTGAACCATCGCGCACAACTCATCCGGCTGAACCTTGTTTGACAGGCCGTCGCTGCAAAGAACCAAGCAGTCATTTCGGAAGAGTTGAATCGCGCTCATTGCAACCTTAACTTCTTGCTGTGTTCCGAGAGCTTGCATGATCACGTTCTGAGGCACGGCGGCCATCTGATCGAGATTTACGGCGCCAGAATCGAACAACATCTGGGCCAGGGATTGGTCCTTGGTGAGTTGTTTGATCCGCCGGTTGCGAATCAGGTAGGCTCGCGAGTCGCCGACCTGGGCGATGTACGCCGAAGTTCCCTGAACCAGAGCGGCGGTGACTGTGGCTCCCATTCCCAAAAGTTCGATATTCTCCTGCGAGTGGTCCCAGATCCGCTGATTGGCAGTTTCGGTCGCGACCTTCAATCGCTGGACGATCTCCGCTTCCCCCGGCTCGCTCATTAAGCTGTCGCAGATGGTAGCGACCGCCATCTCGCTGGCTATCTCGCCTGCCGCCGCGCCGCCCATTCCGTCCGACACAATCAGCAAGCTTCCGCGTTCGCCCACCCGATGAGCGTTTATATCCGGGCCGAGCCCGACGTTGCCCGTTGTCAGATCGGCAACCAGGAACGCATCTTCGTTGCCGGTTCTATGCATGCCGACATCGGTGCGGGCAAAGACTGATACAAGAACGTCGTCCATCAAAGGGCCCCAGCGTGAGGTTCGGACCTCCGCGGACTAGCGCTTCCGAAACCAGCCGCGCAACCACAACGACAAAATGCCACGAAGAATTCTCGGCTTAACATCCGGCGACTGAAACTTTCCACGGCGATGAACTGGTTTTCAGCAGCCTGCTAGGTGTCAAATCGGAAGAGCTGCTTTCCGACCAGGATCATATCGCCGGGCTTAAGCTCGACTTCGTCTTTGATCTTGATAAAGGTTCCGTTTCGACTGCCTTCATCGGTCAGCACGAAGCTGGCGCCGCGGCGCACGATCCGCGCGTGGCGTCCGGACATGAATCCATCGTGCGGAAACGTTATTTCGCCCGAAGCCCTGCCGACCACCGTTTCGTCTTCGAGATCGTAGACGTCGCCTTGTTGTCCGCCCTCCATGACCAGATAGAGCCGTGCCCGGATGGGCTTAACGGGCGATGACATCACCATGGTCTGCGGCGGGCCGCCGGCGATCGGTGCGCCGCAACTGGCGCAAAACTGCGCGCCAGGATTATTCGTCTGGCCGCATTGAGTGCAAAAGACTCCACTTATCGCGGGACGCGCGGGTTCGTGCGGAGGCTTCTCGGGAGTTTCCGGTGTGCGAGCCGCAGATGGTGAAGGCGGACTCGCCAGCGGCGGCTCGGCCCGTGGCGGAGGTGGTGGAGCGCTGGGAGCTGCGGGTTTGGGCGGAGGTGCGGCCGATCGCTTGGCTTCGCCGATCACGGCCGCCGGTGTTTGAGGCGGCGGACTGGCTCTAGCGGCCGGGCTTTCTTCCTCAGCCGTCTTCATCTCTGATGGATTGATACTCACCTTCATCAGCTGGTCGGAAGCGACGGTCCTGAATCCGTCGGCCGGCTTCCATTCAGCGGCTGGCGGAGGTTGCGCCGGCTGCGAGAGCTTCTTGCCGCACTGCTGGCAGAAAGACCAGCCAGCCTCGTTGTAGGTCTTGCACTCGGGGCAGATGATTCCTTCTTGATCCACTGAATTGGTCGCCTCCTGTTTGGATTTTGGTGGTGCCTCGTCCGGGTAGCCCGCACGCGAACTCACTGCTTCGGAGCTCCCCGAGAGAGGGACCGCGCACATTCTGCAAACTGCCGCTCCGGTTCTGTTGCTAGCGCCGCACTTCGAACACGTGATCATCAAGCTCTCCGGTTTGCCGCCGCCATTATACGGAAACGGGGTTTTTGATGGAAACCAAATCGAGGCTTGAAGCGGTCAGGTGTTGGAAGCGGGTTCTGGGAGGGAAGAAAGGCTGCGCGAGCAGCCTCACTCCCGGTGTTACTGTTGTTCAATTTGTTTGTGCTAGCCGCTGAGCTTACGAGCACGGCTCCAGCTTACTTGAACTCGATCCTGATGTGGCGGATTGTGCTTTCCTGATCGACGCCCATCTCCCTCACCTGGAGAATGAAGGTGCGCCCGTCACTAAGGGTTCCCCTGGCATTAATCTCGATCTTGCCGTTGCCTGGCCCCTGCGGCCTTTCCGGGCCCGGATGCTGCGTCTCTTTGAAGAAGCTGGCCGAGCCGATCCGCAGAGAAGGAAGCGACGAAAGCTCCGGGACGGTCAGAACATTGTCGGCGAGCGCCGCTTGCATCTCCGTCCAACTGACGAACCACACGGGCACCGCGCCTAATCCGAGCAGGTTGACCTGGATGGGTGCTTCGTCCACGGGCGGTGGCGCGTTTTTCCAAATCGCGTGTCCTTGGACGGTGAGCATGCAGCCAAAAGCGGCGGGCACGTTAACAACGTTGAGCAGGTTAAAGCCGGGTGGAACGCAGCTCGGCGCGCGTACGAAAGCAACTGCCGCCCAGTCGTCCGTGTGCGGGACGAAGGTCGGCTCGAGTATGGCGTAAAGCGGCGGCCCCGGATCCGGGGGCGTGAACGTTATAATCTGTGCCTGTACCGATGCGGCAAGCAGTGCGAATACTCCGCTGATCAAAAAGGCGCGGAAGATCTTGCTGTCTGCCAGGATTCTTACTCCCTTCTTCGAACTGCCGTCGGTTGCTTGTGAATTCTGATTTCTCATGGTGTTCTGCATCTTGTTTACTACACTTCGTTTTGTTTTCATGATTTCCTCCTTGCGAATCAGCTTCAAAAGGACTGATCCGTTCGTTTGCCGCGACATTCCTTTTCGGCGACTTTATTGCCGCCATTTAGATAGGCGACATAACAGATGAGATCAGCTCATCGCGCGAAGAATCTGTTCGGCGTCTTGCCGCAGAAGTAAAGACTCTTATGAAAGTGCTATAATCCGAGCACTTCCCGGTTAGCCTCGCTCGGATAAGGACTCAGATGGAGGCACTTTCGCAAAGACAGGTAACCCAACTGCTTCTTGATTGGAGCGACGGTGACAATGAGGCGCTCAACAGATTAATCCCGCTTGTTTACCAAGAGCTAAAGCGGATGGCCCGTTATTACATGCGCCGAGAGCGGGCAGATCACACGCTGCAGACATCTGCGCTGGTCAACGAGGCATACATCAGGCTGGTGGACTACAAGAAGATGCGCTGGCAGGACCGCGCCCACTTCTTTTCTGTAGCCGCGCAGGCAATGCGGCGCATACTCGTGGAGCACGCGCGAGGACACACCCGAGCCAAACGAGGAGGCGATGCGCGCAAGGTGTCACTAGACGAAGCGGCGACATTGGCGGATGGAAAGGCCGCTGATATGGTAGCGCTCGATGACGCTTTGAATGGGCTAGCCGAGTTTGATCCGCGCAAAAGCCAGATCGTCGAGCTGAGATATTTCGGGGGGCTCAACATCGCAGAGACTGCCGAAGTCATCGGCGTTTCGCCGGCTACCGTGAAGCGTGAATGGACCACCGCGAAGATCTGGCTTCACAGGGAAATCACCAGTCCCCCAAGCACCCCGTAACGAGAAACGAATCTATCGACGAGTGTCCGTTCGGCGAGCAGTATCATGACTCCAGCACGCTGGCAAAAGATCGAGAGCTTGCTACAGGCCGCGCTTGAGTGCAAGCCCGCGGAGCGTGGCGCCTTTCTCGGCGAAGCATGCGCGGGTGATGATGCTCTGCGGAAAGAGGTGGAATCTCTGCTCGCGTCGAGCGACGAAGTAGACGAGTTTCTCAAGTTGCCGGTCATCGAGGACGCCGCCGCTCTGTTCGGCGACAGCAGCCGGGCCTCGACCATCGGGCCAAACATCGGGCCTTATAGCATTCTCTCCAAGTTGGGAGCCGGCGGTATGGGTGAGGTCCATCTTGCCCGCGACTCACGACTGGCTCGCAATGTTGCGCTGAAATTACTCGACCCCGACTTGATCGACAACAGCCAGCAGCGGATGCGCTTTCTGCGCGAGGCACGGTTGGCTTCGGCTCTGGACCACCCGAACGTCTGCACCATCCATGAAGTTGGCGAGGCAGCGGGTCGTCTGTTCATCGCGATGCAGTACGTCGAGGGTCTGACGCTGAAACAGGTAATAAGCGGGAGGCCCCTGGATCTGGCCAGTTTACTTTCAATCGGTCTGCAGGTGGCTGATGCGTTGTCGGCAGCGCACAGTCAGGGCATTGTGCACCGCGACATAAAGCCGGGCAACATCATCATCACCGGGCGGGGGCAGGTAAAGGTCCTGGACTTCGGATTGGCGAAGCTATTCGAGACGGCCGTAGGCGATGCCGGCGCTGAGTTGACAAAGACTGGCGCGGTTTTGGGAACGCCTAACTACATGTCGCCCGAGCAAGCGCGTGGCGAACGCACCAATCATCGCGGCGATATCTTCTCTTTCGGCGTGGTCCTGTATGAAATGGCAACCGGCCGCGCTCCCTTCAAGGCGAAGTCTCAGCCCGAGACCTTGAACGCTGTGATCAATCAACCGCACGCGCCGGTCAATGAAATGAATAAAGAAGCTCCGCCTGGGCTTGCGGCTATCGTAGATCGCGCGTTGGCAAAGGACCCGGCCGATCGTTACCAGTCGATGGGGGAGATGATTCAAGACTTGCGCGAACTAGCGCGGGGAGCCGGGCTGGTGGGATCTGCAGGTTTAGACGGAGGCAATGTGCCTCTCGTGCCACGTCCACGACGCGCGGCTTTGAGGTGGCCGGCTCACTGGAGCGGGGCGCGTCTTTGGTTTTTGATCCTGTCGATCACAACCGTTGCGCTGCTCGGCGTCGCAGCCGCGGTTTACTTCACGCGGCCAAGACCGGCGGCGCCGGCAGTGACAACGCCGGCAGTGAAATCAATAGCTGTGCTTCCTTTCAAACCGGTGGTCGCCAGCAGCCGCGACGAATCGCTGGAGATGGGGATGGCGGATACCCTGATAACCAGGCTCAGCAACATCAAGCAGATCATCGTCCGACCGATAAGCGCAGTGCGAAACTATGGCGAGCTCGACCAGGACGCGATGGCGGCCGGACGTGAACAAAGGGTGGATGCAGTGCTGGATGGAAACATCCAGAAATCCGGCGAGCAGGTAAGAGTAACGGTGCGGCTGGTCAACGTAGCCGATGGGCAGCAGCTATGGGCGGATAAGTTCGATGAGAAGATGACAAACATATTCGCTGTGCAGGACTCGATCTCCAGGAAGGTGACGGACGCGCTGGCGGTGAAGCTTTCGGGCGAAGAGAGAGAGTTGCTGACGAAGCGTTACACCGACAACGCTGAAGCTTATCAGCTTTATCTGAAGGGCCGGTATTATCAGAGCAGTAGGACGGAGGAAGGCCTCAAGAAAGGCATCGAGTTCTTTGAACAGGCGATTGCTAGAGATCCGAGCTACGCGCTGGCATTCTCCGGCCTTGCTGATTCCTATAGTTATCTTGGGAACCACGGCTTTCTCCCACCCAACGAGGCTTCTCCCATAGCGAAGCAAGAGGCGATGAAAGCTCTGAAGATAGATGAGACACTGGCCGAAGCTCACACGTCGCTTGCGTATGTGCGGATGAATTACGACTGGGACTGGCCAGGCGCCGGGAAAGAATATGAACGAGCCATTGAACTTGATCCGGGTTATACGAAAGCTCATTCCTTGTATGCATGGTACTTAGCGGCTCAAGGCCGGTTCGATGAGGCCATCGCAGAGATGAAACGATCCCTTGAGATTGATCCCCTCTCGCTTTATGACAACACGAATCTCGGATGGCATTTGTATATGTCGCGCCGGTACGCTCAGGCCATTGAACAACTTCAAATGACGCTTGATATGGAGCCCAACTTCGCTCAGGCACGCATAGATCTTGGGCAGGTTTATGAGCAAGAGAAGATGTATGAGCAAGCCGTCGTTGAGCTTCAAAAGGCGATGGCACTCTATGGCGGTAGCCCAACATCAAGAGCGGCGCTTGGACACGCCTATGCAATAGCGGGCAAAAAGGGTGAGGCAAGGCGGGTAGTCAGCCAGTTGAAGGATTTATCTAAGCGGAAACACGTCTCCTCGTACGACATAGCAATCATCTACACGGGCCTGGGCGAGACCGAACAGGCGTTTGCCTGGCTGGAAAAGGCTTATAAACAGCGCGATGGCTGGCTTGCAGGCCGGCTCAAAGTGGATCCTAGGTTGGATAATCTCCGGTCAGATCCGCGACTCGCAGACCTGATGCGCCGCGTAGGCCTTACGCCATGATTCCGCAGTGAGCACCATGCATGAACACACAGCGTGATAGACACCCGACGACCAGGCTATTACGACCGAACGATGGCGGCTAATAGAATCAGTTCGTGTGCGCGCGCGACACTAATATCATCGACGCGACCTTAAGAAGAAACTGAAGTAAGGGCCGCGGAGCCGGCAATTAATCGGGTGCTGAGGTTACGATCAGTCTCCCAATAACAACTCATCTCGTGAGGATGTTCATGAGGAGCGGCCCGCGCTGCTTTGTAAACAGCGCGGGCCGATCTGTTTCGGAGTTGGAATTCGCTATTACGATTGCATCGAATCGAGGAACTCGGAATTCGACTTCGTCTTGCTGAGCTTGTCCAGCAACAGCTCCATCGCTTCGGTCGGCGAAAGCTGCGACAGCACCCGGCGTAGCACGATGATTCGATTGAAGTCTGCCGGCGCCAGCAACAACTCTTCCTTGCGCGTGCCCGACTTGTTGATGTCGATCGACGGGAAGATGCGCTTCTCGGTCAGCTTGCGATCCAGGTTGATCTCGAGGTTGCCTGTGCCCTTGAACTCTTCAAAAATCACATCGTCCATGCGCGAGCCGGTGTCGATCAACGCCGTCGCAACGATCGTCAGCGAGCCGCCCTCCTCGATATTGCGCGCCGAGCCAAAGAAACGCTTCGGTTTTTGAAGCGCGTTCGAATCGATACCGCCCGAGAGAATCTTGCCCGAGGGAGGAACGACCGCGTTGTGCGCGCGCGCAAGCCTTGTGATCGAGTCGAGCAGGATCACAACGTCTCGCTTGTACTCGACTAGTCGCTTGGCTTTCTCTATAACCATGTCCGCGACTTGAACGTGGCGGGTCGGAGGTTCGTCGAACGTCGAGCTGATGACTTCTCCGTGAACCGAGCGCTGCATATCGGTGACTTCTTCGGGCCGCTCGTCGATCAACAGCACGATAAGCGTGACTTCGGGGTGATTGCGGGTAATCGAGTTCGCGATGTTCTGAAGCAGCATCGTCTTGCCGGTTCGCGGAGGCGCCACGATCAACGCGCGCTGGCCCTTGCCGATGGGTGTCATGATGTCAAGCACCCGGCCCGCCAGGTTTTCCGGATCAGTTTCGAGACGGAGCTTTTCTTCGGGATAGAGCGGCGTCAGGTTGTCGAAGAAGACGCGGTCGCGCGCCATCTCCGGCGGCTCGAAGTTGATAGCCTCGACTTTGATCAGCGCGAAGTAGCGCTCGCCTTCTTTTGGCGGACGTATCTGGCCTGAGATCGTGTCGCCGGTGCGCAGGTCGAACTTGCGAATCTGCGATGGACTGACGTAGATGTCGTCCGGGCCGGGGAGGTAGTTGTAGTCCGGAGCGCGCAGGAAGCCGAACCCGTCGGGGAGCGTTTCGAGCACGCCTTCCGAGAAGATCAGTCCCGACTTTTCCGTCTGCGCTTGCAGGATCTTGAAGATAATCTCCTGCTTTCGCATCCCGGTCGCGCCGGCGATGTCCAGCTCTTTCGCTATCCCGGTCAGCTTCGAGATGGACATGTCCTTCAGATCGCCAATGTCCATCAGTTGATTTATATCTTCTGCCATGATTTTTCCGGCTGCCTCACAGTTTTTGCCGTGCGCAAGCATCTTGCAGTCGCGGCTTTGCAGTCATTTCAAAGGGGGTCCGAACCGTTGCGGCTTGATCTCGGAACAGAGTCTTCGAGTCAGGGAACCGTGCTATTCGCCCGGGCGTCGGACGCTGGATTGGGAGATAACTTGATCGATCCTTTCAATCCTGAATCCGGGGTTGGTGATCCGAGATCCTTGCAGTGATTTCTTTCCAGATGCGGTCTGCGCCCATGCGCGTGACCGCTGAATACGCGATCAGTTTGTTGTCTTGCACCGCTGGCCCGCGACTGATACTTGCCCTCAGCTGGTTTCCGCTGAGTTTGTCAGCTTTGGTTGCAACGATGACGAACGGCTTTCCCTTAGTTTGCAGCCACTCTATCATCTGCAGGTCTAACTTGGTGGGCTCGTGCCGCGAATCAGTGATGACAATTGATAGCACAAGGTTTGGCCGCGTGGCAAGGTATTTCTCGACCATCGGCCCCCACTCTCTCTTTACTTCCGAGGGCACTCGCGCGTAACCGTAGCCGGGCAAGTCCACAAAGTAGAACGCATCGTTTATCAAAAAGAAGTTGACAAGCTGAGTGCGGCCCGGCGTGGAACTTGTGCGCGCCAACCCGCGCACTCCCAGCAGACTGTTCATCAAACTCGACTTGCCGACGTTGGACCTTCCCAGAAACGCAACTTCCGGGCGGTCACCGGGCGGGTAATGCTCGGGCTGGGTCGCGCTTTTAACGAACTTCGCGCTCTTTACTCTCATAGACCCGAGGACTGTGGATTAGGGTGAGCGCCGATTACTCGGTCCTCAGTCCTCAGTTCCTCAGCGCTCTTCTTACTCGATCACCTGATTTGCTCCTGGGGCCTCGCCCGGAGGCTGTTGTCCCCAGATCGGCACTTCAGGTGTCGGGACTTCGGCGGCAGGCAATTCAGATGTAACCGCCGGTCCTTCAAGCGCGATCCGCCATGCTTCGTCAATGAAATCGACCTGGTGGATCGACAAGGCTTCCTTTACGTCCTCGGGCAACTCCACCAGATCCTTGCCGTTCTCCTTTGGCAGTACGATCGTAGTGATGCCGGCGCGATGAGCAGCAAGAAGCTTCTCCTTCACGCCCCCAATCGGCAGCACCTTCCCGCGCAGCGTTATCTCACCGGTCATCGCAACATCGCGGCGAATCGCAACGCTAGTCAGCACCGAAACGATGGCGGTTGCTATAGCTATTCCAGCCGACGGGCCGTCCTTTGGAATCGCGCCCTCCGGGACGTGCAAGTGCAAGTCGAACTTCTTGTGGAAGTCAGGGGAAATGCCGAGCTCTTTAGCGCGGCTCCTGACGCACGACAGCGCAGCGCGAGCCGACTCCTGCATCACTTCGCCGAGTTTTCCGGTGAGCGTGATGTTGCCGCGGCCGGGCATTAGCGTCGCCTCTATGTGAAGTACTTCGCCTCCTACATCGGTCCAGGCCAGCCCCGTCGCTAGCCCGATTTCGTTGTGAGCGCCCAGTGCTTGTGGGCGGAAGCGCGTCGGTCCAAGTAGTTCCTTAACAAGATTGCCATCTACCAACTCGCGATAGCTTGCGGGGTCGTCCGAGGTTAGCATCCGCCGCGCGAGCTTTCGCAGCACCGACGCGATCTCTCGCTCGAGGCTTCGAACGCCGGCCTCGCGAGTGTAGTACTGGGTGATTGTGGCGATACCTTCCTCGAGGAAGTCGATTTGCTCGACGGTGAGCCCGTTTGCCTCGAACTGCTTCGGCAGGAGATGCCGCATAGCGATCTGGAGCTTCTCGCGCTCGGTGTAGCCCGGCAGCCGGATGATCTCGAGTCTGTCCTGAAGCGCCGGCGGTATCGTATGAATCACGTTGGCCGTCGCTATGAACATCGCGTGCGACAAGTCGTACTCCACGTCCAGATAGTGGTCGTGAAATGCAAAGTTCTGCTCGGGGTCAAGCACTTCTAGCAGCGCCGCTGACGGATCGCCGCGAAAATCCATTCCGAGCTTTTCGACTTCATCGAGCATTATCAAGGGGTTGATCGTGCCCGCCTTCTTCATCATCTGGATGATCTGTCCGGGCAGCGCCCCGATGTATGTGCGGCGATGGCCTCGAATCTCGGCTTCGTCGCGCACGCCGCCCAGGCTCAGTCGAGCGAACTTCCGTCCCGTCGCTTTTGCGATCGAACGCCCCAGGCTGGTCTTGCCGACGCCGGGAGGACCTACGAAGCAGAGAATGGACCCCCTGGGCCGCTCGACGAGTTGGCGAACCGCCAGGTACTCAAGGATGCGTTCCTTTACCTTATCCAGTCCGTAGTGGTCGCCATCGAGAACCTGTTGCGCGGCCTTAATGTCGCGAACCTCTTCTGATTTCTCTTTCCACGGCACCGCCAGGAGCCAGTCAAGATAGTTGCGCGAGACGGTGCTTTCAGCGGACATCGGCGGCATCTGCTCGAGGCGTCGCAGCTCTGCTATCGCCTTCTCGTAGGCATCCTTTGACATTCCGGCCGCTTCGATCTTCTGCTTAAGCTCTTCAATCTCAGCCTTCTCGTCCTTGCGTCCCAGCTCTTTGTGAATCGCTTTAATCTTTTCGTTGAGGTAGTACTCCTTTTGCGCGCGTTCCATCTGGCGTTTGACGCGGCCGTGGATCGCGCGATCGACTTGAATCTTCTCAAGCTCGACTTCCAGCACTTCGACCAGCCTTGCAAGCCGATCCTGGAGCGAAAAGATCTCAAGCATGCCCTGCTTGTCTTCGACCGAGATCTTTAAGTTTGACGCAATCGTGTCACACAAGCGCGCCGGGTCGTCGTTCCTGAGCGCGGTCGTGAGAGTCTCTGGATTGCTAAGCTCAGTCGACTGCCGCACGTACTGATCAACCAGCGAGCCCACGCGGCCGATCAGTGAGTTCAACCGCGACCGCGGCTCTTGCTGGTCGGGTGCTTTTCGGAGCGTTGCAAGCCAGAACTCGCCGTTGTCTTCGACACGTACGGATTTGGCGCGCTCTATCCCTTCGACCATAACCTTGATGTTGCCATCGGGAAGACGCAGGTTGTGAGTTATGCGCGCGATCGTTCCGACCGTATAAACTTGCTCCACAACCGGCTCGTCGATTGTGGCGTCGTGCTGGGTCGCAAGGAAGATGGTTTTGTCGCCGCGCAGCGCAGCTTCGAGCGCGCGGACGCTCGCTGGGCGCCCGATTACAAACGCGACCATCGTGTACGGAAACACGACGACGTCGCGAATGGGGACCATCGGACATTTGACTACGTCGCTGGGTGTGCTGTCGCTGAATTCGTTCATGATTGATTGATGTTGGGGTTTCAAAAGGCGAAACGACCAATCACTTACGCCCTGGTTGTAAACTCCGAGTCCTAGCCGGCCTTCTCGAGGACAGGGAACGTCGCGCGCCGGCTCTCGACCATCTCGCGCGTCACAACAAACTCCTTAACCTTCTTGTTGGATGGAAGTATGTACATCACGTCGAGCATAAGCTCTTCGAGGATCATCCTCAGTCCGCGCGCACCTACTTTTCGTTCGCACGCCATGCGAGCGACGGCCACCAGCGCGTCGTCAATAAAGCGAAGCTTGACGCCTTCGTACTCGAAAAGCTTCTGGTACTGTTTGACCAGCGCGTTCTTGGGCGTGGTCAGGATCTCGACCATCGCGGATTCGTCCAGTTCGTGCAGCGTTCCGCAAACAGGCAATCGACCCACGAACTCCGGTATCAGCCCAAACTTAATCAAGTCTTCTGGCTCGACCTGGGCCAACGTGTCACTCAGCCTCTTCTTGCGCGCGCTTTTAATGTTTGCATTGAAGCCCAGCGCCTTCTTGCCTATGCGCCTCTCAATAACCTTCTCCAGTCCGACGAACGCGCCCCCGCAGATAAACAGTATATTGGTTGTGTCTACTGGAAAGAACTCTTGATGTGGATGCTTGCGCCCCCCTTGCGGAGGGACATTGGCGACTGTGCCTTCGAGGATCTTGAGCAAAGCCTGCTGAACTCCTTCGCCCGACACGTCGCGAGTGATCGACGGGTTTTCGTCCTTGCGGCAAATCTTGTCGATCTCGTCGATGTATATGATTCCGTTTTGAGCGCGCTCGATGTCCCCGTTGGCAGCCTGGAGCAGCTTGAGGATTATGTTCTCGACGTCCTCGCCGACATAACCGGCTTCGGTGAGCGTGGTTGCGTCGACGATCGTGAATGGAACATTGAGCATCCGAGCTAGCGTCTGGGCAAGCAGCGTCTTCCCGGTTCCGGTTGGTCCAATCAGAAGAATGTTGGACTTCTGAATCTCGATGTCCGAGGTCCGGCGCTTGAGCATGTCAACACGCTTGTAATGCTGGTACACAGCGACGGCCAGCTTCTTCTTTGTGTCCTCCTGGCCGATAACATAGTCGTCGAGGAACTCCTTTATCTCGATCGGCTTTGGAAGAGGAGGGCGTCGGGCGGCGGTCTCTTGCTGCTGGTCGTCGGTGATGATCTCGTTGCAAATGTCGATGCACTCGTTACAGATGTAAACAGTTGGGCCGGCAATCAGCTTTTTGACTTCATTCTGTGACTTGCCGCAAAACGAGCAGCGCAGTGTGTCGTCGCCTCGTCTCATCCGGTCTCCAATCCTTGTGACGGTCTAGCTCAATCTCTCAATGGTAACCTGCAGTCTTCATTTCGCAAGAACAAAATGCCGAACGCGGGATCTCGTCCAGTTTATTTAATCACGCCTCGCGGTGAGTTATGACCTGATCGATTAGGCCGTACTCCTTGGCTTGCTCGGCGCTCATGATCCGGTCGCGTTCCACGTCCCGCTCTATGGCTTCGATGTTCTGCCCGGTATGCTTAGCAAGTATCTGGCTCGTGAGCGCCCGCAATCTCATTATTTCTTCGGCGTGAATCCGGATGTCGGTCGCCTGGCCCGACACCCCGCCTATCGACGGTTGATGAATCAATATGCGAGAGGTCGGAAGCGCGAACCGTTTGCCGGCCGTTCCGGCTGTCAATAACAACGCGCCCATTGATGCGCACTGTCCCACGCAAATAGTCGTAACATCCGGACGTATAAACTGCATCGTGTCGTAAATCGCCATCCCCGCGGTAATCGATCCGCCTGGGCTGTTGATATAGAGCGAGATATCACGGTCCGGGTCTTCGGCCTCGAGGAATAAAAGCTGAGCTACGACCAGGTTCGCTATCTGATCGTCGATAGGAGTGCCTATGAAAATGATGTTGTCTTTGAGAAGCCGCGAGTACATGTCGAATGCGCGCTCGCCGCGCGCGGTCTGCTCGACGACCATCGGCACAAGAGCCATGCGTGAGTTATTCTCCTTTTGAGTCTCGGTTTTCAATTGCAACCATTATACGTGGCCGAGTCCAATGCCGGAAGCGACTTTTCATTTTCCGCATTCAGTGAGCTGGGGCTCTATATTCGAGTTCGTATCGAGGGACGATGAAAGCCTGCAAACCACCCTTAGTCTTTTTCCCGGTCGCTCGCGCTAGCGGTCAGTTGTTCGCCACCTAATCCTTGTACTTCTTCTATTCGAGTGTCAGCGGAATCAATAACGAGATCAAGGGCCTTGCGGTTTCTGACCTGCTCCCTGATGCTATCCAGCGATCCTTCCTTTGTCAAGCGCGCCCTTAGAACGTCTACAGCGACTCCGGAACGTTCGGCGAGTTGCGAAATCTCCTGGTCCAACTCCGCGACTGCAACTTCAATCTTCTCGGCTTCGGCTATGCGATCCAGGATGAACGATCCTCGCACTTCGCGCTCTGCGCGGTCGCGTTGACTCTCGCGGAGATCATCCCAGTTTATCTTTAGACTGCGCGGATCGAGGCCTTGACCTGCCAACTGGCGGACGAAGGTGTTGAGCCTTGAGTCCATTTGCTTTTCGACGATGTAATCGGGAACCTCGAAGCGGTTCCGATCGATCAACTGCTCCATCAGCGCGGAGCGCAACTCGGCATCCGAGCGATTATCTCCTTCCTGCTCCAGCTTTCCTCGTATGTCGGCACGAAGCTCTTCGATGGTCTTGAACTGCTCCCCGATTCCCTGAGCGAATTCGTCATTTGCGCTCGGCAACTCCTTGAGGCGAACAGCCGTGACTTCAGCGGTGTAGCTGACCCTGCGTCCCGCGTACTGTTCGGGCTTGTAGTCTCCGGCGTACGTGACCTCAAACTCCCGCACGTCGCCTGGCGTAGTTCCCATCAACGCATCCGTGAATTCCTTTAGCACCCCTTTGCCGCCTAACTCGATCTCGAGGTCTTGCTGTTTGATGGTTAGTTCTTTCTCTGCTAGGGTTGCGCCCTCCGTCCCCGTCTCCGGTGCCTCGGCCCTGGGTTGGACCTCTCCGTTCAGGTTGGCCGTCACCAGATCGCCGAGTTGAGACGGGCGGTCCTCCACCGGCACAAGCTCCGCGTTGCGCTCACGCAGGCCCTTCAGTGTAAACTCGATGTCCTCGTCACGAATCTTGAAAATCCGCTGGGTCAGCGGGAGGGATTTGTAGTTTGATACCTCGAACACCGGGGCGACCTCAACCGTGAAAGTTACGTCGATCGATTCGTCGTCGCCGAACTTCAAGTCGTCAACTGCGGGCTCTCCGATCACCTTCAGTTCCTTCTCGCGGATCGCGTCCCCGAGCGAGTGCGGCAACAGATGTGAGAGCACCTCGTCTCGGAGTTCTTTGCGAAACCGTGTCTTGACGACGGAACTGGGCACCTTGCCGCGCCGAAAACCAGGCACGCTGACTTGGCGCGCGAGTTTGACGGCCATCTTGTCGGTCTCAGTGCGGACTGTGGCGCCCGGTATTTCGAGCCGCAGTTTCTTCTTACAATGTTCTTGGTCCGTGACGGTTATGTTCATTTAGATTAGTTCATCTTTCGAAGCCAGTGGCGAGATATTAGCCGCGTCCCACTCCCAATCTGCCCATCCGAGTCACTGATGCGAAAGGGGGGACTCGAACCCCCACACCTTACGGTACCAGATCCTAAGTCTGGCGCGTCTGCCAATTCCGCCACTTTCGCACTTTCGGATTAACTACCATAAAGGATGAGCGGAACGTTGGCAACCAGACGAGGTTTCTGGTTAGGGTCGTCTTCCGAGAGCTGTACTTTGCCGCGGTCTAACCAGAAATCTGAAACCAGAAACCGCCAGCCATGATCGGTTCCTTGACAACCACCGGTCTCAAAACTAATATGAGCCCGCTCGATAACAGTTTAGATTTACCAAGTTCGCAGGTGAGCGGATGACATATTTGTTGGCACTCTTGCTTCAAACTACCGGACCAAAAACCGGCGGTGCGGTTCAAGGCGCGACGCCTCCAATCTTCGGGTACATCCCCATCATCATTTTCTTTCTGATTGCGGCAGCGCTGCCGTTCTTGCTGCTGGGCTTGTCGAAGCTGCTGCAACGCAAGGTCTTCGAGCGTGAGAAGCTCCTGCCGTACGAGTGCGGCGTCGAGCCGATCGGCGATGCTAGGGAGCGGTTCTCCGTGCGCTTCTATATCGTCGCGATGCTGTTTCTGGTCTTCGATGTCGAAACGATCTTTCTGTTCCCGTGGGCGGTCATCTACGACAAGCTCGCGCTATTCGGCCTTGTGGAGATGCTCTTGTTTATAGGCATATTGGTCGTGGGGTACTATTACGCCTGGCGCAAGGGTGCGCTCGAGTGGGCGTGAGGGTTTATGGCTGAACAACGAGAAGAAATAATAGAGTCGTCGAGCGGGATAATAACCTCAACAGTTGACTGGGTCTTCAACTGGGCACGCAAGTCGGCGCTGTGGCCAATGACGTTTGGCCTTGCCTGCTGCGCGATCGAGATGATGGCGACGGGAGCGTCGCGATTTGACATGGATCGATTCGGCGCTGGTGTATTTCGTCCGAGTCCCCGCCAGTCGGACCTGATGATCGTAGCCGGCACGCCGACTTTGAAGATGGCGCCCGTCATAAAGCGCGTCTGGGACCAGATGCCGGAGCCCAAGTGGTGCATAGCGATGGGGGCGTGCGCCTCAACCGGCGGGCCTTTTCCGACTTACTCGACCCTGCAGGGTGTCGATCGGATAGTTCCTGTAGACGTTTACATCCCAGGCTGTCCGCCGCGCCCCGAGGCTTTGCTTTACGGGTTGATGCGGCTTCAGGACAAGATCATGCAAGAACACCCAACTCGCTTCCTGTTCGGCCGCGGCAGCGTGAGCCAGCAGGATGTCGAAAGCGCAGCTAGCGAAGCGGCGGAGTCCGACGGGAGCGCTGCCGCATAAGCGCGGCCGCATAGAGGACATAAGGATTCAGGTTGAAAGGGCGCCCGGGACGAATTGTTCCGTGCGCCTTTTGTGTTCCAAAGCACTGTCGCGAGAACCCTGTCCATCAAATATAATGGCTTCAAGACGCGATGAACTCGAACTGCGGCTAATCGCGAGAATCGGCAGCGAGGGTCCGCTCACGTTTCGCGATTTCATGGAGGCCGCGCTCTACGATCCCAACCACGGTTACTACCAAACGGGGCGGCGCAAGATTGGGCCTGAAGGTGACTATTACACGTCGAGCAATGTTCATCCGGCGTTTGGGGCGGTGTTGGCGCGCGCATTCGTAGACTTGTCGGGCGAAATCGGCGCTCACGACCAACTGCACACGATTGTTGAGATGGGGGCGGGCACGGGGCGGCTTGCCTTCGACGTGCTAAAGGCACTGCGAGAGCGACACCCTGCCTTCTTCCAGCAAGTCGACTACGTCATTGTCGAAGCAAGTGAAGAGATGGCCACGCGGGAGCGCGAGATTTTGGTAGGCCTTGACGATCATGTTCGGTGGTCTAGTCTGGCAGCGCTTGAACGCGCCCCAATCACCGGTATCTTCTTCTCGAATGAACTTGTCGACGCGATGCCAGTACATCGTGTTCGAATCAAGCAGTCCTGCCTCGAAGAACAGTACGTGACGGTTGGAGAGGGCCTAATGCTCAGGTGGGGCGAACCGTCAACCCCCAGGCTGATGAACTACTTCGAGCGCACAGGCGTGAGGCTGACGGAAGGTCAAATCGCCGAGATCAATCTCGACGCCATCGAGTGGCTTGCGCGGGTGTCCGGCGCCATCGAGCGAGGTTTCCTCATAACTATCGATTATGGAGATGTGTCGCCACTGCTTTATGCGGAGGGGCGTCAGAAGGGCACTCTGCGGTCGTTTTACAATCACCGATTGATTGATTCGCCGCTCGAACGCGTTGGGGAGCAAGACATAACGGCAAGCGTCAACTTTACAGCGCTGATGGAATACGGGCGGCATTCCGATCTGGAAACCGTGAGCTACGAGCGACAGGTTGCGTTTCTGGTTCGGATGGGCTTGATCGAGATGATCGAAGAACGCCAGGACAAAAGTCCGTCGCGGGAAGAGTTAACCGAGCGGCTCGCGCTGAAGAACCTTTTTGTGCCCGGCGGAGTCAGCGACAACTTCCGAGTGCTGATCCAGAGAAAAGTCTGACGATACTGGGCGGATAGCCCCAAGCCCGGTCTGCTCAGGTCTGCTTGAGTATTGTGATATACGGCAGGTTTCGATAGCGCTGCTGGTAGTCCATACCGTAGCCAACGACAAACACATCGGGAATCTCGAAGCCCCGATACTTGATCGGCAGGTCGATGATCCGCCGCGCCGACTTGTCCAGAAGAGCGCAGATCTCGACGCTAGCCGGGCCGCGCCGAGTCAGGGCCTGCAAGAGGTAGTTCGCGGTCAGTCCTGTATCGATAATGTCTTCGACAAGGAGAATACTTCGACCCTGGATCGACTCGTCGAGATCCTTGGTTATTCGCACGACTCCGGAGCTGTGCTGATGGCCGTAACTCGAGATGGCCATGAAGTCTATCGAGGCCTGAATGCTGATCGCGCGAAGGAGATCTGCGGCGAAGACGAACGATCCCTTCAGTATCGCTACAAGCACAAGGTCTTTGTGTTCGTAGGCTTGCGAGATTTCCGAGCCAAGCTCTGAAACGCGCTTCTGGAGCCGATCCTGGGGTATCAGCAGCTTTCCAGCCACATTTTCGACGGTCGAAAAATTATTCATAAAAATTTCTGTTCAAAGGACCATTTTTTTGTTGACAAAAAATTTTGCTGTGGTAGTATCACCGCGCTCGGTTGGCAACAACCGGGTCCGATCCCGAGAGGTTGATGTTGAAAACTTCAGATTCGTGCAGCCGTTGATGCTTCGCAAGGAGCGTTAACATATGCGCGAAACTTCAGTGTGGTGGCCGAGGCTCGCAAGAGCTTCGCTCGCCGGGGCTCTTCGGAGCACTGGCGACAGGGATTCGCAAGGGTTCCTAACTTAACTCTGAGGGTCTGAAGTTGGATACGGAGATCACTCGGGATCGTTATTTTTTCGATGCTGCATTTCGACCAGGACCGCTTCGCCAGCATAACCGACCCTTTTCCTACCGCCACGAAGATCATCTCGAGAGGTCGTTCAATCAACTCTCCAGCTCCGATTCGAGTTCCGGCTCCTGCCATGTGCCGCTCGCAGCAAATTTGTCGACGAGTTTACGATAGTCCGAAGCGTACAGCACCTTGATGCTCACCTCAGGATACAACTCGCGCAGCATCCGGACCTTGCGATTCTTCTTTGTCACAAGGTTCTGCTTCAGCGTCGTAAGCTCGATGTAGGTGTCGTGGTCCGGCAGATAGAAATCCGGAGTGAAGCTGGCCGCTACGCTGCCCTCTTCATCCCACTCGATGGCGAACGTTCGAGGCTCGTATTGCCAGGCTATGTGGTAGAAGTCGAGGATGCGAGCGAATTCCGCCTCGGATTCGTGTGCGAAGCTCACTGCGTGGGCGGCGTTCGGGGCTGGCTCATCTTCCTCCGAAAAGTTCTCTTCGAGGGCGGCAACCGCGCGCTTAAGCTCGGGAAGCAACGCGGCAGGTATTTCGATGGTATGTTCCGTCTGGGGAACATTTCCCTCGTGCTGCTCCTTGATTACTATAAACTCGTGCCCTTCTCGCTCGGCTATCTGGATTGTTATCTCGGCGCTCGTGCTTACGCTAAAGCGGCTCACTTCATCGGGCCGCTCCTCCGAAGACTTTACGGTCATAACAACCTTCTTGCTCGAACCGAACCCTCGTCCTGGCGTTGCGGAGCACATCCGATTGGGGCTGGAGCGCTCGACTCTCGTAGCTTCGGCTGAGTGGCTATTGGAAGGCCGGCTTTGTGGCTCGACCCTTTTGTCGTGCAAAACAGAAACCCCTGCTCCGCATCCGGGTTAGCCGGGGGCAAAACAGGGGTCAACCACGGGTGAGTCTAACTCAGCGCCTGTTCGAATACAAACGAAACTGTAGTCCCTGCCTGGGTCGATACCCGGCGATGAAACTCGATCGGCGACTGACAGTTGGTCCTGCTCATTAACTGTTGACTCGCACGCGAGGCGGAACTAACATCGGGTTCGTCAATCGCAAAAGTGCACCCGCAGGCGGGGGTGGCAGCCGAAACTCTTCTTCAAGCCTTCCTCGAGATTCAAAAGCGCTGCCACATTTGTCAGTCGTAGCCTCCCCAGTTCACTCTGCCGCCTGGGTACTTTCTTAGCCTCATAGCGAGGGTGAAATGCGATTCAAGCTGGCGCTCCTGCTCGCCACATTCGTTCTGTTTCCGGCTGGCCAAACGCCGGGCACCGTGAGGCCTTTAAGGGCGACTCGCTACACGATTCAGGTAGCTTCATTTCCGAATCCGGCCGAAGCCCGCCAACTCGTTGCCAGACTTGCAGGCCTCGGCGAGCGCGCGACCGCATCGGTCGTCGATCTGACGGGTCGTGGCCGTTGGTCCCGCGTTTTCGTTGGGACTTTTGCCACCATTGGGGAGGCTCGTAGTCACGCCGCTCGCCTGATGAGCCGCGGGGCCATAAGAGAATTTTTCATAAGAGCGGCAGACGATCGCCAACAACCGTCACCAACATCACTCAACGAGATTCGGCGACCCTCTGGCTTATTCAATTCACGTGCTACTTTTGGGTCTGGCGTCCCGTCATCATTGCCAGGTCAAGCGATGCAATGGGTTGCGCCATCGCCTGCCCGCGTTTCTGGCAGCTGGCTGGAACGTAAAAGCCAGCATTTAATCTCCAGTTTCCGATCTCCCGTGCCGCGCGTTGATCAGCGCGCCGCCGCGACCTCCATCCTACCACTGGCAAAAACCTCGACCCTCTCGCTTATCCCGCGCGTCGACTCGCGATTGCTACCTCGCCCGGATCCCGCGCGTTCGGCGTTTTTGGTGATTGTCGGTGACGCTGGGCATCAACGCGTAGCTCGGCAGACCGGGTTGTGGATCACGGGAGACACCGTCGATGGACTGGTGAGGTTGCGGTGGATCGCCGGAGAAAGTGCCGCCGAGCTTATCACCGTTGAACGCGATGGGCGTGTAAGACTGGACACGCGTCTTCTGGCGAAAGCGGCAGGGGTCCACAGGGTGCCTCTGATGGAGGGCCCGCTTGCCGTGATCGACTACGTTTGCGCGAATGAGGGGCTGTTGCTGTTGGTTCAACTTACGCAAGCGAGGCATCGCTATCGGCTTCACTTCGCTCGTCAGGCCCCAACCCGCGGAGCTGCGGTAGAGGTAACGGGGGGGATAAACCTGGACAACAACTTCGACAGCCGCATCAATCCGAACCGGCGGTTGGGAAGAAAGATGGACACCGAACGGCCACCGGAGGGGTTTGACTCGCTTATCGCTATAAATCCGGCCGCCCTTTGGTTCAATCAGCAAACCAATCAGCTAGTGCCAGGCGCACACATTGCCTTTCACGAAATGGCCGAAGCCCACGCCAAGCTCGAAATGGGGCTCGACTACCTCGGCGATGCAACGAGGCCGGGTGCGCACGAAGTCGCGTTGGAGCGCGAGCAACGCCTGAAATCACAACGGCCACGGGCCGGGGTGGTCGTCACTGCCGGTCCTAATCGCGTTCTGAGGTCCGAGGAGGAGATTCGCGAGTTCTTCTCACAACTCTCCAGCCCTGGCCATAACCGCTAACGTAGCAGCACTCCGCTCGCAAACGTCATTCGCGGCTATTGCTGACACGCCTTTACAGTCCGCGTTCCCGTGTGATAGCTTTTTTTGGTTCAAATGGAACGAATATTCTGATTTGTGCAGAGGAGAACACGCACAGTGGCTTTGGCAAAGGACGTTAAGACCGATGTAATCGGTCAGTACAAGAAACACAAGGCTGACACCGGCTCGCCTGAAGTGCAGGTTGCGCTGATCACGCAGAGGATAAATGGACTCACCGAACACTTCAAGACGCACGGCAAAGACAATCATTCGCGTCGAGGCTTGCTCAAGCTGGTCAGTCACCGCCGGAGATTGCTGGATTATTTGAGACGCAAGGACGCTGATCGTTACCGCGAAGTCATCAATCGTCTGGGTATAAGAAAATAGAGATCACTTCAGCGAGAGGCCGGGAGCACACGAAGCCGCCTCCAGCGGTCCGGTCAGTTGTCGGTTCTCTGGCGCGCTTCCACGTTTCGGCAATCGGAGCGTTTTTTGGGATTCCGACCTGGGCGCGTCGGCCTGCAGTTCAGACAGAACGAAATTCCGATGGCCACGGGAGCGAGTCGGCAGGACCGACCCTCACCGTGGCTTTTGCTTTTAGCACTCCAGCGAAAGGAATTAGCTCGCGGGTTTTCAGCGTTGAGAGTTTAGTCGTTTGATTAGCGCGCAATAAGCAAAAGCCCATAAACGGGGGCTCTTCAGATTAGGGTCAGCGCGCAGCGGAGAGGGAAGGAGATACTTATGGAGTTGAAGGAATCAGTACAACTGGGAGGAATAGAGTTTTCAATCGAGACAGGGAAGGTGGCCAAGCAGGCAGACGGCGCGGTCATAGTGCGCTACGGAGACACAGTGGTCCTCGTCGCGACCGTAGGCTCCAAGCCGCGCGAGGGAATAGATTTTTTCCCGCTTACGGTCGAGTACCGCGAATACGCGTATGCGGCCGGGCGCATCCCGGGCAACTATTTCAGGCGTGAAGGGAGACCGTCAGAGAAAGAGACCCTGACGTCAAGGCTGATCGATCGCCCGATCCGCCCGTTGTTCACAGAAGGCTACAATAGCGAAACACAAGTCGTAGCATCCGTAATCTCAGCCGACGAGTCTTACGACTCAGACGTACTTGCGTTAACCGGGGCGTCGGCGGCCTTGTACCTGTCAAACATTCCGTTCGAGACGCCTATCGCCGGCGTTCGCGTCGGGCTCATCGAAGATCGCTTCATCGTAAATCCAAGCTATGATCAGACGCGCGCGTCGGCGCTGAACCTGATAGTAGCCGGATCAGACGAAGCCATCGTTATGGTCGAGGCGGGTGCAAAGGAAGTTTCGGAAGACGTAATGGTCGAGGCGCTGATGTTCGGGCACAACGAGATCAAGAAACTTTGCCGGCTCCAGAAGGAGATGCGCCAAAGGCTCGGCGTCACTAAACGCGAGGTCTTGAAGCCTGAGCTCGATTCGGTGATGATGACCGAGATCGAAGCTCGTATCACCGAGTCGCTCCGCGACGCGCTCGATACGACGAAACGCGACAAGCTCGAAAGCTATGCCCTGGTAGACAAGCTCAAAGCGGAGACCGTCGAGGTGTATCCCGCGGAAGAGGCTGACAAGATCGCGATGGCAAAGAAAATCTTCGACCATTTGAAGGAGAAGATTTTCCGTGAGGACATCCTGAATCGGCGCCATCGCCCGGACGGCCGCCGGTTCAGCGAGATCCGCCCGATTACTATTGAGGTTGGGTGGCTGCCGCGCACGCACGGCTCGGCGCTGTTCACTCGAGGCGAGACTCAGGCCATCGTTACCGCGACACTTGGAACCAGTGAAGACATTCAATACCTCGACGATCTGGAGAAGGGCGAAATCAAGCGGCGTTTCCTGCTTGCTTACAACTTCCCGCAGTACTCAGTCGGCGAGACGGGCCGCATAGGCTCGACAAGCCGTCGCGAGATCGGCCACGGCGCGCTCGCCAGAAGAGCGCTTGAGCCGATGCTTCCCGGCGACGACGAATGGCCCTACATCATCCGCATCGTTTCGGACATCACCGAGTCCAACGGGTCCAGTTCGATGGCATCGGTGTGCGGTGGAACGCTGGCGATGATGGATGCCGGCGTCCCCTTGAAGCGCCCGGTCGCCGGCGTTGCGATGGGCCTGGTGATGGAAGGAAACAAGTACGCGATCCTTACCGACATTGCCGGCGCCGAAGACCATTACGGCGATATGGACTTCAAGGTCGCGGGCACGCGCGACGGAATCACAGCTTTGCAGATGGACATAAAGGTTGCCGGGATCAATGCGAGAATCCTGGCGGACGCGCTCCAACAAGCTCGCGATGGCCGGCTCTACATACTGGAGAAGATGGAAGGCGCTATCGCAGCGCCTCGCGAAGAGATCAGCCAGTACGCTCCCCGCATTCTCACCATTCAGATTCCCGTCGACAAGATCCGCGAAGTGATTGGGCCCGGCGGCAAAGTCATACGAGGCCTGGTCGAGAAGACCGGCTGCAAGATCGATGTCGAAGATACCGGCCGCATCAATATCGCTTCGGCGAACCTTGAATCCGCGGAAGCCGCCAAGCGTGCGATTGAAGAGATAACGGCTGTGCCGGAGGTCAATAAGACATATCTTGGAACCGTTCAACGTATAGCCGACTTCGGAGCCTTCGTTGAAATCATGCCGGGAACCGATGGCTTGTTGCACGTTTCGGAGATCGCCGAGTATCGCGTCGCAAACGTTCGTGACGAGCTTGAAGAAGGTCAGCAGTTGTTGGTCAAGGTCATCAACGTTGATCCTTCAGGCAAGATTCGGTTGTCCCGGAAAGCGGTTTTGAGAGAAGAACGCGGCGAGCCTGCCGAAGAGCCCGGGGATCGTCAGCCGGACGATCGAGAAGGCCGAGGTGACCGCCCGCCTCGCGACGACCGCGGTCGTGGTCCCCGCCCCGGTGGCGACCGCCGTCCAAATCGCGGCCCACGACGCTAGAAGACTTAAAAGGAACAACCTGATAGCTGCTCCAATCGAGCTTATAGAGGGCCTCCAGCGCCTAGCTGAACTGGCCCTCTCTTCCTTTGTTGTCACGCAGCCGGTTCAACCAACCGAGTCCAGCCCGTGGGAGAGCGCGTGCCAGTCTCGAGCCGCCCGAGCGGTCTTATTGGCCTCCGGGAATCTCTGCCCGGTCATCTCCGTGTAGACCTTTTCCACCTGTGTCGCAAAGCTCGCGCCCTTGCCGACGTACCGTGCGATCTGGGCATTTGTCGAAAGCTCGGAGTTTATTTTCTCAATTGAGTCGCGAACTTCCTGTCCGGACTTCTTTGCCTTCACAAGCGCGCCGACGCGCTCGCGCAGCAGCTTGAAGAATTGCTGTTGATCGCCAAGCACCGTGTCGACTCCGCGAGGTCCGTGACCCGGACACACAACTCGAGCACCGAGCTTGCGCGCGGCTTCCAGGGTCACGACCCACTTCTCGACATTTCCATCACCGACGTAGTTGTAAGGCCCATTCACGCACGCGTCGCCAGTGAAAAGTATCCGTTCGTTCGGCAGCCATGCGAACGCGTCACCGTACGTGTGGGCGACGCCCAAGTGCATAAGCTCGACTCGATGCTTGCCGTCATCAAAGACCATCTCGCGAGGGAAGAGAACTGACGGCGGCTTGAGCTTCGAATCGGCGACATCCTTCCTGGTCTTGGCTGTGTCCTCCCAGCGGCCCGGCTTGCCGCCGTAGTAGCCGGTCTCGTACTTCTTCATCTCGTCAACGACACCCGTGTGCGCTACAGCCGCTGCGCCGTTCTCGATCCATACTTGATTGCCATAGGCGTTGTCGCCGTGATGATGAGTGTCAAATGCGAAGCGAATTGGCTTGTCGGTGAGGGCGCGAATCTTAGGGAGTATCTCCGCGGCGCCCGACGGGAAGTTGGCGTCGATGACAAGAACATAGTCTTCGAAGATGACCCAGCCGTTGTTGCAATGACCCCGCACCAGGTTCCCCTCATGGAAGTAGACATCGGGCGCAAGCGGATCGACCTTCCCGATTTCAGGCTTCGCGAGCGCCCTGGCCTCCTTCATCGACAGACCCAGCAGGGCCGCTCCCCCTATCAACATCTCTCGTCGCTTGACGTCGCACATGATGAATTCTCCTTTAGGTCTCGCACAGAGTTGTTCGTGGTGGAGTTTGCGTGTTGAGAAGAGCTCGCCACTAAGGCACCAGGACACGAAGGTCCACAAACCCCATTGTAGCTTCGTGACTTGGAGCCTTTGTGGCAAGACACGCATCCGCCTCTTCCACCACTAAGACAGACCCCACTCTGATGACTCTAGCCCCAACTCCTCGGCAGGCCCAACGCTCCGAACCCGCGAGGTTTCGCATTATATGACGTGCAACGTCGTCGCACAAACCAGCCCTCGCTGGCCTAACTCGCTGGTTTCGTGGAAAATCAGCTTCGTGGTTACCATCGGCAGGTTGAATCAATCGCGCGGGTTGTTAGGCTTGAGCAAGGATGAGCTCCGCGAGTTTATGGCTTCGCTCGGCGAGCTGCCTTATCGATCGCGACAGCTTTTCGCGGCGATGCATCGCCGGCGCATCACCACTTTCGACGCGATGACCGACCTGCCCAAGACTTTACGGGGAATGCTCGAAGAATGCGCAGTTGTAACTCGCACGAGCGTCGAGAGCGTCTTCACTTCATCTGACGGCACGCGCCGCTTCCTGCTCAAATTGGGCGACGGGCTCGAAGTCGAGTCAGTCTTCATGCCAGAAGCACACCGCGACACGATCTGCGTCTCGAGTCAGGTCGGCTGCCCGCTCGCGTGCGACTTCTGCATGACAGGCGTCGTCGGCTTGAAGCGCAACATGACGGCAGGCGAGATCGTCTCTCAGGTGGTGATCGTTTTGAACGAGGTCTACGGTGTGGGAGTCGAGACGCCTCACCGGACGAACATAGTAATGATGGGAATGGGTGAGCCGCTGTTGAACTACGAGGAGGTAATGAAGTCGATCCGGTTGATGGCTGATGACGAAGGACTCGCGATCGCGGCGCGACGGGTGACGCTTTCGACGGCGGGAATAGTGCCGCGAATCTACGACCTGGCAGCAGAGGAAGTGCGGCCCAGGCTTGCCATTTCTTTGACGGCGTCCAACGACGAGCTGAGAGACCGGTTGTTCCCGATCAATCGGAAGTACCCGCTAGCTGAATTGATTGAAGCTTGTCGGCGCTACCCGCTCGGCGAGCGCGAGCGATTGACGTTCGAGTACGTGATGCTCGCCGGCGTCAACGACAGCGACGCGCACGCGCGCGAGCTGGTGCGGTTGCTCGCGGGAATTCGAGCGAAGGTGAACCTGATCCCGCACAACCCTGCGCCCGAGCTGCCTTATCAAGCGTCGTCCATGGAACGCATCGTTGGGTTTCAAAGCATGCTCACTGAAGCGGGCTTGCCGTCGTTTATTCGCCGGCCACGAGGGCAAGACATATCCGCGGCGTGCGGTCAGCTTGCAGCGCGACATCAAGCAGCACCGTAGGTCGTTACAATCGCATTTTGACGCTCTTTAGAATGGACTAATGGCTATACCGTCGGCTCAATAAGCCGGCGTCGTCAAATAATAATTCCGTTGATTGTTCTTGACCCGATGTTCGACTCCTGATAAAACCGCGCGCGATGCGTCCCACCATCACCTTCGACCTCAGTCTCATCAGGTACGAGATCGAAGTGTTCTTGCTCGCCGGCGAGTTCGATCTCTTCGAAGACGATCGCAGGGTCGCGAAGGTCGAACCCAACAGCGCGGCGGCCGAGGTTTCTTACGGCAAGCTGATCCTGTCGTGCTGGGGCGACGGCTGGTCGCGCTCGTGGCGGATCATCTCGTGTGAACTTTCTCCGGAGCGAATGACGCTAGAGTGCGCGAAGCAGATGGGACTCAAGCGATGCGCGCTCACGTTGAGCCGCGGAGCCGGAGTTCGACAGGCGGCGGATGCTAGGAAGGAATTCGCTCGTAAGCTCGCAGCGATTATCGAAGCAAGTCTATCTCTGCGTGTCGAGCAAGCCGTCACGGCGCGAAACGATCGCCGGCATCTGTCCGGCGTCCACGCGCGGTTGATCATTCGAGACCGAGGCAGGCGATTCGCCGGAATCGGCGTCAGCGAGACCGAGCTGCAGCCAAATATAGATGCGGTTCTGGCGGCCGGGCTGATCTGGCTCGAGGAGCTCAGGCGAAGGAGCGGTGCCGTCGAAGGTCTGATGATCTTCGCGCCACGCTGTGACACGATTGCCATTCGGCTAAACGCGCTTGCCGCCAGGACGAAGATCGCGCTCTTCAGCATTGACGAGACAAAAGGAGAGATCGAGCCCGTATCGCCGTTCGATCAGGGGGACCTCAACGACCGCTTTCGGAAAGCCGCGCTGCGCGCTCACTGGCCGCGTCCGGGAATGCTTCCGCCCGACTGCGCGATGCTGGTCGAGTCGGTTCGTAGACTCGCCCCCGATCACATCGAAACACATCACCGAGGTCCGTGGGTTTCGCTTTCAGTTCGAGGGCTTGAAGTCGCCCGGGTTTGGATCAATCGCCGCCGAGTCGAGTTCGGAATCGGCGAAGCGCGAGTAAGACTCGATCAGCGGAATGAGCACGAGCTTGAACGGCTGATTCACGAAGCATTGGCCCACCGCCGCCCCGAAGCCGAGTCTCGCAACGAGATGGTCTTTCGCTATCAACCGGAGCGCTGGCTCGAGTCGATTATCCGGGGCGACGTGACGGCGCTGGACGCCACGCTGGATCCGCGCTTTGTCTACTCGCAGGTTCCGACATATCGCGGTGAGCAGCGCACTTTCATAGACCTGCTCGCCGTGACGCGCGAAGGTCGCCTGGTGGTGATGGAGTTGAAGGTTAGCGAAGAGATCGAGTTTCCATTCCAAGGGCTGGACTACTGGCTGCGAGTCGAGTGGCATCGCACCCGAGGCGATTTTCACCGGCGCGGTTACTTCGAAGGCCTGAGCTTGATCGACGCGCCCCCGCTGTTGTATCTGGTCGCGCCGCTGTTTCGCTTTCACGAAACGACCAAGCTGATCGCCGGCTCGATTCATGAGCGCGTGCCGGTCTATCGAGTCGGACTCAACGAAGACTGGCGCAGGGAAGTCCGAGTGTTGCAGAGGGAGAGGCTGAACTAGCAAAAGGGCGACGGCCAAAAAAACAAAGGATCCCTCGCCCTTTGCGCTTCGCTCTTTGCCTCCTCAGCGTCGTTTTGATTTCGCTATCAAAGCATCGATGCTCAAGATCCCCGAGCCTCGCGAGGCGATGTACAAGAACACAAAGCAATACAGAACCGCCAACTCCCCGCGATTCTCAATGGGCCAGAAGCTACCTCCAAGCGCGTGCTGTTTGAAGTAGGCTACGGCCATTTCGCCGCTACAGATGAACGCCGCGAAACCTGTGAAAAGCCCCATTGCTATCAGTATCCCCCCGCCGAACTCAATGACACCGGCCGCAATCATCAACGGGGCCTCTTGCTTTTGCCCTCCGAGTACACCAAAGAGCTTCTGCGCCCCGTGACACGCAAACAACAAGCCCGCGACGATTCGCATCAACGCGTAGAAAAAGTTTGAGTACTTCCCAAGCCATTTCTCCATTAGTCATCCTTTCAATCACAGCGCACCGCCGTCCGCTAGGGTCTTAGACTTCTGCTTGGAACTCGGCTGTAAGCGCTTCAACGTCAAAGCCGTCTCACAATCGCGACAGCCATCGTACTTTTGAGGGCAACGAGCCGCGAGCTAAATTCTCTCTCATGGCAGGCTGCTGGTGGGACTTCTGAAACTCTTCGATTACTGAGGAACCAGCATAACACCGAGTTGAATGTCAGGCGATAGCGCAACCTAATCATCCCCCGACTCACCCCGCATCTCCGCGTGAGCCGTCTCGGCAGCCAAATACACCGAGACCGTGGTCACCGTCGCCAGCCCCACAACATACAACGCGATCGGCCACGAAGCGTCGTACCTCTTAAGTAGTCCCGTGGCGATCAGCGGCGAAAGGCCTCCCGCAATCACAGACGCCAGTTGATAACCCAGGGACGCGCCGCTGTACCTGACCCGCGTGCCGAATAGCTCGGAGAAGAAGCTCGCCTGCGGCCCATACATCGCCGCGTGGAGCACCAGCGCAAGCACGATCGCCAGCACCATCAGAACGGTGCTCTTCGTTTCAATCAGCCAGAAGAACGGGAAGGCGAACAGCCCCGTGAAGATTGCACCAAACAGATAAACGGGCCTTCGCCCTAATCGGTCCGACAACGCGCCAAAAAACGGCATCGCCAAGAACTGGATGGTCGCGGCGAGCGAGATGGCCGCCAGGACCCACGACCGCGAGAAGCCAAATCGCGGCAGCGTCGCGTAGGTCAACACGAATACGGTGTACAGATAGAACGATCCGTTTTCGGCAAGCCGAGCACCCATCGCCAGCAACACGCTCTTCGGATGTTCGCGTATTGCATCGAGTATCGGCATTCTCGATGCGCCGCCGGATCGTTTGATCTCCGCGAACGCCGGAGGCTCGACCAGGGCGAGTCTTATAAACATTCCCACGCCAACAAGGACAAAGCTCAGAAGAAACGCAACGCGCCAACCCCAGCTTAACAGCGCGTGCTCGGGCAGCTTGGAGATCGCTCCAAAGATGACGGTTGATAACAACAACCCGGCGGGCACTCCGATTTGAGGCCAGCTCCCATAGAATCCGCGGCGCCCCCTGGGAGAATGCTCGACTGCCATCAACACCGCGCCGCCCCACTCGCCGCCGACTCCGAATCCTTGCGCGAGTCTGAGCACAACCAGCAGAATCGGCGCCCAGATTCCGATCTGGTTATATGTTGGAAGACAACCGATCAGGAACGTAGCGATCCCCATGATAAGCAACGTGAGGATCAGCATGGACTTGCGTCCGATCTTGTCGCCGAAGTGCCCGCAGACGATTCCGCCGATAGGACGCGCTGCGAATCCGACAGCATACGTGCCAAACGCAGCGAGCGTGCCAGTCAACGGGTCGTAGTTTGGAAAGAAGAGCCGCCCGAAAATCAGCGCGCTGGCAGTTCCGTATAGAAAGAAGTCATACCACTCGATAGTCGTGCCAATAAAGCTGGCGATGGCGACTCTTCGAATCGACGGGTTGGGGGAAGGCGAAGTCTTCAATCCGTTTGAATGCTCTTCCTGGCGGCCTTTTGACGAGCTCAATCTCTCTTCTCGCGACGGAATGTTGTCAGAATCTGTCCCGAGCCCGCCTTCGATGTAAACTCCGAGGGCCGCGTGCCTTTTAAGACCCCGCAGTGCCTGAATGAGTCGCCATTAAGCTCGTAGATGGCGACAAACCTGGTGCCGGCGCCTTCGCCTTGCGTGAAGGTGTAGTCAATAGTCTTGGGCTGGCTGGTGGGGTCGATCGTAGCCGTTCCTTCACCGACGACCTTGTCGTCGACCTCCACCTTCCACCTCCCCGCGACGTCGAAGGTGAGCCTGTTCTTCTTCGCTTCTTCCGAGGGCATCTGTTTGCCGTCATCGATCTCCTCGACAAGCCGCCAGGTGCCACTCAGTTTCTTCAGCTCCGCCGACACGTCATCCTGTGTTGGCTTGCCAGCCGCAACGAGTACGACAGACAGGAGCGCCATCAGCAGCCACTTTGTCATACTACTTCCTCCCGCCGTTTCGAGTGCAATGGTTGTCAGAAGACTGACCAAAAATTCAACTAATTGCTACCCAATCCGCGCGCTTTGGCCGCCGTCGACCGGAAGCACTACCCCGGTGATGAACTTTGCTTCGTCCGAAGCGAGAAAAAGCGCGGCGTGAGCGACGTCCCAGGCAGTTCCCATTTTCCCGCCAAGCGGAACACGCGCGTCCCGCTGACGGATCAATTCCTCTTTCCGAACTCCGCGCGACTTTGAAATCCCCTCGATAGCCATCGGTGTGTTCATCAGACCCGGCATTATCGCGTTCGCGCGAATGTTGTATTTTGAATTCTCCAGCGCGATCTGATGAGTCAGCGCGTTCACTCCCGCCTTCGAGGTCTTGTAGGCGACTATATTCGTCGAGCAAACCGCCGCAATCGAAGAGATGTTGATGATCGAGCCGCTGCGCTGCTCTCTCATCCTCCGCAGCACGCTTCTACAGGACAAGAACATGCCCTTCAGGTTAACGCTCATGATTCTGTCCCAGGCAAGTTCAGTGAGGCTCAGGATTTCGTCGTCGCCGCCGCCGATGCCGACGTTGTTATGCAACACATCGATCTTCCCGTAAGCTTCCATGGCAGCTCGAACAAAGCCGTCGCAATCCTCCTGGCGAGTGACGTCTGCTTTGAACGGGAAACAGGTTCCGCCTTCCGTTTCGATCAAGGCTTTGGTCTCAACGGCCGATTCGTAGTTGTGATCGACCAGAACGACGCGCGCGCCTTCTCGCGCGAAGAGTATCGCGGTCGCGCGGCCGTTACCGATCGTGTCTCCCGGCGTTTGGCCGGCTCCGACTACGATCGCTACTTTATCCTTGAGTCTCATTTGAAAACCCCGCAAAGCCTTCTTCCAATTGAACTCCCAGGGAGTTCAGCACCATCGACACCAGCTTGTACTGGCCGGCAGCGAAGAGGAGATCCAGAAGCTGTTGAGTGTTGTACCGCTCGGCGAGCGCTTTCCAGGTCGAATCACTGACAAAGGAGTTCGAGTGCAACTCGTCAACGGCGCGAAGCAGCGTCGCTTCAAAGGGGTCGAGACCCGCCGCGTCCCGCCCTTTTGCTATTCGCTTTATGTCGTCGTCGCTAAGACCCGCTTGTTTTCCGATTGCGACGTGATGGCCCCATTCGTATTCTGCCCGGCTTAGCCAGCCCATACGCAGGATGGCGATCTCTCGATCGCGCGCGGGCAGCGTTGATTTGGATAACACGTGGCCCGCAAATACCAGCCATCGTTTCAAAAGCTGCGGATGCCGCGCGAGGGTCGTGAAAATGTTGTAGACGTGCCCATCTCGACGGAGACTTTCTAAAAGCTCCACGGTTTCACCGTCCCACTCGGACTGCGGAAGAGGCGGAACACGAGGCTGCGTCAGATGCATCAGCAATCTCCTATTTGTAGGCTGGACAGATGAACTCGCTGACCTATCCAATCTTCACTCAAGGCGGAGCAGAATCCCATCGGCGTTCGCACCTATGCCAACATTGCTGTGCAAGATACCAGCACCCACGTAGAATAGAAAGCATGTCGGAACAGGAAATTACCGCAAGGCGGCTGCTGAACCACCAGAGTTTCGGAGTGCTGTCGACACACTCTGCCGACGTCGAAGGATACCCGTTTGGCTCGATAGCCCCTTATGCCCTCGACTATGACGGCCAGCCAGCAATTCTAATCAGTGAGATAGCTCAGCACACTCGCAATATCAAACAGAACAACAAGGTGTCTCTGACTGTGTTTGATCCGCAGGCCGAAGATCCACAGGCCAGCAGCCGGCTGACATGGATAGGAGACGCTGAGTCCATCGATCCATCCGAGACAAAGATCCGGCATCGCTATTTGCGCTATTTCCCTTCAGCGGAATCATACTTCGAGACGCATGATTTCGCGTTCTATCGTATTCGTGCGCGCAAAGCGCGGTTCATCGCTGGGTTTGGCCGGATATTCTGGATCGAGCCGGACTCGATGCTCGTCACCAATCCCTTTCGTGAAACCGAGCGTGGGATGGTTGAGCATATGAATCGAGATCACCAGAAAGCTCTGTTCCATTACTGCAAAGTATTAGGAGGAGTCGAAGTCGATCAGGTAACAATGACCGGCATCGATAGCGAAGGATTCGATATGTTAGCTGACAAGCGGAAGTTGAGAATCGACTTTGACTCGTCTGTACACACTTCTGAAGAAGCGCGAGCCAGTCTGGTTAAGCTTGCTAAGACAGGTCCCGGATTTGCCTAGAGCGTTAGATGACTCCATTTCAGCGCTACCTCAAATCGTCCGAGATCAAGTTCCAGACTTTCGAAGCCCTCGGGAACGAATGTTCGCGTTGAGCATTGAAATGATGCCGGCGTCGGTAGTGAAATAGTCCCCGCGTCGTTAGTGCCATGAGCCGCCTTCTAAGAGCACGGGCGTGATGTTTGGCAAGCGCATTGTGCTTGTCTTGTGATTGCACTGCGGCTATCATTCCGGCGCCGCTAGCTCCGATTGGGAGGACAAGGGCAATGATCGTTACGCATATCAGGGCATCAAGCGCCGTTTCTCTAATCGCAGGTTTCCTGGTATCTGCATTCGTCGCAACCGCACAGATTCCGCTGATTGGCAGGGAGCACGCTGAGATCAAACGTAAGCGACCGGCGGATGTCCACCTGGCCAATCAAACCATCTCCGTTACGGCCGTGCCGACCGCCGCTTGTGCACCTCAAGTGGCTGAGCAGCTTAAGAAGGTTGTTTCAAATGGGGTAATCGGGGCCAATCCGAGACTGCGTGAGGTACAGACTGCTCCACAAGTCCAGGTAGAATGTTCAATTACCCGCTGCGACTATGAAGAGAAGACCGAAACGAAAAAGACGCTATATGTTAAGGAAAAGGGCAAGTTCAAGATTATCACTTATCTGTTTGAGGTATCCTACAAAGTCGTGCGAGTGGCGGGCAATCACACCTACTTCGCCGATAATGTCGCGGTGCGGTACAAGGAAGAATTTCAGAATGGGGTCGGCGCCCCCAGCAGGTCTGAGGTCGAACACACCCTGATGAGCCAGGTAGTAAGATCCATCCTGACCAGACTGAGTGACACCGAGGAGAAACACAAAGTCCGGCTTATGGACAAAGACGACCTCGGACGCTACTCGCGCCTGGCTCAGGGCGGTCAATGGGCTCAATACATCGACAGCATTTCCTCGCTGGCTGAGAAAGCGCCAGGCAAGGGAGGGAAAAGCAGTTTCGAGGCTGATAGACATTACAACCTGAGCATAGCCTATGAAGCGCTGGCCTATGAAACAATGTGGAACGATTACGACCGCGCCGCTCAGTATTTCGATCTGTCCGACAGCTACATTCGCAAAGCCCAGCAGTTTGATCCACGGGAAAAGGAATTCGTGAATGCTCAGACCAGAATGCTGAGAGGCAAACAGTACTTTGAAACGATCAAGGAGCGGTTCCCCAGGCTGGCCGAGGCAAAGGTTGGGACCGGGGCGCAACCGCGGGGAGCAGACCAACCTCCGGAGCCGCCACCACCAACAGCCGGCGGTATGACAAATCAGGATGTCATAAAGCTGGTCAAGGCAATGATGTCTGAAGAATTCGTTATCGACGAGATCCGAAGGGCGCGGGTAAAGCAGTTTGACACGACCGCTGATGGTATAGTGCGGCTATCGAGTGCGGGCGTGAGCGAGCGCATAATAAAAGTGATGATCAACTCGACAACCTCGGTCCCCACAACGAAGCCACCCAGGAAGGCGCCTCAGCGACCGCGATGAAAGCAATAGGATCAAGCTGAGTGATGCTTATGAGGGTTGCGACATTTCTGATACTCATGGCGCTCTTGTGGCAGGTGGCTGAGCCTGCGCACACTTCCGGCCCTCAAACCCTGGCTAGCTACCAGCAGGCGTTGGAACTCGCACAGGCGAAAGATTTCGATCGCGCCTACGAGCTGGTCGTCAAGCTGGTGAGTGCCGACACACTGTTTTACAAGGCTAACGTGTTGCGAATCGCATTGGCTGCCATACTGCGAAAGACAGGAATCGAAGACCCTCAGAATCTGATGCGAGCAGCGAAGCCGCGTTCCCCACTTGGCAGCGACCTGGCGCGAGATGTGCAGAACACGATCGACATGTTAAGGGGCGTGGACGCTGTACCCGCTAAGAAAGAAGTAGAAATCTCTCCTTATATTCGTAGAAAGCTGGCCCTTGTTGTCGGGATTGGCGCTTTTGAGGATTCCAGGATTAGTCGCCTCCGCTTTGCTGCTAACGATGCGCGTGTTTTTGCAGAGATGTTAGAGAGGGACTGCGGGTTCGACGATGTGAAAACATTGATTGATAATAACGCGACCACGATTAACATAAGGAACGAAATAGACAATCTGGCCAAAAAAGCGACCCCCGAGGATTTAGCGGTTGTTTACTTCGCCAGTCATGGCTCACCTAAAGAAAACGACAAAGCTGGCATCAATTATGTAGTTACCTACAATACGAATCTCGACAAGCTGTACGCTACAGCTTTCGAGATGGACGACCTGCTCAACGATGTTAAGAAGAGAATTCCGGCCGAGCGTGTTGTCGCGTTTCTGGACACCTGCTACAGCGGCGGAACGTTCAAGGACTTACCTTCTGGCTGGATCAGCAGTCGAGCGCTGATAATTAAATCCTCGGGTCTTCAGATGGGATCAATGGAAAAAGACCTGCGTAAGGATCGTTCAGAAGTAAAGATTAAGCCAACCGCCCCCAACGAAACGCGAAAGCCTCAAGGAGTAGGGCGCGTTATCATTGCGGCGAGCCGCCAAGACGAGCAGTCTTATGAATTTGCCGAAGATAAGGCAATTCAGCATGGATATTTCACGTATTTCTTGCTTCAGATTCTCAGGCAGAAGCGGGCTATCTCAGTAGAAGACTTATACACTCAGCTAAAGGAAAGAGTGCCGGAAGCGGTGCGGCGGGATACTAATGGCAAAGAGCAGAATCCGACGATGGTAAAAAGCATAGAGGCGCCGGCTGATATTTACCTTCGGGACAATCAGAGATAAGACAATCCCGTTCGAAAGGACGACAGCCAATCTCGGCGGCGTCGCAGATCCGATTCAGGCAACCGGAAGTTTTGCAGGGCGACTAACGCCTGGCGTGCGACTCAGTCCAGCTTGCGGCTATTTCTGCGAAAGTTCGCTGATGAAAGATGGCTGCCTTGCGAACGAACTAAAGGATTCGTGTGCTGCGTCGTCCGGGATCAATCGCTTCCACGGTCGCCACAAGACGATTCTAGCTTGAACACGTTAACTTAGAGCGGACATGATAAGACACTCTTCCAGCGGCGCGCTCATACTGGTTGCGTTTCTCGTATTGGGTTCGCGCACAAGCGCCGTCACCCAGGAACAACCCGGCTCGGGGTTTACCGGCTTGATAACCGCGGCTGAGGCCGTGGTGGCGGTTGAGATTCTATCGACCGACTATACTGCCACGCCTTCGGACGGACCGATGATGGCAGACGCAAAAGTTCTAAAAGTCTTGAAGGGTCCTCTCACCGCCGGGAAGAAATTCAGCTTCTGGGAGACGGCCTGGGTCGGTCCAGCATATCAGAAAGGGGAGCACCGAATTCTCTTTCTTGAACAGGCCAAGCCGACTGAGCCTCGTAAAACAACCCGTTGGTGGATATTGTCGAATCTATACGCCAGGACGGATTTCTTCATTGAAAAAGATTCCATCGCAGCTTTATCAGCAGACTCTTTGGCATCGTTCTTAAAGGAGATCCAGGAATCCAACCCCAGGCCGAAAAAGGTCGTGTTCGCCAAGAAATGAATTAGAACGTTTACCTGCGCGCCGTGTTGCGCAGCGCATCCACTTCAAGAAATGCGAAGGCGCTCGGCCAATCGCGTGCGCAGGTTGTCGAAGTAGTCTTCGGGAATGCTCTGAATCGATTTCTGCAACCGAGTGATCACACCGTCAATCTCGCGTTCCTCTTCGGACTCAACAGCTTCGGCCGCCTGAGCGACTCGCGCCTCATCGGGCTTGCCGGAGATGCTTTGTAAGCTTCGTCTGAGCAGGCTCGCCGCGGACTTGAGCGCACTCTTAGATTGACTGAACGTCATTCTCACGGCTCGCTCAACTGGTCCCGTGCCTACCTCGTGCAAGACAGCGTTTATCGCCGCGCGAACATCAACTGCGTTGCTGTGATGCGGAAACCAGCTCTGTTCGAGCGCGCATTCCAGCAGATACCCCTGATGATAAGTGCGGCTCACGGTATCCGCTGCGCGTTTCCATTCGAGAAAGAAGAACAGCTTGCGGAAGATCAGCTTCAAAGGAAGCAGGAAGGCTCCGCCAAGACAGCCGCTGAGACATCCGCGGTTAGGGTCATCGGCCAGGGCGCGAACATCTTGTTCACCGAGCGGACGTCGATAAGCGTCGGCGAGTTGTCTGACAAGCCGGCGCTGAAAGTAGCTCTTGACCAGGTCGTCGAGAATCGGGATAGGAATGAGCGGGGTCAGTCCGGTCAGCACCGCGTGCGTGATGATCAGCCGTTGATTGCGGCTATCAGGCATCCTGCCGTGTGATAGTATCACACCAAGATCTCTCCGTCGCTCGGGGGTAAATAGCTGGAGGTGCGACCAGGGGTCGAATCCGATGATCCTAGTCGCACCACTCGGCCCGAATCCTCCAATCTTTAGTTGGGAATAAGCTGTCGTGCGTCGTGACCAAGGTGGCGCGAGGATCCGCAAACGACTGCGGCAATGAGTGGCGCTGTGACCACGATGGTAGCTTATCAGTCGGTTTGAGAAGAAAAATAATGCGCGTAAGGAACTGCTTTGAAATGGCAGCCATCTCACCTAGACGAGTCCTAACAAGCCTTTCGTGGTCCGAACCTCCGCGGTTTACTCTTCCATGTGCTAGTTGTCCTCGTATATCGCTGAGTGAATAACCGTCGTCCGCCTTCTTAAAGAGCCTCTTCACATATTCATGTTCCGGGCCGAAGACAAGCTCTACGACGCTTTGTGTTTTTCGCTTGATGCCTTTTACACAATCAAAATATGCTTCCTCCACAAATCTGATTGGATCCGTCGGATATATCGCCTTGTATTTTTCCTCTATGCATTTATGTTTCATCTGTTTTTCTACTGTCTTGCTTTCGCGGTGATAACCCAGGCCAAAGTCTGCGCCCCCATCTTTTATGGCAATCGCTATGGTTTCAAGGACAATATAGTAGCAGAGGAACGCGGTAGAGATATTCCGTGCCGATCTCCCGTGGTTATACCAATCGATGGCAGCATTGAGGATATTTGCATCCTCCGTCAATTCCAACATTACTTTTGGGATGGCTGCACATCTGTCGGCGAGCACGTTGAGAGATGAATCAACCGACTCTGGTTGGAGATGGTGTGATATGATTCTTTACACTATGGACTACTCAACGATCATCACGATCGACCCCGACAAGCGAAGTGGCAAACCATGCATTCGCGGCACTCGGATGACGGTTACGGACGTGTTGGAATACCTTGCAGGCGGGATGTCAACTGAGGAGATTGTCGCTGAGTTTCCTGACCTGACTCCCGACGACATTCGCGCCTGTCTTGCTTTTGCAGCGGATAGAGAGCGAAGGCTGGCGACCCTTCCAGCATGAAGCTCTTATTCGACCAGAACCTTTCGCCGCAACTGCCGCGTTTGTTTGCGGACCTCTATCCCGACAGTGCGCACATCAGGGACCTCGGGATGCGCGACGCGACAGACACGCAGATCTGGGAATACGCCAAAGCCAACGGATTTACGATCGTCTCAAAAGACTCGGACTTTCAGGCGCGGAGTCTGCTGCGAGGTCATCCGCCGAAGTTCATTTGGCTCCGTGTTGGGAACTGCCCGGTGAGCGCCATTGAGAATCTGTTGCGAAAGCAGTCGGCTGCCATTCACACCTTTAATCTCGATCCAACACAGTCCCACTTAATGCTTCCTTGAGAAGAGAACGAGGTGCCAGCCCGTCACTTTTTCCGATGCTTTTCGATATACGCTCGCGCGAAATCGACAAGGTGGGGCGCTTCGCGAAGACCAATCTTTTTGGCTTCTTCTTCTGCTGCTTCGACGGTCCAGCCATCGCGCAACACTCGACGGATCATCCAGAACGCGCCGACTCGAATCGCCGCCGTGCAGTGGATGAAGACCGGGCGGTTCTTGGGATCGTCGGTTATCTTAAGGAATTCCGTAGCCTGCTCGTCCTTCGGATCCCTGTACACCACCGGAATGTTGTAATACTTGAGACCGAGTTCCTTTGCCTTCGCCTCTTCATCGGCGGCGCGGTGCTCGGTTGGCTGCCTGAGGTTGATGATTGACTTCACACCCTCCGACTTCAGCTTTTCCAGAGCCTCGAGTTTCGGCTGACCACCGGTGCAAAACTGATCGCTTACGAGGGTGAAGTTGAAGACGGCGGGCTGCTCGCGCTGAATCTGCGCATACCCGGCAAGCGCGCTGAATGCGGCTATCAGAATGACGCCAAGGTTCTTCATGAGTGTCTCCCAGCTATAACTCCACATATGGCATGCTCCAAATCTGTGGTTGCGGCACAGAGGTTACCGCGGACCAACCGGCGGCTTGGCATGCTCGTGATCGGGAAGGGTGGCTTGCCCCCGCTCGAGTGACAATGTCTAACAGGAACGGCGGGGGCAAGCCGCCCTTCCCAACCACGAGCATGCTACTGCGTTGTCGTCTTACCATTGCTAGGCTTTCGCCGACCCGCCTTTCGTGATCCGATAGAGCTTCGAAGCCGTGCGTATTATCAAGCTCCCTCGCACTATGGCCGGCGTAGCCATGCACATCTCCTCCAGCGAGTTCTTCCCCAGCAACTTGTACTCTTTGCCCGCTTGAACCACAAACGTGTCGCCGTCTTCACTCAGGCAAAATATCTTGCCGTTGTATGCCCAGGGCGAGGACGTGAATGCGTTCACTCCGGGATCCAGCCGCACCTTGGGGTACACCTCGCTGCCTGTCTTCGCATCGTGACAGGTGAAAAACCCGCGGTCGTAGAGCGTGTAGTAGTAGTCGCCGTAAACAATCGGCGATACGTTGTACGGACCAGCTTGCGGCTGGTACCACGCGATAAAGCTGTTGCTCTGCTCTCCGGGCTTTAGCGAGATGTCGCCCGATGCGCCGGGCTTGATTGCATAGACCGGCCGATGTTGATCGCCGACGTAGCCGGACGTGATGTAGACCAAGCCATGCCGCGAGAACGGAGTCGGGATCGCAATCGAAGACATCCCGCTAAACTCCCACAGCGGCTTGCCGTTCAAATCGTAAGACCTGACCTTCTTTGTTCCGGGCGTGATGATCTCGGTCCTCGCCCCGGTCTCCCAGATGTAAGGAGTGGCCCAGTTCGTGCCCTGCTCTCGTTCCACTCGCCATACCTGTTCGCCGGTCTTCTTGTTCAATGCGACCATGAACGACTCGGTGTCGTTGTCGTTCACGATGTAGACCTTGTCCTTGTACAACACCGGCGATGCGGCTGTGCCCCAGCCGTAACGGGTCGCGAACGGCCCCCACTTCTTCGACCACAGCAACTTGCCGTTCATATCAAAACAAAACAGACCAAGGTTTCCGAAGTACGCATAGACACGCTCGCCGTCTGTAACTGGAGTCTCGGAAGCATAGCTGTTCTTCAAGTGACGAGGGTTGTCGGGCGGCCCTTTCTTTACTTCCTGTTCCCAGCGAATCTTTCCGGTCCTGAAGTCGACGCAGTAGACCATCCACCTGTGAATATCGGTCGCCGGTTTCCGTTCGCCGCCGAAGTAGAGACCCTTCTTCGGTTTCTCGCCTTCAACCGAGCTAACCACAGAGGTCAGAAAAATGTTGTTGCCCCAAACCGCGGGCGAACTCCAGCCCATGCCGGGAATGTCTGTTTTCCACGCCACATTCTCGGTAGTGCTCCAGGTGTCGGGCAGGCTGGTATCTTCGGCGACGCCGAGTGAGCCGGGCCCTCTAAATTGCGGCCAGTTGTTGTTCTGGGCAGCAACAGCCGAAACGAGCAACCCCACCAGAATGGTTGCTGCGATCGATTTCTTGAGCATGAGATTCTCCTCCAAGCGACTTTATAGTCTTAACGCGAAGCGCGCTTGCCGATGCAGAAAAGATACTGAGCCGTGCGCATAAAGATTTGGCCGTCGGAGATGGCCGGTGAGCTGAGAGTGTAGTCGTTCAGATTGTTCTCCGCCACAACCTCGAACTTCGGGCCCGCCTTCAGCACGGTCGTAAGACCGTCCTCGTTTGTGACGTAGATCTTGCCGTCGGCTAAAACGGGGGACGAGGTGTACGTGCCGGGCTTAATTCGTTGCGGACCCCAGATGGCTTGTCCGGTCTTCGCGTCCAGGCAAAACATCACACCGCGGTCATCTGCAACGTAGAAGTACTTGCCGTCGGTGACCGGCGTCGGCACGTCGGGACCGTTGGCGAACTCCCACAGTTTGTGCGATTTTGTCACGTCGCCCCGCCCGCCCGATTTAATGGCCAGCAAGGGCTTCACCCGGGTCGGCGCATAGACTACACCTTCGAACACAACTGGTGAAGCGACTATTCGATAAAAGGGATGATTCTCCGGATTCAGGCCGTTAGCGCGCCACAACTCCTTGCCAGTTCCCGGGTCGTAACCCGTCACGCAGTCGCCACCGGTTATCACTATTTCTATCGCGTTGCCATACCGCAGCAGCGCAGGCGTCGTGTACGAGTCAGGTGATTCGGTGATCGCGGCCGTTGGGCGCTCGACTTTCCACACGGTCTTGCCGGTTTTCTTGTCGATGCGCATCACGTACGACGGCTCGTCGGTTTTCATTCCGTGCAGAACCTGAACAAACAGCGCGTCTTCAAAGAGCAGCGGCGAAGACGCGTAGCCCCAGTTCAAACCGAAGCGTCCATAGTCCTTCTGAACATCGCGAGCCCATTGCTCGTTGCCGTTGAAGTCGAACGCTTTGAGCACGCCGGTCCCGGTCATCACCCAAACGCTCTTGCCGTCGGTGACCGGCGAAGGCGACGACATGTTCTGTTTTCGCATCTTGGTATTGCCACTTCCAAGAAGCTTCTTCCAAATCGTTTCGCCCTTCGTCCGATCGACGCACCACAAGTAGAGATCATTCTCCTGGGCGACGTTTAAGAAGATACGTTCGCCCCAGACGACCGGGGTCGCGCCGGTCCAACTCGGCATGGCGAGCTTCCAGGTCACGTTCTCTTCCGCGCTCCAGCGAGTGGGGAGGTTCGTTTCGCTGCTTATCCCGTTCAGAAGCGGCCCGCGCCATTGCGGCCAGTTCTCAGCGAGCGTCGTTGTAACCGAAAGAGAGGCTAATGCTAAAGCGAAGAGGAGCTTTCCGCGCACGTGTCTACCTCCGTTTTAGAATGCCTTATGGTAGACCATTCCGGACGAAAGATGAAGCGGACCCGCCTGGTGACGCCTCTCCTGCCACGAAGACTCTAAGACACAAAGCCGCACAAAGAAAAAGCTTTGTGGACCTCGGTGTCCTTGGTGGCTTCGTGGCGAAGCTCTTCTCAATATGCAATTGCACCACTACCCGATGCCGACACCAACCTGAATTGCTTTCAAGGCCGCAGATTAATCGTGTAGGATGCGACACACCGGCCTTGCAACGCGCGCGGTGTTTTTTTTAGTGTTGTTTGTAGTACGGTCAGGGTGTCGGGGATTGGGTTACCACAGGGCAACCAGACGGAGTTGTGAATGGCTTCGCAGATCTTCAAGCGCGGTAACCGGCTGTTCGCCGCCGGCTCGATCGGGCTGACTATCGTCGCACTGCTGCACGGGATCGGGAACCTTGCCCCTCCGCCGGCGGACGCGGCGCTCGATGCAGTGGTCGCGGCGATTCGCGGATATCAAATCGATCTGGGGCTTGGGATGCGACCGAGTTTTCTGGACATCCACAAGAGTCTTAGCCTGACGATGAGCATACTGTTGTTGGGTCTTGGAGTTCAGAACCTTATGACTCTTCGCGTCGCGGGCGATTCGGCGAAGCTGGTCCGTTGCCTTTGTCTTGTAAATGCTATCTTCGTCGGAGCCCTGGTTGTTCTTTATGCGATGTATCGCATTCCGCCTCCGCTTGTGACTCTTGGCGTGGTTGAGACTCTGTTTCTTTTAGCGCTGCTCCTTCCACGCAAGCACCCGCAAAGTCCAGGGTAAACCCTCACCTTACTCAATGCTCAACAACGCGAGGTTGGAGGCATCCTTTATCAGGAATCGTTTTCCGAGAAGCACCGGATGCGTCCACGTTGGGCTGGCCGCGACCGAGTACTTTTTCAAGATCTCAAACTGCTTCGGATCACTGCGAGCGATGATCAGCTCTGCTCCATCGGTCAGTAGAAACAAGGCCAGTCCTGCTGCTACGATCGCGGCGTTGTCGCCCTCCCTGCCATTTGTAGTCCAGAGAGCCTGGCCATCGCGAGCATCAAGACAGAAGAACTGACCCTTGCGCTTTCGAGATCAAAACAGGAAGCGACCTCGTTCTCATCTTGTCGCGAGTGAAGGTAGACTCTGCGGCCAACTACGACTGGAGATGAGTAGCCGATACCAACCGGCACCTTCCATATTATCTTGAGCTTGTCGGGCCACACCTTCGGTGGATTGAAGGAGGTTGCTTTGCCGTCGCGATTAGGTCCGCGCCACTGAGGCCAGTCCTGACCAAAACAAACCTGACTTGCGAGCCCGACTGTGACGCAGAAGCGCAACGCGATCTTCCAGAAAATGGTGTTTGTCATACTAAGCCCCAACCTAATAAACATTGAACTCCTGATGGAGTTCGCGGCGTCGTTCGTCGTGCCACTCTAAACATTAAACTCCTGACGGAGTTCGGTCGCAAAACTCCGAATGGCGAAGACCTACTCCGAGCGCAGTGACGGAAGCAATGGCGTGCGCAGTGCCGCTACGGTCGCGGCGACCGAAGCCACCAGTCCCGTCACCAACACGATCACAAGCATTCCCAACGAAAACGCAGGAAAGTGACCGCCTCTTGAAAAGAACGCCGGGCCTATCGCGACCAGCGCTGTGAGCGCTCCTGTCACCAGACCGCAGCAGACAAGAAACGCGTTTTCCGTTAGGACCATCAGAGCGACGTGCTCCGAGTTGTAGCCGATCGCCTTCAGCAGCGCCAACTCTCGTCTTCGCTCCAGCACGTTTCTCAGCAACACCGTAGCCAGCCCGAACGTCCCCAGCACAAGCCCGAGCCCCCCCAGCGTTTGAAACGTCGAGAGGTAAGTGTTTTCAACCCTATGAAAACTTGCCAATCGGTCTGCCGTCGAAACGACGTCGAAGCCGAAGTCCGATAATTGTTCTTCCAACACACCAGCGACAAGGGATGAGGCCTCCGGAGCCACATCCAGCAAAAACAAGCTATACCCGCTTTGGTCGGGGAACAGCCGCAAGAAGTTCGCTTCCGAGATCACCAACTCACTCTGGAAGATGCTGTCGGCCAAGGCGCCAACAAATCGCAGGCGCACCGGATCGCCGTTTGTCTGACTCACCAGGATTTCGTCCCCGAGCTTTCGATGAAGAACGTAGGTCATGGAATTGGCATCGGCGATGACCGGGATCGCACCGTCCGGCAACTGGCGATTCAGCAGCACCCACGGGTTCTCCTTCTCCTCGCTTATCTGCGCCATCGAGTCTTGAAACGAGAAGCGGCCGTCTTGAATGAAGGCCTCATCAGCTCCGATTATTCGCGGGTCGCGCGGCTCATAAAGGTTCAGACAGCTCGCATCATCGCCGGGCCGGACTCTGAATCGAGTGAAGCTCACGCCGCCGGGGTCGAGTCCTTTTTGAGCTGTCATGTTCAACGCTTCTCTGCCTTCAATTGTGTTTGGGTCGTGATAAAGCGGCAGCAGCGACTCGGCTATAAGTGGAAACCCTCCGGTGCCCGATTTCTTATCGAGGGTCGCATCGCTTGTGCCGCGCTTGAAGGCATCCACCGCAACGATGATGAACGCCGCCGCCGCGATAAGCGAGATACATAGAATACTTCGACCCGGACGGTACGCGGCATTCCTGAAACCGAGTCTGGAAACCGGCCACCAGCCTCTGCCTTTGATTGCGTTTCTGGCGTTGCGCCTGAGCCAGCCGTACTCGAAGAACAACAATGCCGTTAGCAGTATCGTTCCCGCGCCGAAGAATCCGGCGGTCTTTCCGATCCAGCTCAGCGCCGCGCCAATCAACAGCAGGAATCCGACTACGGCGAAGATGACACCGAGAAGTAGCGGCGATGCGGATACACGACGCGGAGATTCGATTCGCGCTGCATCCAGGTTGCCGCTTAGCAGGCTTCGCGGGGACGCGAGGGCAAGCCCTCTCAGCGTCCAGACGATACACACTAGCGCTACCGCGATTCCGCCCACCCCACCGATTGCAAGCGACAGAAAAGAAACATGCAGGGTGAGCATCGCAGTGCCGACGGCATCCACCCACCAGGTGCGCAACCCGTACATCATCAACTCGCCGTAAGCAACCGCGCCGATCACGCCGAGAAGGCTCCCGGCGGTTGCGAGGACCACGCCTTCTCGCAAGAAAAGGGAACGCACATCCGCGGCCGAGAAGCCGACGGCTCGAAGCGTCCCGATCTCGCGCAGCCGCTGCTCGATTCCCAACTTGAAGAACAAACTTGCGAGCAGCAGCGCGCCGGCTACCAGGAAGAAGCTGAAGTAGACGAAGTACTCTCCGAAGTCTGTGGCGCCTCGCGACGCTTCGAGGCCTTCGGTCCTCAACTGCTCAATTGAAATACCCATCTCAGCCGGATTCAGGACGGCGCGCAGATTCTGCTTGAAGGACTCTAAATGCGTTTCCGAATCCCCGCCGCTTGACGATCGCAATCGAAGCGACGTGAACTTGCCGTGGCGTGATTGCCAGAGCTTGGTGCCGGTCTCCAGCTCGATGAAGGCTTTCGGGGTTGTTCGATACCGGTGCCAGTACTCCTCGTCTTTGGGACGCACCCGTTTGAGGTCGACAGGGAAAGGCGGGTCCCAATCCGCAATGCTCTCTGTCTCAGTGAGGCCGGGATAGTCCGGCACCAGATCGCGATCGGCGGCTTCATCAGCGACCGGCACAATCGCGTCGAGCACGAACCGTGCGCTTTCATTCCTGAGCTGACCCGCGTCTTCCCAGACATAATACTCAAGCGTTAATACATCTCCACGTTTTGCGCCGAGGTCGCTTGCCGCCCACGCGTTCAAGACAATCGGACGCAACCCGAGGACTTCCGCGCTCGCGGTCTCAACGCCGGGACCGTGACTGGACCGATTTCTGATGGCATCGAAAGTCTCCGCGTTGACGGCAGCGACTACCGAGTAGGGCACTTCGCGCTGGCCCACGCGGATCGCGTTTGCAAGGTAGCTCAGGATCGGGACGACGGTGAGGTTGGCCTTCCCGGCTGTGTCCACGGCGTTGGCATAAAGGGCGTCGCTGATGATTGCACTCTCACTTTCGAGCGCGATGCCGCGTTGTTTGTCCAGAACGCGCAGCTTTATCCCAAGGTCGTCAAGCGAGATCGCGGCTTTGATAATCTCGGCCAGGCCTGCTGCACTAATCGTGGCTTGTTCGTTGCCAGAGGATTTTTCAGCGACCAGGATGGTGTTGACCTTGCCGGGCTGTTCGAGGTCTTTTTGCAGCCGCCCAACCGAGACGAATACAGCGCGCACCGGGCCCTGGCCAGGGCGAAGCGAAAACTCGCCGAGCTGGGACCGCGTGGGTGATTCGCGAGAAGTCAGGCGGATCGTCCGCCCCAGATCCTCCTTGCGACCGTGTAGCGATCCGGCCGGGATGGCAGAGGGTTTTTCTATTCTCAGTAGTACCGTCTGGCCTGGGCCGGTGCCCAACTCCCGCGTCAGGCCGGGACTCAGCAAGACCTCTCGCTCGTTTGGCGTCTTCACTTCAACCTGGTGAAACTGGAAGAAGCGATCATCGACGCCGTAGACCTGAACGCCTGAGGCTCGGCGCCCGCTCCTCTCGACGGTCACAAGACCGTTTAGCACGATGAGCGGACACGCGCCGCTGAATCCTTTGACAAAGCGCGAGTCACCTTGAAGCTCATCGGCGAGCTTCTCTCTGAAAAAGTTTGTGGAAGCGATGACCTGATCAGTCTTGCCCAGTCTTTGGACGAACAGATCGCGCAGGCTGCCGCGCACCGAGTCGCCAACCAGCAGCGCGCCGGCGAGAACCGCCACTGCCGTGGCGACTCCAAGCACGACGGCGAGGCTGCTGCGCCAGAAGTAGGTGAGATTTCGAGATAGGAGTGTGTGGGTTCGCATCACGCTTGTCTGATACTCTGCTCGGCCATCTCGTAGCGCACGGGGAACTTCGCGGCGAGTTCGGCGCTGTGGGTCACCACGATCAGAATCGTCTTCTGGCGCGAGTGCAGGTCCAGGAGCAGCGACGCTACCGTCTCTGCGGACTTCCGGTCGAGGTTGCCGGTTGGCTCGTCGCACAGCAGCAGCACCGGTTCGTTGATAAGCGCTCGCGCCAAAGCTACTCGTTGCTTTTCGCCGCCCGACAATTCCGCGGGACGATGATCGAGACGCTCGGTAAGACCCACTTGATCCAGCAGCATTCGCGCGCGTTCGGTGCTGCCATGGTTTGATCGCGAGACAAGGGTGGGAGTCAGGACATTCTCGAGCACGGAACACTGGGGTAGGAGGCAATGATCCTGAAAGACAAAGCCAACCTTTTCGTTTCTGAAAGCTGCGAGCGCCTTCTCATCAAGTTCGAACGGATTGGCGCCATCGAGCGAGATGCTGCCCGACGTAGGAGTGTCAAGCGCGCCGAGGATGTGCAGAAGCGTGCTCTTGCCACTTCCCGAGGGTCCCATGATGGCGACCGCGTCGCCGAGCGAAAAGCTGAGCGAGATCCCCGAAAGCACCGGGAGCGGGCCTCGCGGTGTTGGGTAGTTCTTGGAGAGCTTTATGACGTCGAGCAACAGTGACCTCGAGTTCTCTGAACGATCCTTCGCCCAAGTTCGACCGCCTGGCCGGCAAAGCACTTTCGCGCGTTAGCCATCAATGCGTCGCTTCCAGACCTCGGATCGCGAGCGGAGTGGTAAATAGCGTGGATGATTATCTCTTCGCTTTCGACCTCATACAGGATTTGATAGGGAAAGCGATGCACCAAAGCGCGCCTCACTTGCCGGTAGACAGGAGGGTATTGCCGAGGGTTCCTTTCCACGGAAGCGATGCACTGGTACACACGCCGCAAGAGACCGTCACCGAGTTCCTGGTCCCGCGCGTCGTACCAGCGAATCGCTTCGATGAGATCGAGCTCAGCCTCTGGCGTTAGCCGCGATTTCACTTGTTCCGTTTTTCGAGCCGATTGTGTACTTCCGACCAAGGCTTGGCCGCCGATGGGTCCTGCTTGTGCACGCGCTTACGGCGATCGAGTTCCTTACGCTGGGCAACCGTTAACGGAACCGCTTCCGGATGAGCCGCAATGCTGTCCCATATCTCCTCGATCAACTCGAGACGCTCTTTCACACCTAGGTTCAAGATTTCTTCAATTGCAACGCTCATAGATGTCATTCTCTTTCGAGAAATGGGGTTTCGGCAAGCCGATTCAGCATTCGGTAGCGTCCTATTCTCGTGTTGATGCTATCTTGAACGGCTAGGCGTTCGGCGGAAACTCATTGCCGGCGTCACGACCAATCCCAAAAGTGCCGTTCGTACACGTTGAAGGCCACTCAACGATGTCGGATACGTGGGCATCGAGTTGCGCGTCGCGCTTCCTGAGTTCTAAGAAACAAGTCCGTTGCGGCGACACTCATTCTGTTATCTCGCTCCTTTAGGTCTAATCCGCGCGTGAGTTTATGGCTATTCGTTAGCAACCGTGATTTTCCCATCTTCTATTTTGGCGTCGAGATAGGCTTTTTCATAACCATCCATATAGCCATTTCAGATATCCCTGGGTGAGACCATCTACATAGGATTGCTTCCTTAGCCAAACCAAGGGCGGCAGCACTGCCAGAAGAACAATTATGTCTAGCAAGTTAGGGATGTCTACCCAGGGTTGATGTATGTACGCTCCTCGGACCGCATCAGCAAAGACGATGGCGCATGCAGCAAGAGACAGATAAGCGAGTACTCGAACAACCTTATCAATGGGTGTCACCAACACATCCCGCTAGTTGTCTGGATTGTCAGGATGAAAAAAGCGACAATGGGGCTCCCTCCAACTCATCAAGAACGGATCTGGATTCAGCGCTTTCTCTGTTACGACCTCCACACGACAGTCGAGTAGTTTTTCCAGATCGAGAATCAGCCCCGCTGGGAACCAAGAGGTGGTACGTGGGCCAACATCTATGAGCAAATCAAGATCACTATCGTGGTTTGCGTCTCCCCGTGCTACGGAGCCAAACACGCGAACATTGACTGCACCGTGATGGGCTGCGATGCGGCGTGTCTTCTCGCTTCTGATATACCGTCTCTTTAGTAATCACGAGTCACCGCCCACCTCAGTCAATGATGCGTAATATCGCTGATGCATTATATCGCTTCAGACAGTAGTTGTTCAGGGATTCCGGTGTCCTGATTCGGTGTTCATAGAATCCGCTGATCATCAGCCACGGACTCGCCTAATTGCTGAGCCGGTAAAGATGCGTTCGGCTTCTCACGAATATCGAGCCGCCGGACACCGCCATCGACGCAAGCGTTTCCCCATCGAGTTCGTTTGTCGCAAGTGGTTGGAACTTCTTGCCCGGCGCCATAACGACCGTCAATCCCTCTTCGCTTAGAAAGTAGATTCGTCGGTCGGCGTAGATCGGGGACGCCGAGAAGTTTCCCTCCATTCGCGCTCGCCAATGCTCAGTTCCTGTCTTCGCGTCCACACACGTAGCGATCCCGTTGTCAGTGACCATGTACAGCTCGTCGCCAACCAGCAGCGGCGACGGTGTCAGCGGTACTCCTCGTTTGAGAGTCCACGCGACCTGCTTTTTAGTTACGTCCCCGCGCCCGTCCACTCTAACGGCCAGCAGTGACGGCTGCTGGAATCCCGAGCAAATGAAGACCAACCCATCTCCATAAACAGGCCGCGGGACGTTCGAGAACCCATCGCCGTACTTGACCTCCCATATCTCCTTGCCCGTGCGTGGCTCGTAGGCGATCGCCCGGTAAGCACCCGGACTGATCAGTTGATCGCCAGCCGGAAGTCTCACAACAAGCGGCGTCGTATATGCCTGATATCCTTCGCGAAACTTCTTCCAACGGACCTTGCCGGTTAGCTTGTCCAGGGCTGCGACATACTGAACGTCCTGGCCATCGCAGCTCACGATCAGAAGGTTGTCATAGAGAACCGGGGAACCGCCCGGACCGTGTTGCCCGTTATCGTACTCGAGCCGCGTCTTCCACACGATTTCACCTGACTGAGTTATGCACGCGGTTCCGTGCGCGCCGAAGTGCAAGTAGACCCGATCGCCTTCGAGCACCGGGGTCGGCGAGGCGTGGCTGTTCTTCTTGTTCTTTAGCGTGCTCTGCTTCGACCGGAATACTTCGACGTTTTGGAGGATCGAGCCGGTGTTTCTATCGACCGAGATCGCGCGCAGTGATTTTCCATCTTCGGTTGCGGTAGTCAGCCAGATGCGATCGCCTTGAATTACAGGCGAAGACCATCCGCTTCCCGGAATCGCAACCTTCCAACGGACATTCTTTGACTCGCTCCAGGTGAGCGGGAGTCCGCGCTCATCAGAAGTGCCCTGACCCGTCGGGCCTCGAAACTCGGGCCAGTCCTGGGCAAGAACCGGGACGGAAAGAAAAAGAAAAAATAGCACTCTCAGGTACATGGAACTTGTGTTTTGGGATGGTCATCTTGCCACACTCCGTTCCTCGGAGCGTTACGCGATTGCAGGTCTGTCCCTTATGCAGGCGTCAATTGTTACGTATCACTCGCCAAGTGCCTCGTTGACGAACTCTTCAAAAGATGGAATCAGATCGCTGGCATATTGCCGGAGGTAGTCCCGCACCCGCTTCACATCCGCTCCGACTTTCACAAGCTCGATGACATCCACCAGATCTCTGCGCCGTTTGGCAGCGAGCTTCATGTAAATGAGCACCTCAATCGGAACGATGGCCAGGCCTTCATTCATAGGTGGATGGTCAAGGACTTCCTCGAGTTGCGGACCAAGCGAGACGGGCGAGAGATAGTCTATTCGCACACCATCCACTTCGATTGGGACGCCGGCTTTGAAGGCCACCACCGAACCGTGATGTTCAAACGCTTCTTCTCCCACCAAAAAATCCACGTCGACTGTGGCTCGAATGAATCCATGAGCGCCGACCGCCAGTCCCCCTGCCAGAGCATAGCGAATGCCAAGATGGTTCAACTGACCGGCAGTTTTGACCGCCGCGTCACGCACTCGGGGTGCGACGAAGCGAAACACCTCTTTGAGGTCCATTTCATTCACTCGACGCCGAGGGATTTGAGCATACGACAGTTCCATGGTCAACCTCTTCAGAAAAAGATCGCGGACTCGGGTGCACGCGGTCAGTCAGGTAACATCTGTTCTCCGATCTGTCTAGTTTGCGATCTTCACTGATTGGATGATCTGATCACCAACAGGAATCCAGCTCTCCTCAAGGCCCTTTGTCGCATTGAACGTAATTATTAGCAGCCGACCATCCAGAGACATCCCCAGCATTATGTTCCGCACTTCAGTGTCTACGGCCGGAGTTCGAAAATCAAAGAGAAAACACTGTCTCCCGTAGATCTGCGTCAGCTCATTTCTGAACCACGTGGCCGACGGATACAGGTTTCTGAAGAGTCTTTCCATCTGCTTCTGGAATTGAGGAACATCCGTCGGTGTGATCTTATTGTTCGTATGGTTTACAGCGACGTTCACCGAGCCGGATTCGTTTGTGAAGACAAGGGTTGGCCGCCGCTCGCCTGGGTATTTAAGTTTGAGCATATCCTCACTCATTGGCGCAAAGCTCGTCGGGATCAATAGTAGAAGTCGTCCATCAAGGAGGCGCTGTTCCTCTAGCTGAATCCTGGGCGACTGAGCTAGGGCTAAAGTATGGACGAGTAGACATGCTAGCGTTGTGCGCATCAGCTTCATATTGATTCTCTCTTAATGAGGACTTCGTTCGTGAAGGTTTCCTAATTTTGTGATCATCCGCGCGCAAGCTCGACCGATGAAGTAAGCCCGGCGTTCCCTGCGAGTCCAACTACCGAAGCAAACGCGTCGATCGCGCGTCTCGCCATATTCGAAGCCGAGTAGTGCTCTCTCACCCCGGCGAACCCTTTTTCACTAAGTTCCGCGGCAAGCGACGGGCTTTCAATCAACGTCAGCAGCCCTGATGCGAGACCCTCGGCGTCGAACCCGTCCAATAGCAATCCTCCGCCGGTGTGCTCGAGTATCTCCGTGAAGGAGCCACGGCGAGGTTGAACCACGGGCACGCCCGCAGCCATCGCCTCGAGCAGCGACATGCCCTTTGGTTCGTCGTAAGTCGCCGGCACGGACAGCACGTCGAGCCCGTGCAAGAACTCGATCTTCGCGTTGCGATCAAGGACCCCTCGGTATTGAAACTCTCCACCAAGTCCCCAGT
>JBASRN010000294.1:0-1618 GCA_049273855.1 Blastocatellia bacterium
GCTGTTTCATCAGGCTTTCGAGCTTTGCGATTAGCCGTTTGTGACCTTTTTCGTTGTTCAGTTTGTAAGAGAGGACGATCTCGCCTTTGTTGTTCAAGGTCACGCGGTTCTCGGGGTCAGGCAAATCTTCCGAGGTGAGCCAGAAGTCCAGCGAGTGGCTGGCCATCAACTCAAGTGTGAAGCCGGGAGCAATCGCCGGCGCGCCTGCTCGAAGCGTTTGCGCATCGAGCTTGCCGACGAACGAGATGTGCCCCATGGGGAAGTCCCAGTCTCTCGATCCGAGGTAGAAGTCGTTTACCGAAAGAGTCTTCTGAAAAACAGTAGGATTCGGGCACTTCGAGATCGCCATCAGGATCGAATTGATGTGTCCCATGTAATGCCGGCCTACGACATCCGACCCGTTTGCCAGGCCTCTAGGATGTTTGTCGTTTGCCGAACGGAGCAGCAGCGCCGCCGAGTTAATCGCGCCACAGGAAGAGACGACGATCTCTCCGGTGTATTCTTCACGCGAGCCGTTACGTTGAACGATCACTTTCGTTATTCGACGCCCCGAGGCATCGGTTTCGAGGCGCTCGGCGTAAGCGTTGGTCAACAAGGTGACGTTGGGATACTCGACCGCCCGATCGACGCATAGCACTTGAGAGTCAGACTTCGCGTACACAAGACACGGGAACCCGTCGCACGTATTGCAGCGAATGCACAGGCTCTTGCGCGGGTCCTGCTCGTTGAGCTGGACGCCAAGCGGGGTGTGAAATGGCTTTAAGCCAAGCCGCGCGAAGTCGTCGCTCAAATGCTGAATGCGAGGCTCGTGACTGACAGCGGGATGCGGGTAAGGAGCGCTGGCGCCCGGGTCCGTAGGATCCTCGCCGCGCTCGCCGTGAACGTGATAGAGCTGCTCCGCCTGTGTGTAGTAAGGCTCGATATCGTCGTAAGAAATCGGCCAAGCTGGCGAAACTCCGCCGTGATGACGAAGCTCACCAAAGTCTTCTTTGCGCAAACGAAATAGCGCCGCGCCGTAAAACTTCGTGTTGCCGCCGACGTAATAATTCGTGTGCGGGTGAAGCTCTTCGCCGTTTTTGTCTCGCCACTTTTCTTTCGTCTGATACTTACCTTCGAGATTGACGGCTTTGGGATCCCAATTGTCCTTCTCGCGAGGCACGTAGTCGCCGCGCTCGAGTACCAGGACGCGCTTGCCGGATGGCGCGAGCTTGTAGGCTAGAGTTCCGCCGCCGGCGCCGGTTCCGATGATGATCACGTCGTAATGGTTTGCGTTTGACACAGCTTTCCCTCCAGTACTGAAAAGCAAGCCTTCGGTTGAATCGGTTATCGGTCAATTCGCCGCGCTAAGCGGCCTTGAAGTTCGTGACACCTGTTGAATGACTGGGGCCGGATGAAAAATTCCCGATTGTCAGAAATTCGTCACGCTTGAGCTTGCGCTGCGTTTTCGGCGGCGACTTGCACACCGTATGCTTGTGAGTATTGAGCAAGCTCAACTCTCAGAAGCTTTCTTCCGCGGTTAAGCCGCGACATCACCGTTCCTTGCGGGATGTTCAGAGTCTCCGCCACTTCCTTGTAAGAGAAGTCCTGTACATCGGCCAGAACCAACACTTCTCTGTAC
>JBASRN010000301.1:0-1663 GCA_049273855.1 Blastocatellia bacterium
AGGCCAAATCATGAAGATCATCAGCGCAGGTGAAGCAAAGAAGGACTTGCAAGAACTCCTGGTCGAAACTGCCGCTTCTCATGAGCCAATTCAGATCATCAGCGATGCTTCCAACGGGATTCTAGTCTCAGAAGAGGACTGGCGTGCTATTCAGGAAACTCTCTACCTGCTCTCAATTCCCGGAATGCGCGAGTCCTTACGAGAGGGAATGGCTACGCCGGTTGAAGATTGCTCAACGGAGTTGGACTGGTGAGCTGGCAGCTCGTCTATACAAAGCAGGCTCAAAAAGACGCGAAGAAACTTGCTTGCTGCTGGATTCCGAAGAAAAGCTGAAAAGTTGTTGAAGCTCATCGGTGAGAATCCTTTTCAGACACCACCTCCTTACGAAAAGCTAGTCGGCGATCTTTCAGGAGCGTACTCTCGGAGAATCAACATTCAGCATCGCCTAGTCTACCAGGTTTATGAAGATCAAAAAGTGGTCAAGGTGTTGCGAATTTGGGGGACTCATTACGAATGATGAAGGTCATCGTTCGCGTCGCGGCGATTGAGCCGCACCTTTCAGGTCAAATCCCCGCAGAGAAATGACCGTTCCTAGTAATTCACCAACCTGGTCCAAATCGAAGTTCTTGACCGCTCAATGGCGGCATCTGGCGATGCTGAGCTACGAGGTCGATCCGGAAGTGCTGCGGCCGTTCGTGCCAGCAGGGACCGAGGTGGATCAATGGCGAGGACGGACTTTCGTGAGTGTCGTTGGGTTCATGTTTCTCAACACATGTGTCTTCGGCGTCGCGATCCCCTGGCACCGCAACTTCGAAGAGGTGAATCTGCGCTTCTATGTGAGAAGGAAGGCGAGCGACGGATGGCGGCGAGGCGTGGTCTTCGTAAAGGAGATCGTGCCTCGCGTCGCGATCGCGCTGACGGCGAGAGTGGTTTACGGAGAGAACTACGTTGCCCTCCCGATGGACCACCGGATTGACTGGGAGGACGGCCCAGGTGCAACGCCGGGAGCCGTCTGGTACTCCTGGCGGTTTCGCGGCCGAGAGAACCGATTGGCGCTGACTGTTTCCGGTGAGGCTCATCAAGCTCCCGAGGGAAGTGAGGCGGAGTTCATAACTGAACACTACTGGGGCTACGCTCGGAGGCGAGGCGGGCGCACGATGGAATACCAAGTCGACCACCCGCGCTGGAAGATTTCCCGCGCGATCACAGCCGAGCTCGATTGCGACGTAGCCGGGCTTTACGGAAATCAGTTCGTCGAGTTCTTGCAGACGCCTCCAGCCTCGGCGTTTCTCGCCGACGGGTCAGAAGTGACAGTGTTTCGAGGAACCGTGCTGGGTTCGTGAGATAACCGACAAGGAGGAAAACCAACCGCGCGCAGCCGTTATGCATAACCCTGAAAGGTGAAGGCATAAAGCCACGGGTGAGTCCGCGAACCCGTGGAGATGTGCGGCAACCGGCATCGCTAACCCGCGAAGCGGGTGTCGGTCGCCGGTTCACGAGCACCTGATGGTGTCTCAGGACTGAACTCGGTTGGTGCTTGGCCTGACCCTCACCCTCTTCGAGGGTTCGCATATCACAGTCCACCGATCCACGGGTTCGCAGACTCACCCGTGGCTTTACTCCGGCATCCCGTTCCGGGATCGGACACTCAACACATCTCAAA
>JBASRN010000306.1:0-2280 GCA_049273855.1 Blastocatellia bacterium
CGCTTCGACCGCGATGCTCGAGCAGCAATAGGCGCATGACTTCATTGTTGGCGGTAACTCCGCGGGTTCTCGTTTCATTCGATTGATCGCCTTGATCACAAGAAAGATCACGAAGGCCACAATCAAAAACTCGATACAGGTGTTGATAAAGGCCCCATAATTGACGGTGACCGCCCCTCCGTCTTTCGCGGCTTTCAGCGTGTCGAAGTGCGCACCCTTGAGAGTGACAAACAGGTTCGCGAAGTCGACGCCGCCCAAAAGCATCCCAATCGGGGGCATCACTATGTCATTGACCAGCGAGGTGACTATCTTGCCAAAGGCCGCGCCGATCACCAGACCTACGGCAAGGTCAATAACATTGCCTTTTGCGATGAACTCTTTGAACTCTTTCAGCATTGTCCGTCCTCCGTCTCATGGACCTTACAGTTACAAGCGCGCCGGTGTACGCGGAGATCATTGTTCCAACTTGGGTGGAAGGTCAAGAGAGAGAGGCGGACTAGAAGGTTTGGAGTGGAGGTTGTAGTACGGCCTTTAGGAGGCTGCTGGAAAGCCCAATCGAACGCCACTAAGCCAGGAAGGCACCAAGGAGCACAAAGCCCGCAAACTAATGTATTTACTAACTCGGTGCAGCTTTGGGTTCGGGTCTTGGTGGCGCACTCCCCGGGCGAGGCGAGATTGGGTCAGGCTCTCATGTGCGAATCCTCCTAAAAAGCGGTCATCGGTTCGCACACTTTAACCCTTCGCACGCCTCGTGCTAGGGTTGACTCGCGATGACCATCACCGAAGCAATAAAAAGAGCCGTCGACCTCCGGGACCTCTCCGCCGCCGAAGCAGAACTTGTGCTCGAACAGATCATGACCGGCGAGTGCACCGACGCGCAGATCGCTTCGCTGCTCACCGCGCTGCGTATGAAAGGCGAGACCGTTGAGGAGCTGACCGGTTTCGCGCGAGTCATGCGACGCAAAGCAGCGGCGGTTCGCCCGCGCTCGACCGGCACCGCCGCGATTGGCGGCACTGAACGCGAAGCTCTGATCGACACATGCGGCACCGGCGGCGACGTGAGCGGCAGTTTTAACGTCTCAACCGCGACCGCTTTTGTCGTAGCCGGCGCCGGCGTCCGCGTAGCAAAACACGGCAATCGCTCGGTCTCTTCTCAATGTGGAAGCGCCGACGTCGTCGAAGCGCTCGGCGTGAGAATCGAGCTTCAACCCGACCAGATTGCGCGGTGCATCGACGAAGTAGGAATAGGCTTTCTGCACGCCCCGCTGCTCCACGATGCGATGAAGTACGTAGCGCCCGCCCGCCGTCAGTTGCGGATTCGAACGATCTTCAACATGCTCGGGCCGCTCACGAATCCCGCGGGTGCAGACACTCAAGTCGTCGGCGTGTACGCCGAGCACCTGACTGAATTGCTGGCTCGCGTGCTGGGCGAGCTAGGCGCAACGCGCGCGCTGGTTGTTCACGGAAGCGACGGCCTCGACGAGATAACCATCACCGGCGAAAGCAAGATAACGGAGCTGAAAAGCGGCGGGCTGCGAAGCTACGCGATTGCTCCCGAAGACGTCGGGTTAAGCCGTGCTTCGCTGAAGGAGATTCAAGGCGGCGACGCTCAAGCCAACAGCAAGATCATCCTCGAAGTCCTGGACGGGCGGCGCGGCCCACGACGTGATGTTGTGTTGCTCAACGCGGCCGCGGCGTTTGTCGCAAGCTCGAAAGCAGCGGGCTTCGCCGAAGGTGTAGAGATTGCCGCCGAGTCGATCGATAGCGGAAAGGCGATGGGAAAGCTGTTAAGACTGATCGAGTTCACCAACCAGGAGTCTGGCGCTTAGCGGCGAATCAGCCAGCATTCAGTCACTGGAAAGACCTGTACGGGCGCCCCTCCGTGGACACCCCTCCTTGGTATCGAAGTGTGTTGGGAACAATGAGGGGCGCCCACCGAGGGGCGCCCGTAAAGGTTTAACGCGCATTGTCGCTAGCCTCTCCCAAAAAGCCCCCATCGCTTTTTTTTCCTTGGAAGCTCCGGGTCGGGCACCGACGGGATCGATCTTCCCTCGACAACCGCGAGCGGGTTTTCGCCGGCTATCGCGCGAGCGTACTCTTCTCCGACTACCTCTGCCGTCAAAGCCACTGCCTCGGACATTCCGGGCAGCCGGTTGCGGGTGTTGTGGCAGTCGCTGGCGATAAAGTGGATCAGTCCGCACTCGAGCAGCATCCGCGCGGTTTGCTGGACGCGCTTCCCGAACTGGCCGGTGATCGATCCGGTGTCCATCTGACCGAGCA
>JBASRN010000310.1:0-7893 GCA_049273855.1 Blastocatellia bacterium
CTCCGCGGGCGCCCCTTCTTACGCCCACGGTACTTCGATATCGCGGAGGGACGCCCGCGGAGGGACGCCCGCGGAGGGACGCCCGCGGAGGGACCCCCGCACAGTTCCAAAGAATGACTGACAGATGACTGACCAGCTCATTCACGCGACAGCGGCTGACAACCAACTCCGATGCGTGGCTGCGGTGACGACCAACCTGGTCGCCAAAGCCTGCCGCCGGCATCGAACGTTCCCAACTTCATCTGTCGCCCTTGGTCGTACGCTCACCGGCGGATTGCTCCTCGGAAGCGGGCTGAAAGATCTTGAAAAGATAACAGTTCACTTTCATTGTGACGGCCCCATAGGCAGCATCATCGCGCAGGCGGACCCTCACGGCAATGTGCGTGGCTATGTCACCAACCCGGAAGCCGACGCGACCGCGATGAACGCACACGGCAAGTTCGATGTACGCGCGGTCGTCGGTGGGGGGACGCTTTACGTCACGCGCGACGCTGGTTTTGAGATCGGGTTGTTCAAGGAGCCGTATCGCGGGTCGGTTCCGATAGTCTCGGGCGAGATCGGAGAGGACCTCGCCTACTACCTCGCGAAGTCAGAACAGATCAACTCAGCGGTTGGCATCGGCGTGCTGATGACAGTAGAGCAGTTGGGGGACGACCGCGACTACGAGCCCGAGTTCTCTCTGGACCGGCTTCGTGTATCGGCGGCGGGCGGGTTCCTGGTTCAAGTGATGCCGGGCGCCGAGGAAACTCTTATCGCACGGATCGAACACAACATCGAGCGAGCGCCGCATTCCACCGATATGATTCGCTCGGGATTGACGCCGTTGGAAATCCTGGAAACGGTAGTCGGTGAGACGGCGTTGACCGTGTTGGAGCAGAGCGAGCCGCGCTTCTTCTGCCAATGTTCGCGGGAGCGAGCGCTGCTGATTATCTCGGCGCTCGGTCGCGATGAGGTTGAAGATATGCTTGCGACGGACAAGGGCGCGGAGTTGACTTGCCACTTTTGCAACGAGGCGTACCAGCTCAGCGCCGAGGACTTGAATGGTATCCTTGCTCAGGCGTGACGCTCAGCGCATCGCCCTTAGAAGCTGGCCGATCCGCCGCTGAAGATTCCGGTAGATCATATCAATAGGCTGCGTCGCGTCGATCACGTCGAAGCCGTATTCATCGACCATCGAATCGAAGACCGCCAGCATTCTTGTCTGGTACTCACCAAAGCTATCGAAGAGATCAGGACCGAGATGCAGGTCCATCCCTGATTCCCAGTAATCGAACCCGGCGGGGCTTCGCAACACGCGTGGAATCAGGTCTTTCACGTCTCCGCGCAAAAAGAACACCGCATCGGGCTTGAGCGCCAATCCGTAAAACGATTTCACCCAGTTCGCATCAAGCCCGCGAACGATGGCTCGCGCGATCAGCGAGTAGATGTAGCGGTCAGTCAGAACGATGAACCCAGCCCGAAGTGCGGGGATCATCTCGTTTTCCAGCCGGTCGGCAAAGTCGGTCGCGTAGAAAAGGGTCAGGGAGATAGGACCAAGCGTGATTCCCGCTTTTGCTTGCTTGATTCCTTTTCCCGCAAGCGCCGACCGGGTCATACCAGTGTCGAGCACGGCGTGACCATTCGACTCGAGCCACGGCTTGAGCATCGCGACTTGCGTAGAACGCCCGATGCCATCGGACCCTTCGATCACGATCAGCCGGCCGTGCAATTCGCCGAGATCTACACCCGGCAACCCCTCGCCGTAGAACTCGAACCTGTGATGGTCTATGCGTTCCGCCACTCTGTGCTCCGTCAGAACTCAACGATCGGAAGCGGATGCTTGGGTACATCCCAAAGTTCGCGTTCGACTATCGCGCGCATTTCGTTTTGCTGTTCCTCGATTGATCGAGTCGCATCGATAACGGTCAAGTTGAACTCGTCTACCATCCCTTCGTAGCGAGCCAGAATCATCCCCTGAAACAGTTTGAAGCTCTCTTCGATGTCGTCGCTCAACCCCAGGTCCATCCCCGCCTCATAGTGTTTCAATCCCGCGCGACCGCCGAGTATTCGCTTAAGCGACACTTCGAGCGGAACACGAAAGTAGAACGCGATGGTCGGCTTTACTGCGAACCGGTAGAGATCGCGCACCCAGTGAGGACTGACCCCTCGTGCAGTATCGCGCCCGAACGCAGTGTAGATGTACCGGTCAGCCAGGACGATCGCTCCTGCCTTTAGCGGCGGGATTATATGGCGCTCGATCCGATCCGCAAGGTCGGTCGCGTGAATCAGCGAGAAGGTCGTTGGCGTAAGCATCTGCTTCTTCTTGCCGCGCCTGCTGGTTTCTTTGACGAGCGGCGACGAGTTCCACTCGCTGAAGAAAACCATATAGCCTTCGCGCCTCAGCCATTGTTGAAGTAAGCTAAGCTGTGTGGATTTGCCCGACCCGTCGATGCCCTCGACGATGAACAGCTTACCGGGAAACTGATGGTCGCCGTACATAGGCATATGGGCAAGTATAAACAAATAGCGAGGCTCGGCCAACAGCCATGCCACGATTGAGGGCTCTTATTCTGACGCTCCTGATCACGGCGACCGGCCCTCCGACAGGCGCGGGGGACGGGGGCCATTTCCAGCTCGAGGGCGTGTCGGCGAACGTCACTGCCGGCGTGGAGAAGGCCGACTACGCCCCGATCATCGAGCGAAGCCTCGACTTCTTTGACTTCAGCTTCAAGACTGTCGAAGACCGGCCCTTCAACCTCCGGGAGTACGCCGCGGGCAAGCGGCTCATCATCGTCGAGTACTTCGCCGGGTGGTGCGAAAACAGCAACCGGAACGGGCACGTGGTAGAACGGCTTTGGACCAGGTACCGCGGTCTCGGTCTCGGCGTCGTCGCCGTTTCCGAGTACTCAAACTCGGATGAGCTGCGCATTCACATCAACAGGATAGGAATTGACTATCCCCTCGTTATCGAGACTAAGAAGCGCGGAGATCGGAAGGACTCTTCGCACTTCAAGTACCGCCGAGCTGTGGGCGACAGGCGCAGATGGGGCACGCCGTTCTACGTGATCATTGAGGCGCGAGACATCGAGCCCCCTGCGATGAATGCGCCGTTAGCTCGCCGTGTCTTTACCGTGTCGGGTGAGATGATTGAATCTGAAGCGGAGCGGTTCATAGAACAAAGGCTGCCACAAACCGCGGTCAAGTGAGCTAATGCAGCGGTACCCAGTGCCTCAATCGCCCGGGATCGAAGAACCGGAAGGCGCGAGTTCAGGCTCAGGTTCGGTTATGGGTGGACCCGCTACGCCAACAGCGCGAAGATCCTCCAGGCCTCGATGCGCGAGGTAGTGGTTGTAGATCACGATGATCATCCCGACAGCCGGGATCGCAAGAAAAATCCCGATCAGCCCCGCAATCTCGGCCCCCGCAAGAATCGCGAGAATGACTATCAGCGGATGCATATGTATCCCGTGCCCAACTATTCGAGGATAGATCACGTAGTCCTGGACGATCCGAAGCACGATTAAGAACAGCGCGACGATCATCGCGCTCTTGAACGACACTGTCATCGCAAGACCGACGGCTACGCAACCGGCGATCAGCGGGCCGATCAGCGGAATGAACTCCAACAGACCGGCAACAGTCCCAACCACTCCAGCGTAAGGAGCGCCGATGAGTCCGAGACCAATCGTCACGAGAACTCCGATCTCTGCGCAGGCTGTCACTTGCGCCCGCGTGTAAGCGGCCATCGTGTGGCTGACATCTCGCAGGAGCCAGTGGAGGCGCCTTCGCAGCCGCTCGCTCGAAACGAGCTTTACGACTGCCTGCTCGAACGACTCGGCGTCGCGAAGCAAGAAGAACGACAGAACCGGAACCAGGATCAGCCAGGGGAGATAGGTCAGGTAGCCGAGCATTACGGGGATAAGGATCTCTACCTGTGAAAGCAGCCCGAGAGCCAGCTCTGACGAGCGTTCCGTCAAGTACGCGCGCCACTGCTGAGGGAGCTTCAGGTGGCGCATCCAACTGTTCGCGCCGTTGACAAGATTGTTTGCCGCATCCGAGCCCGACTTGACGTAGCCCGGCATGCTCGTGGTTAGCTCAGTAAATTGATCCCAGAGATACGGACCCAACCATCGCAAAACGAGAATGAGAGAGACGCCGATTATCGCGTAGACCAGCGCTATCGCGACGCTACGCGGCAGTTTAATCTCGCGCCGCCCCACGTATAGCGGCTGCTCCAGAAGGTGGACGATTGGTGCAATCAGATAGGAGAAGAAAACCGACAGCACCAGCAGCAGCAGCAAGGTCCTGATCTCGTAAAGGAGCCAGCCGGTTATCAGCAGACCGACTATCACGAACAGCACGCGGACGATTACGACGGTCCAGACGCGGCTCAACTCAGACTTTTCGCGCGGTTTCCTTTTCAACCCTCGCCTCTCAAAACGGGGCTTGCGAACTAATGGTGGCAGTATAGCACATCAATTCGGGGGCCGTATTCGAGCGATAATATCGATGAGAGTAACGATCACCGTCGCATTAGGCGGTTGAGCGATTTTCTCTCCGCCAAAAACTAAAAGGCCCGGACCTGGAGCCCGAGCCTTTCGTTCTGTCGCGAGGGGAAGCCGACAGCGGCCTCCGAGCTTTGTGTTAGTTGCGCCGGCCATCTGCGCTTCGAGTCGAGGCTCGCATCCGTCGGATGTCCTCAACCAGCGCTCTGGCGCTCGGAACCTCCCCGACGGCGCGTTGCAACTGGACATCCCCCGCGGCCAGCACCCTTCGAGCCACCTCCTGCCCGTAAGCCGCAGTCGCCACTTCGAAGCGGATCTGGCGTTTGAGCCAATCTGCGTCTTTGTCTACTTGCGTTTCGTCGGCCTTCAGATCTTTGCGCTCGCGCAAGTAGGATTTGAACGCGGCCAGCACTTTGTCTGTTATCTGATATTCGTCCGGGCTCAAACGATGGCCGTGCTCGGCTGCGCGATCGATTCTGAACTCCGGCAGGCCGGGGACCTGGCCCGCGACCAAACTTCTAACGAACTGAAAGATCGCTTCTGTCCAGACCCGCTGAAGCGCCAACTCGGATGGGGCCTTCACAGCAACGTCCGGCTCGATTCCGCCTCCGCCGTAGACCGTGCGGCCTGTGTCGGTGCGTTTCTCTTCGACCGCCTGCTCCGAGTTCTTATCCCCTCTGCGAAGGTAGTAGTCATAGAACGAGCGGCCGTTGTAGTCGCGCTGAATTAGCCGTCCGCTAGGCGTGTAAAAGTGGCCGGTCGTCAGGGTCAAACCAGAGCCGTCTCTCAACGGGAAAACGCTCTGGACTAACCCCTTGCCGAAGCTGTTCTCGCCAACGATTCGGGCGCGGTCATGATCCTGAAGCGCGCCAGCGACGATCTCTGAAGCCGACGCCGAGCCGCGATTGATCAAGATTACCACCGGGGATTCTTCCGGGTTATTGTTGAAGGCCACCTCGTCGCGGCTTGGAAAAACCGACGGCCGGCCTCGCATCGATACTATCTTCTGTCCGCGATATAGAAAGATGTTCGAGATCTTTTTCGCCTGATCAACCAAACCGCCGCGGTTGTTGCGCAGATCGAGGATCAGCGAAGTCATTCCCTGCCGCTGCAGGTCGCGCATCGCTTCCCTCATCTCGTCGCTGGTTGTCGTGTTGAATCCACGGTCCAGGTTTATGTAGCCGACTCCGTTGCCAATCATGTAGTAGTTGGTTATCGACGGAAGCGGCACCGCTTCCCTGATGAACTTAAACTCAATCGGATCTTTGACCCCGGCTCGCGCGACTTTGACGGTGACGGGCGTGCCTTCGGGTCCGAGAAGTTTGTTTGAAACTTGCTGTGAGTTCCAGCCTTCGGTTGATTCGCCGTTTATGTTGACGATTTGATCGCCGTATCGGACCCCCCCTCGATGAGCCGGCGTTCCGGCGAACGGCGACATAATGTAGACAGCATTGTTTCGCTGACCGATGGTTGATCCGATACCCGAGTAGCGGCTGCGCTGCTCATTCTGAAACGATTCCCACTCCTTCCGATCGAAGTAATTTGAGTGAGGATCGAGCGTGTGAAGCATACCGAGTATCGAACCTTTGGTTAGTCTGTCGTAGTCGATTTGACCGGCGTAATTCTCTTTGGCCGTCACTAACGCGTTGGCGAAGTCTTCAGCGATCTTTTTTCTCGTGACTATCTCGTCGTCATCTTGACTCGAGAGACGCTGCGACGGATGAGCGCCCGCGAACGTCACCGGAATCACGAGCGCAACGACAAGCAACCAGTATCGATTCCTCAGTTTCATATATCTGTCTTCATCTCCCCGAAAACTAGCGACGCCAGCCGAGCAGGGGATTCCATCGCGAGCGATCGCTATTGGTGATCTTACCTGAAAAGCGATTAGGCGGACAACTGTTACAATCGCGAGGGGCAAGGCGCCGCCATCTGGTGATCCCGTCGGCGAGCCCAGAATGCTCCGGACTTGTGTAAACTCGCCCAGTTTTCGGAAGAAAAAGGGCCCTAAGCCTCGGTAAAGAGATGCCATGAAACAGAACGCTAACTGCGCGTGTCGATGAAAAAGGCGGCGGGCAAGGCAGTCCGCCTACCCGCCGCTCGATCCTTACTCATCGAATGCACCCTGAGAATCTCAGATCCGATGACTACTTGGTGTTCTTGTTTTTAGCCGTTGGCGCCGCCTTGCTTTCAGTCTCACACTTGTTGTCGACCTTCTGCACGCACGCCACGCGCTTCACCTGGTTTGTAGCGACGCCCTTCAATTGTCCTGTCTTGACTTTGCCGGTCAGCGTGACAACCCCGCCGCTGGTCGCGGCGTTGATCGTGGAGTCCTTCAGCGACGGCGTACTTGCGAGTCTCTCCTTCACTGCAGCGTTTATCTGCTCGTCGGTCATCGACGAACAATCGACCGCCGGTTTCTTGGCCGCCGCGTTCGAGTTGGATTTTCCGGCGGGCTTCGTCTTGGTGGTTTGAGCGGCGAATGTGCTGCCGGTCAACAGGAGGAAAACCAGGGAAACTGCGATTCTCTTCATTGGACTTCTCCTTCGTTGGGTGAGTTGTTTGAGCGATCACCCCCACGAAAGCACGGTCCAGAGATCGCAGGCGGCATAATATGCCTTTTCGGGCCGCGTGTGCAACGTCACGCGAGCTTGCGGCCGCGCCAGCCGGAAAGGACCTCGCGAGCAGCATTAAAGCCCGGTGCGCCCATCACTCCGCCGCCCGGATGAGTGCCCGATCCGCACATATACAACGCCTCAATCGGCGTCCGATACCGCGCCCAACCCGCGACGGGTCGCATAAAGAAGAGCTGGTCGAGCGTCATATCGCCGTGAAAGATGTTTCCTCCAGTCAACGAATACTCGCGTTCCATGTCGAGCGGCGAAACGACTTGCCGGTGAATGAGGTCATCAGCAAGTCTTCTACCCAGTCGCCCAGTACGCTCCCTACACCCTTCGCGACGGCGACTGGTCGGCGAACTCATCCTTGATCGTGTCCCAGCCGCGCGAGTTGATGTTCGAAGTCGGGATACGCTTCGGCATCGCGCTTTGAGAATTTGGCAATCTCGGTTTGGGTGCGCGCCATGTCTTGCCAGAAAAAGAGGTGGCGCCCGTCTGGAAACGCGGTGAAGAACGCCGGGTCTTTCGCGTAGAGATGAAAGCCGAACCGCGCAAGTTCGAGCTCGCGAATGATTCTCGGCTGAAGCAGCGAGCTCCGGCGCGCGCCAGGTACGCCGCGGCGCCGCGGTCACTAATCCGTTATGCCCGCCGCCGATTATCACCGCATCGAATGTGTTTGCTGTCATTCCATCCCTTCTCGGTCAACGTGATCTGATTAACCTGTAAGGGCGTCCCTCCGCGGGCGCCCCTTCTTCCGCACGACTGTTCGCATTGAGGAGGGGCGCCCGCGG
>JBASRN010000312.1:0-37993 GCA_049273855.1 Blastocatellia bacterium
TGCGGTCTGCTGTCGCTGTTAGATCAACGGCTCAAATCCCAGCGTACTTCATGAACCGCCGTATACGGAACCGTACGTACGGTGGTGTGGGAGGACGGGAGCCGTGAGGCTCCCTCCTACCCGATCCGGCAGTAGCAGAGCGTATTGGGAAGTTGGGACCGGACGAGAAACATGGAAACGGGCATCTGCACGAGTTACAAACAGCATCGACGCTAAGAGCCCGTTCCATCAACGGCCAAAAGAACAACGGCTAGGGTTTGCGATTGATCAAGCTTGCTACGAATCCGGCGCCAAATCCGTTGTCGATGTTGACGACCGTTACGTTCGACGCGCACGAGTTCAACATCCCCAACAGCGCAGCTATTCCGTTGAACGAAGCCCCGTAGCCTACGCTTGTAGGGACCGCGATCACCGGAACCGAAACAATTCCGCCGACAACCGAAGGAAGCGCGCCTTCCATCCCGGCCACGACTACGATGACTCGCGCTGAAGCGAAATCAACGCGCGCGTCAAAGAGCCGGTGTATGCCGGCGACGCCAACGTCGTAAACGCGCGAAACACGATTGCCCATCGCCGTGGCGGTAACCGCGGCTTCTTCCGCGACTGGGACGTCGGACGTTCCCGCCGAAATGATCGCGATAGGTCCTTCGCCGCGTTCGGTCTTGTCGCGAAGGACCGAGATCATCCGCGCCTCGCAATGAAACTCGGCGTCGGTCGCAAGCTGAGCGATGCGCTCGAAGACCTCTTCCGTGGTTCGCGAGATCAGCAGGTTAGAACTGCGGATTAGAATGCGCTCCGCGATGTGAGCGATCTGGTCTACGGTCTTGCCCTGTCCGAGGATGACTTCGGGGAAGCCGAGCCGCAGCTCGCGATGGTGATCAACCCGCGCGAATTCGAGGTTCTCATAAGGAAGGTGCGCGAGTTTGTCGGCCGCTTCGTCGATATCGATGCGGCCGGCTCGCGTGTCTTCCAGGAGCTTCTTGACCCAATCCCTGTTCACGTCCGTGATTTTAGCACACGCACAAATGTGCCATCGTTTGACAGTCCAATCGCGGTGGGTTACGCTGAAGTCCCGTGAAGGGAGAAGCAGTAGCGATTATCCCTGCGCGGTACGCCTCGACAAGATTGCCGGGCAAGCCGCTCCTGCCGCTCGCAACAATCCCGATGATAATGCATGTAGTCGAACGCGCGTCGCGTGCTCGTTTGGTTGGTCGAGTGATTGTGGCGACCGACGATCAACGGATCGCGGATGTGGTGCGTCGCGACGGTGCTGAAGCGCGGCTCACGTCGCCGTCTGCTGAGTCAGGCACTGACCGCGTAGCCGAAGTCGCCGCGTCGATGGGAGCGGGGATTGTCGTAAACGTGCAGGGCGACGAGCCGCTGATCGAGCCTTCAACTATCGACGCGGCGATCGAGCCGCTCGTCGATGACCCGACGCTTCAGATGAGTACGACCTCTGAGCCGATCGTTTCAGTCGAAGATGTGTTCAACCCAAACCTGGTAAAGGTCGTCTGCGACACGCACGGGTTCGCGCTCTACTTTTCCCGCTCGCCAGTTCCTTATATAAGACCACTTGAAGGCCTGACGCTTGAGGCGTCGTTGCGGCGTGACCCCGCGCTGTTGTCTAATTACCGCAAGCATTCAGGGCTGTACGCATATCGCAGCGAGTTTCTGAAAGAGTTCGCCCGGATGGAGCCCTCACCGCTCGAACGACTGGAAGCGCTTGAACAGCTTCGCGCGCTCGAGAATGGAATCAAGATTCGCGTCGTACGGGTAGAACTGCGGTCCATCGGCGTTGACACCAGGCAGGACTACGAACGAGTAAAACGGATGATCGAGGAGAACGCAAAATGACAAAATACATTTTCGTCACCGGCGGTGTGGTGTCGAGCTTGGGCAAGGGACTAGCTGCTGCGTCCATAGGGTGCCTGCTTGAAGCGCGCGGCTTGAAAGTGACCCTGCAAAAACTCGACCCCTACATCAACGTCGATCCCGGCACGATGTCGCCTTTCCAGCACGGCGAAGTGTTTGTCACCGATGACGGCGCAGAGACCGACCTCGACCTCGGCCATTACGAACGATTCACTCACGCGCAATTGACTCAGGCCAATAACTGGACGACCGGGCGAATCTATCTTTCAGTCATCAACAAAGAACGGCGCGGCGATTATCTGGGCAAGACGATTCAGGTCATTCCGCACGTCACCAACGAGATCAAAGACGCGATTCGCGGCGTGGCCGACGGGCCAGACGTCGTAATCGTCGAAGTCGGCGGGACGGTCGGCGATATCGAATCGTTGCCGTTCCTGGAAAGCATTCGGCAGATGGGCAACGAAGTCGGCCGCGAGAACGCGCTGTTCATCCACCTGACGCTGGTGCCGTTTATTGCGGCTTCGGGCGAGCTGAAAACGAAGCCGACGCAGCACTCGGTGAAGGAGCTTCGCGAGATCGGTATTCAGCCTGACATCCTGATGTGCCGCTGCGACCGGCCGCTGCCTCACGATATGAAAGCCAAAATCGCTCTGTTCTGCAACGTGCGAGAGAACGAAGTGATCACCGCGCAAGATGTAGAGACGATCTATGAAGTGCCTCTGAATTTTGCGAGCCAGGGGCTTGACGACATGATCGTAAAGAAGCTGGGGTTGAACGCGGGCGATCGGGACTTGCGCCGGTGGAGCGAGCTTGTCGAGACGATCAAGAACCCGGATGCGTCGGTGACGATCGGCATCGTCGGCAAGTACGTCGAGCTGGAAGACTCGTACAAGAGCCTTCATGAAGCGCTTATTCACGGCGGCGTAGCGAACAAGCTTCGCGTGCAAATTAGATGGGTCGAATCGGAAGACTTGATGGAAGACCCAAACTGGGAGGATCGCCTGCGCGACTTCGACGCCATACTGGTTCCTGGCGGCTTCGGGAAACGCGGGATCGCCGGTATGCTTCGAGCGATCAACTATGCGCGCCGCGGGCTAACGCCTTACTTCGGGATATGCCTCGGAATGCAATGCGCGACGATCGAGTTCGCGCGCAACGTTTGCGGGCTTGAAGGCGCCGACTCGACTGAGTTTGACGACGACGCGGCGCACCCGGTTATCTTCAAGCTGCGCGACCTTATCGGAGTCGAAGCGATGGGCGGGACCATGCGCCTGGGAGCTTACCCTTGTGTGCTGCAAGAAGGCTCGATGGCCCAAAAGACTTACGGCGCGCATGAGATCAGCGAGCGCCATCGCCATCGCTACGAGTTCAACCCGCGCTACGAAGACGAGCTTGGCGGCCACGGACTGGTTTTTTCCGGCAAGTCGCCCGACGGAAAGTTCATCGAGATAGTCGAGTTGCCGGATCATCCGTGGTTTCTGGGGTGTCAGTTTCATCCCGAGTTCAAGTCGAAGCCGCTGGATCCTCATCCGCTGTTCGTGTCGTTTATTCGCGCCGCGTATGAGCATCGGGTGCGCGATGAAGCAACCGGGGATCGTGCAGATGCCTCGGCCCCGCGTGAGGGGATTGAAGACCATGAATGGAAGATCGGCGCTTCCAGCGATTAACACCGGCGATCACCGTTCAGCCCCGCCCAACAGCTAAATAAGGATTCCTTCTGCTTGACTTGATCACGCAGAGTACATAGGATACCGCCCGCTGGGTAAACCGCGAGATTGCGACTCGGACAGTTCGCCCGTTGCGACCTCACTGAATACCAGCAATACCGGTGGCAATAGCGATCAGTCTGAGCTCGCCTCTCAGGTTCATCGCGACCGGCAACCTAAATCTGAAAACAAGTGGAGGATGAACCTAATGAAGAGAATATCTTGGAACGGACTTGGTCTCACCATGTGCATTGTATTAATAACATTGTCAGCCTTTGCGCAGAACACTGCTACCCCGAAGGTTCAGACTAAAAAACCGATGGCGAAGCAGGGGAAGCCGATGGCAGAGGCGCCAAAGGCCGAGTGGTTCTCGGTTGCCGTGGTTCGCGTCAAACCGGATATGGTCGGCGAGTGGGAGGACCTGCAAAAGAACGTCGTCAACCCGGCGCTCAAGAAAGCGGGCGTGAAGGAACGCAGCATTTTCCAGACTGCGATTTTCGGCGAGTCGTACGAGTACGTGGTCATCACACCAATCGCAACCTTGAGTCAGTACGACGAGGCGAGGTCGCCGTTGAGAAATGCTCTTGGGGAGGATACGTGGCGCGAATACCTGACCAAGTCGCGGCGTTGCATCCAGAGCGCGCACACCTACGGTGATCAAACCCGGCCGGACCTCAGCTATTTCGGCAAGATGGCGTCGATGACTGCGCCAAAGCTTGCCGTGGTGAACACAATCAGCGTCGCGCCCGGCCGCGCCGCGGCTTTCGAGAGCTTCCTGAAAACCGAGATTCTGCCGGTGATGAAGAAGGCAGATGTGTTGGGCTATTTTGTCAGTCAGACCGTGTTTGGCGGCGACGTGAATTCATACACCTCGGTGCTGTTCCAGGATAGCTTTGCCGAGATCGGCAAGGGATCTCCGCTCCTGCGAGTGTTGGGAGCGAAGGGACTCGAAAGCCTCGGTCTTAAGTATGCCGGGTTGGTTTTGCATCAGGAGAGGGCGATCGTCCGCTTCAATCCTGACCTGAGCTTCGCGGCTACCCCGTAATCGCTTGAGCGTACGCGAGGCGACGGGCGTGTCCCGCCTGGGCGCGCCCGCCGCCTGCACCTGACTGACTCGACGACTTCGGGGCCGCTCCTTCCTGACCCGCTTTCTTCGGCGTCGAACGGGCTCCCGCAAATAACTCTAGCCGTCAATGAGCCGTTTGGTATACTTTCGTCTTGCAATGGCAGTGTGTATCAAGTGCAAGAAGGCGTCGAAGGTGCTCAGGCTTGCGAAGTGCACTCAGTGCTTCAAGCTTGTATGTGAAAACTGCGCCTTCCGCAAGTACGGCCAGAAGTTTTGCAGTGAAGTTTGCTCGGTATCCTTTTACTTCGGAACTGGAGAAGAAGAGGAGATTGAAATCTAGCCTCACGCATTGGAGACCGGACGATGAACCTTACCCGGCGCCCCCGCCGCCTTCGCCGCACAGAATCCATCCGCGCGCTTGTTCGCGAAACTAAACTCACTCCCGATGACTTTGTCTATCCGCTGTTCGTTTGCGAGGGAGAAGGAGTCAAGCGCGAGATCAATTCCATGCCTGGCTGCTTCAACCTGTCGATCGACGAACTCGTAAAAGAGACCGAGGCTGCCCGGGCGGACGGCATTCGATCGGTCATTTTGTTCGGCGTGCCCGATGAGAAAGACGCATTGGGTAGCCAGGCTTATGCGGAAGACGGCATTACGCAGAGAGGCATCAGGGCAATCAAGCGCCAGGTGCCAGGCGTCGTCGTTATCGCGGACAACTGCTTGTGCGAGTACACCGATCACGGTCACTGCGGTCTGATAGCGGAAGGCGAAGTGTTGAACGACCCGACGCTCGACTTGCTCGCCCGCACGGCAGTCTCGCAGGCCGAATCCGGCGCCGATATCATCGCGCCGTCGAATATGATGGACGGGTTCGTCGCAGCAATACGTAGTGCGCTTGATGTTGCAGGCTTCGAGCAGATTGCGATCATGTCTTACGCGGTGAAGTACGCTTCGGGGTTTTACGGACCTTTCCGCGAGGCTGCCCAATCTGCTCCGCAGTTCGGCGACCGTCGTGGTTATCAGATGGACCCGGCGAACGCTCGCGAGGCTTTAAGGGAAGCGGCGCTTGACGTAGCGGAAGGCGCCGACATGCTGATGGTAAAGCCCGCCCTGCCTTATCTGGACATAATCCACGCCGTGCGCGAGCGATTCGATCTGCCGGTTGCTGCTTATCAAGTCTCGGGGGAGTACGCAATGATCAAGGCGGCTGGAAGTTTGGGTTGGATAGACGCGGACCGCGTTGCGTTGGAATCACTGACCTCGATCAAGCGGGCGGGCGCCGATATCATTCTCACCTACTTCGCGCGCGAGATAGCTCGAAGGCTTCACTAGGTTCAGGTCCCAACGATGATTAAGCGTTACACAAATCGGGCTGCTTTGATCGGTGTCATAATGATGTCGCTCCTTCCTGGAGCGTCATTCAATCCGCGCGCGGCGTTCGCTCCAGACGGCACAGCCTCGTCCCCTCAACAGAACTACAGTCAACCTGAAACGCTCGACTCGCTGCGCGCGCGGATCGCCGCTCAGATCGCTCAACCGAGATTCGTCGCCGCCACCTGGGGCATCAAGATCGTCTCCCTCGACTCGGGCAAGACTCTGTTCGAGCACAATCCTCAGAAGTACTTCAACCCCGCCTCCAACGCCAAGCTCTACACGGCTGCCCTTGCGCTCGACAGGCTCGGCGTCGATCTTCGAATCAAGACTTCTCTGTACTCGATCGCAAGACCCGACGCGAACGGAACTATGAAGGGAGACTTGCTAGTGTACGGAAGAGGCGATCCGACGATGGCGGCTCGGCTGAACGACGGCGATTACTGGAAGCCGCTCGATCCATTGGTCAACCAAATCGTGAACGCCGGAGTCAGGCGAATTGAAGGCGATCTGGTCGGCGATGAGAGCTTCTTCGCCGGTCCGCCGTTCGGGTCGGGCTGGGAGTGGGACGATCTTCAAGCCTACTACGGCGCCGAGGTATCGGCGCTCACGATCAACGACAACTCGATCGACCTTTTCGTGAAGCCCGCCGAGCGAGTAGGACTACCGTGCCGCATAACCACGGGTCCGGTGACTTCGCTTGTAACGATAATCAATCGCACACAGACGGCGGCGAAGGGAACGGATACTCGGATCTCTGTTTATCGTCCCGCCGGCGAAAACGTCATCTACGTGTCGGGGCGGGCGGCGATCGACGGCGCGGGCTACACGGGTTCCTACGCAGTTCACAAGCCGGCGGGCTTGTTTGTGAGTATGCTCAAACAGGCCCTTGCGCGAAGAGGAATCACCGTCGCGGGGCGCACGAGAACTATCGACTGGAAGTATCGGGAGGTTACGCCGCTCGATCTGAGCAAGCTGGTCGAGATCGGCTCCACCGAGTCGATGCCGATGAAAGACGTCGTGCGGGAGATGCTCAAGCCCTCACAGAACCTCTGGGCTCAATTGCTGCTTCTCCAGGTAGGAGCGGCAGTCGGTGAAGCCAGACGAGAAGTGGAACGGTTGGAACACGACCACACTGTTAAGGAGAGTATAGGAGCAGAGGGGGGGAGCAGAGGTGTAACAGCGCCGCTGCGCGCTTCGGCGCCCGCTTCAAGAACTGAACCGGCGCTTACGTCCGAAGAGATCGGTGTCGAGTCCATGCAGGAGTTTCTCGGGCAAGCCGGCATTAAGGAAGGGGACGTGTTGTTGGAAGAAGGCTCCGGTTTGAGCCGCCGCGGTGTGATCACTCCAAATGCAACGATCGCGCTTCTCGTTTTTATGAGCCGCCACCGCCTGTTTGAAGCTTATCGGAATGCGCTTCCGATTGCCGGCGTCGATGGGACGCTGGAGCGGCGAATGAAGGGAACGCCCGCAGCGGGGAACGTCCGCGCCAAGACCGGGAGTCTTCGCTATGTTTTCACGATGTCGGGTTACGTTACGACTGGTTCGGGTGAGCGGTTGGCCTTTTCAATAATGCTGAACAACTATTACAACGTTGAACGCAGCGCCGCGTTGCGCGACTCTTCATCGGCGGCCAAGCCGCCAATCCCCTCGCCTCGCGAAGACCTCGACGCGATTGCCGTCATGCTTGCCAGTTTCACCGGAAAGAGTCAGTAGAGCGTCACCCCAACCAACGTCAAGGAGTTATCGCTATCCTCAGCTGTTGCGACTGCACAGTAACGGGTTGGTTATCGGTCAAGCTAACCGCGAATGTGAATGTACCGGTTTGCCCGAGATGACTCCGGTTCCAGTGTTCAAGGTAAGTCCCGTCGGGAGTGCCCCGGTTGAAACCGCCCAAACGTATGGTCCGCTGCCGCCGCTGAATGTGAGTTGATACGTGTAGTCGATGTTGAGGTTGCCGCTCGTCAGATCGCCGTTGCTTGTTATCACCAGCGGAGCCGGATCAACGATGATTATGAGAGTTTCGGATTCGACTTCCATGGGCTGTGCATCTGTAAGCCTAACCCTGAAGCTGAATGTGCCGTCCTCAGTTGGCGTTCCGCTGATAACGCCTGTAATGGCATTGAGCGACAGACCTGCCGGCAACTCGCCGCTCGCGATTGCCCAGGTGTAGGGCGGCGCTCCTCCCTTCTTTTGCAGCGCGAACGAGTAGGCCGCGCCAGCACTGCCCCTGGTCAGGTCTCCGGTGGTCAGTATGATCAGCGGGCCCGGGACAACCGTGATGGTGAGCTGGTTTGAGGTGACAGTGGTCGGCGTCGCGTCTGTCAGTAAAACGGTGAAGTTGAAGGTTCCAGGGATTGTCGGAGTGCCGGAGATCATGCCAGACGCGCTGCCCAGTGTTAGTCCTGGCGGCAGTGAGCCACTTCCCATGCTCCAGACGCGAGGCCCAACGCCGCCAACGAAGAAAAGCTGCTGAGAGTATTCGACTCCGGTGCTGCCCTGGGTCTGAGCCCCGTCGCTCAGAATCCTTAGCGGCTCGATGTCGGGCAGGATGGTCAGCGTCAAGCTTGCGACCGCCGAGACCCCGGCCGAGTCGGTGACGCGCACGCCAAACGGGAAGTTGCCGAAAACGGTGGGCGTGCCCGAGATCACGCCAGCCGTGTTTAGCGAAACGCCGGAAGGCAAGGAACCTGAAGCTATCGCCCAGGAATAAGGCGGCCTTCCGTTGGTTGCCTGCAGCTGCATACTGTACGGCTCGCCTTTCTTGCCGCGCAACAGGTTGATCGTTTGAACTGCGAGCACCTGGTTCTGGAAGAAGACAGAACGCGCGCCAATCAATGTTGGATTTCCTGCCGCGTCCAGAATCCGGACCGTAAGAGTGTGTTCGCCGTTGCTGAACCTGGTTGTGTCGAAGCTGAAACTGAATCCCGCATGCGCGGCATTAGCGAAAGTGCCCCAGCTGGCCCCGATGTCGGGACGGCTGAGGCCATAGATCGCGTCGCTAATCTTCTGATTGTCTATCAGGACTTCGACCTTCGTTACGGCGACGTTGTCCAGCGCCCAGCCACTTCCGGTAGCGGTGTTGTTAAGAGTGGCGCGGTAGTCCGGGGTCTCGAGGTTGCCGAAGGGCGCCAGTTTATCGGCCGGCCTCACAGTGATGGCCAGCGTTCGAGTGACTGATTGTTGCGCTGAGTCGGTCACCCGCACCACGAACACGCTTGTGCCGGGCGAGGACGGTCTACCGGAAATCGTGCCATCGGCGGAAATATTCAACCCGGTCGCAAGGCTCCCGCTCGAGATAGTCCACGCGTAAGGCGGGACGCCCCCGGCAGCGACCAGCGCCTGTGAATAGAAGTTCTCCGCCGATGTCTCAGACAATGAGACAGTAAGGATCACGAGCGGAGGAGGCGGAGGCGATACGATTATCAATAGCGCCCTTAGTGCCGAAGTGCCAAGCGCGTCTCTGACTCGCACGGTAAATGACCCGAAGCCTCTTGATGTTGCCCGGCCTGAAATAACGCCTTCAGCGGTCATGGTCAAACCCGCTGGCAACGCACCGGTTTCAATAGCCCAACTGTAGGGACCGATGCCCCCGAATGCCTCGAGCGCCGCGTTGTAGACAAGCCCCTCCAATGCCTGTGGAAGCGCCTCAGTTCTTATCGCGAGCGGCGGAGGCGGCGGACCAACTTCGATAGTGAATGGACTGGATGCCAGCCTGCTGATCGCATCGGTGGCGCGCAAGGTGAAATTGAAAACGCCCTGCGCGGTTGGCGTCCCGGACAGTATTCCGTCCGACGAGACTGTTATGCCATCGGGAAACGCCCCGAATTTCCTTTTCTTCTTCTTTACCCATCGGTAAGGCGGGGTTCCAGCCGTTGCCTTAAGCTCGACTCGATATGGGACTCCGATTGCGGCCACTGGAAGCAGGCTCGCAGTCAGAATGGTGAACTGAGGCGGCGGGTCTACGTCGATCGAAAACGACCTGGTCAACGACAATCCACTCTGGTCGCTAACGCGAACGTCGAACTCAACCTCCCCGGGTGTGGCAGGCCTCCCGGAGATGATCCCAGTATCCGAGAGCCGCAAGCCATCGGGTAGTCTTCCGCCGGCGAGCTCCCATCGATACGGTGGGTTGCCACCCGCTGCGCTGAGAGTTTGCGAGTAGTCTCGCCCGGTCACTGCGTCGGGCAACGAAGTCGTCTCCAGGCTTAGGAACAGACCCGACGGGTTGATAACGATCGAAAGCGTGGCAGCGACGCTTTCGCCCGTCGCGTCCGTGAGTCGCAGGACGAAGCTCGACGAGCCGGCTTGTTCGGGCGTTCCTGAAAGCACTCCGGTCTGGTTGAGCGTAATCCCAAAGGGTAGATTCCCCGACTGGATTGACCAGGTGTAAGGAGTCTGTCCGCCCGATGCTCCCAGGTTCTGACTATAAGTAGCTCCTACCGAAGCCCTCGGAAGCTGAGAGGTGGTGATGGTGAGGGGCGCGATTGGTTTAACGACAAGGGTCAGCGCCTTAGCAGCTGAGCCGCCGTCGGTGTCAGTCACTCGTAAGGAGAAGTTGCTGGTCACTGCAGATGAAGGTGTGCCCGAGATGGTTCCAGACTGGGACATGGAGAGTCCCGGCGGCAGCGCCCCGCTCTCGACTAACCACGAGTAGTCGGGCCGTCCTCCGCTCGCCGCCAATGTCCGACTGTAGCTGACACCGACCGTTGCATCGGGCAGGTTGGTTGTCGAGATTGAGAGACCGGACGAAGTTGCCGGCGTGATAACCGTGGCTTCATTTGAGTACGACGAAACCCCGGTGCTGTTGAAGGCGCGCACGCGAAAGCCATAAGCGGTGTTAGGCAATGCGCCGCCGTCGCTGAAGCCTGTAGTGTTTCTGCTAACTACGCCGATCTGACTGTACTCGGCGCTCGATCCACCTCGCCGCTCGATCTGGAATCCGTCCTCGACGTTTGAAGTGTCTTGCCAGATCAAGTCCACCTGCGCAGGCGATGACCCGCTTGCGATCAGGGTTGCCGGCGGAGTCGGCGCCGGCTTCGGCACCGCGCCGGTCCACCCGATCTGAGCTACGGTGAACGGACACAGCCCAAGCTCGTTCAGGCGCATCACGCAGGCTACGGAGTTGAGCCCGCACACCGCGTCCTGGCAATTGCCGTTGGAAGCTTGCGGCCGTATTTCCGGCGCGCAGGTGCAGCTACAAGTTGCGTATCCGGGTTGAAAGTACTCATCGCATGCGTAAAAGATGTGACCAGTTTCGTGACTGGCCACTCGAGAAAGCTGCCAGCCGAAGCTGCGAAACAACAAATTAACGTGCGGGCCGCCGATATACGCCCACGAGGCTCGCCCGTCGGTGAACGCGGTTGCCGCCGGCGGCGGGTTGTAGCCTATGAACATAGAATAAGCCCAGTCGGCCCGGTGCTGGTCCTTTAGCCGTTGATCGAAGGCAGCGACGCGCACAAACGTATCGCCGGCCGACGCTCCGACATTGTTCATTATTCGATCTATCCAAAGGTTTGCATCGCGGCCGGGGTGCAAGACGGGTTCATACGGCTGCTGGCAAGCCGGATTCGTGGCCAGGAATGGAACGACCGTAAACTGAAGCGGTCTGGCGAGGTTGAACGCCCTTGATTGTTCAACCCACCAGTTCAGGCCTTCGATTACTTGCGAAATCGCGCTGGTCTGATCGGCTTCGCTCCACGTGTAAACATTGGGATCGATTCCCCCGGCACTCTCGATCAGAAAAACCGCGACCGCAACCGTTCCGTCCATAGTGTCGCTGTTGGAAAGGTACTCTGGTGTGACCTGCGACTGAATTCCGCCGACCGATTCCTCGGCGCCCATCAAACGCAGGTTGCGAATGAAGTCATCCCTGTTAATGGCGGGATGTGGCATGGCGCAGTCGGTCATGCCGGGCCGCGAGGTTCCGAAACCCGAAGGCCGCTGTGAGTCGCGACGCGCCTGGCGCGCACGCCGCCCCGAAACTATGTCGTTAAACAGACCGATCGCGATTTGTGTTTCGCGGTCTGCGAAGCCGGCTGAGCGCTGGTCGACGGCCGAGCGATGAATCGATCTTATGCCGCGTTTGCCAAGAATCCTCGCGCCAACCTCGGGTGAAATCCAACCCAGTATGGCGTGTGGCGGAACGACGACCGCAACCGCGCCTCCCTGAGCGACTATAAAGTCGCGCGCTTCCGCAAGGTCGGCCTTGGAGCTGGAGTCGACAAGCACGAGCGCGTAACCGCCCCCATCTGCCGCGTCGCGGGCGAAAGTAGAGCCAAAGGCGTTGGAGCTTATTGAGAGAAGCAGCGCGATGGCAGTCAGGAAGCACCCACGAACCATAACAGGGGGACCTCTTATTCCTTTCGATGCCCACGGCCTCGACTGATGCGCCGCCGACTGTGAGAGAGCTAAAGAGAACGAGCTTGACTTGTCTGCGCGTGCACCACCCGACGGTCGTGCCGGATGAGTGCTGCCGGGCTTAGAAGAACAGTGATCCGCGAGACATCCGCCTCGGGGCCTTCCTGCGAAGTGAGTACGTAGTCCAATACATCAGAGCTCGATTAATGAAAGCGCCAAATAGTAGAAAGATAAATCAGGTTTGCGATTCCGCCTTCCAGTTCGCGTTAGAGTTCGGCCAGGATTAGGGCCACCGCTTAACTCCTTTTGATAAGCAAGGTGGGCAGTATACCTGACTGGTTTAGGCGTCGCAAGCAGAAAGCAGTTGAGCTGAGTTATATCCATTTACGGGCTCGTAATCGGGTCCAACGGCGGGGGCTCTTCTTGCAGACCTCCCCGATCGAAGGCTCGCTTCCGCTAACGATTGTTTTGTTTGGCGGGGCCAGATTGCGGCGTTACCCTGGGCTGACTCTATTGAGCGGCTGGAACAACTTGTGATACAAGACTCCTGAAACGAAGACGGCGCTCGATTCGTGAGCCAGCCCCTCCGCGATCTGAAGCCCGCAATCCGGGATTCGAGACCGCCGCAGCCGACGCCGGACATGAGACGCAAGTAGGACCGAGCACGGTGAATTGTATGTCTAAGCAAGGGACAAACAGCCTCGCTGAGTTCGTCGCCAGGGTGTTAAAGGAAAAACGTCTTACGCTTCAAGACGTACAGGTGATGTCGGGTTGGACAATCACCAGCGCGTATGTTGGAAGCATTATTCGAGGGATCGCAAGCAACCCTAGTGTGGAAAAGCTTCAGGCGCTGGCGCGCGGACTGGGCGTCGACGAGGACGAGATCTTCCGCGTTGCGCGAGGCCTGGCGCCAGGCGGCTCTCTCGGCCACGGCACACCCGATCCGGAGCAGCCGGTGGTGATATTGCGCCTGATGGCACAAGTCATGTCGCAACCCGATGTCATAGAGATCCTTCGGGAGATTGTTAGGTTATCGGAAGAAGACCGCGCGGTTGTGCTGAGTTCTGCCAAGAGCTTGATCAAGTCGCGAAAAGCTGGGCGCCGCAAAGCGCTCTAGGCACTGCGGCCCCCGCCCGTTCAGAGCCACAGTTTTCTTACTACTTGAATCTTTGCAATGCTTGACACCCCCTAACCCAAAGTGTAGAGTTCAGCCTTGCATTTGAGGTTGATTAAGCGAGGAATAGACAGCCACGTGCGCTCAGATCCTGCCACGCGCTCTCTCTGCCGAAAGAGAGTTCAGTTGCATAAGCGACACCCTTAGCTAAGCTCTCGTGTTCGCCTGTCACTGTTGGAACGAGCACGAAGCGGTCCTCGTGAGAAGTGACCGCTGAAAGCTCAAGGGCGGGCGACGGTCTTCGTTCTATCTTCCCAATGCTTAGAGGGCTTGAACGATACTGACCGTTGAAGCATACTATCAAAGCAAAACAGCTACATCGGTCAGTTACACACAATCCGATGACGTTCAATACGGCAGTTGAGGAGGCGTAGCAAGCCAATGGCGACAGAGAACTCAAACCAGTCCGGTGTGAGCGCGGCAGCCGACGGCGCCAAGGAAGAGGCGGCCCCGCTCGACCACACCGGCCCAGACCCCGCAGCCCAGAAGCCTGAAGCCGTGGCTGATAGCGGCGAGCAAGCTGGAGAGCAAGCTCAATCTTCGGATCACGCGGACGCTGCTGCCGCGAGTAGCCCGGCGCTCGAACCGGCCGGCCGCGCGGATGCGACCGATGTTGCTGGCACAGCTTCTGAATCGACAGGCGACGCCGACGCAAGCGGCGGCCAGGACTTCAGCGCGATGCTGGAGAACTACGAGAAGGAAAGCGCAGCCTCGAAGCAAGAAGGCGAAATCGTTCGAGGGCTGGTTGTCGGAATCACCGAGCAGTTCGTGCTCGTCGATATCGGATACAAGTCCGAGGGTGTTGTCGCCCGCGAGGAGTTCGTCGATCGCCACGGGAACCTCAGCGTAACCCGCGGGGACCAGGTCGATGTGCTCATCAAGAGCCTCGAAAACCAGGACGGCTACGCGGTCCTGTCCAGAGCGGCCGCAGTCCAGGTCCAGTCGTGGGACCGCCTTCGCCAGGCGCATCACACCCACGAGAACATCAAGGGCCGCGTTGTCGAGCGCATCAAAGGCGGGCTCAAAGTCGACGTCGAAGGCATCGGCGCCTTTTTGCCAGGCTCGCAGATAGACGTTCGCCCGGTGCGCAACCTCGAGAGCTTTATCAACCAGGAAATCGAAGTCCGGGTCATTAAGCTCAACCGCAAGCGCGGCAACGTAGTCGTCTCGCGCAAGGCGGTCCTCGAAGAATCGTCCGGCAAGAAGAAAGCCGAGACCCTTGCTAATATCGAGGAAGGCGTGGTCCTGGAAGGCGCGGTCAAGAATATCACCGACTACGGCGCGTTCATCGACCTCGGCGGGATCGACGGGCTTCTTCACATCATCGACATGAGCTGGGGCCGCATCCAGTCGCCCACCGACATCATCAAGGTCGGCGACACTCTACAGGTCAAAGTTTTGAAGTTCGATCCCGAGAGAGAGAGAATCTCGCTCGGTTACAAGCAGCTACTGCCCGACCCGTGGCAAAGCGTCGCCGAACGCTTTCCGAAGGGGATGCACATTCGGGGCAAGATCGTGAGCCTGACCGACTACGGCGCGTTTATCGAGATCGAACCGGGAATCGAGGGGCTTGTTCACGTCACCGAAATGACCTGGTCGAAACGGTTGAAACATCCGTCGAAGCTTCTGGCCATTGGTCAAGACGTTGAAGCTGTTGTGCTGGAGGCCGATCCCAACAGCCGGCGTATTAGTCTTGGTCTGAAACAGGTCACGCAAGACCCCTGGGAGACGCTGCCGGTTCGCTACGGTATCGGTTCGCGGGTGAGCGGCAAAGTCCGTTCGCTTACCGACTTCGGGGCGTTTGTCGAGATCGAAGACGGCATCGACGGCCTCGTGCACGTCTCGGACATCTCTTGGACCAAGCGTATCAAACACCCGTCGGATGTGCTTAAGAAGGGTCAACAAGTCGACGCGGTCATCACCAACATCGATGTTGATGGGCGCCGCCTGAGCCTGTCAATCAAGGACCTCGAGCCTAATGCGTGGGATCGCTTCTTTGAGACTCACCGGCTGGGGAATGTAGTGAAAGGGAAGGTAGTGAGGTTCGCCAACTTCGGCGCCTTCGTCGAGATTGAGGAAGGGATCGAAGGACTCTGTCACGTCTCCGAGTTGAGCGACGATCGTGTCGAGAAGCCGGAAGACGCGGTTAAGGTCGGACAGGTTCTTCCGTTCAAGATATTGAAGCTCGATCCTTCGCAAAAGAAAATCGGGCTGTCGGCGCGCGCGGTCGGCAAGGACGACGAACCCGCCGAGGAGCGCAACTATCACGAGACGGGCTCGGGAATGGCGACGCTCGGCGATATGTTCAAGAACTTGCAAACCAGAGCGTCCGAAAGCAACGAGGGCGAGGAGTAGTCTGCCGCAACCTGGCCCCCGCGTTCCGAAGCGATCAGCCTTCAGCCATCACCGATCAGCCGTGAGCAGATCGTTGGTGGCTGATTGTTTTATGCAGAAAGGCATTCGGCTATGAAACGTTTCAACCTCACAACCGTTTTGATCATCGCGGGCTTTGGGTTCGTGTTCTTTGTAGCGATCATCCTGCTCGCCGCGCTTGCGCTCTCACGCCAGGGAGGCTGGACCGGCCTGGGCGGCGATCGCATCGCGGTTGTCTACATCGAAGGCGTGATCTTCGACTCTAAGAGCGTAAACGAGCACTTGAAAATGTACGCCGACGACTCGCGAGTCAAGGCGGTGCTGCTTCGAATCGACAGCCCGGGCGGCGGAGTTGCGGCTTCGCAGGAAATAAGCGATCAGGTCAGATGGCTTCGCGACGAGAAGAAGAAAACAGTGGTCGTTTCGATGGGTTCGGTTGCGGCTTCGGGCGGGTACTACATCGCGTGCGCAGCCGACCACATCGTTGCAAATCCCGGCACGATTACAGGCTCGATCGGCGTGATAGCCGAGTGGGTTAACTATGGCAACTTGCTCAAGTGGGCTCAAATGCAAACGGAGGTTGTCAAGAGCGGTGAAATGAAAGACGTCGGCTCGCCCACCCGCGAGATCACAGCCAGGGAACGAGCGTATCTTCAAGGACTGATCAATCAGATGTTCGCGCAGTTCGTCAACGCGGTGGCCGCCGGGCGCAAAGAACTCACCCGCGAGCGCATAGTGGAGCTCGCCGATGGGCGTGTGTATACAGGTGAAGAAGCGCTTCGAGAGAAGCTAATCGATGGCCTGGGCAACTACGACGCGGCCTTGAAGAAGACGGCCGAGCTTGTCGGAATCAAGGGCGAGCCTCACGTTGTTACGCCTCCAAGGCCCCGTCGCGGATCGATACTCGACTTGTTGACCTCGACCGACGCCGGCGAACTTCTGTCTGGTAACAGGCTGCAACCGCCCGGCGCTGCGTTGCAATTCGAGTATCTGTGGAAGTGAAAAGTTAGTTCGTAGTCAGTAGTCCGTTGTTGGGAAATCACTGACGGGCCGATTAGTATGATCACGACGAGGTACTACGGACTACTGACTGCGGACTACTGACTAACATGGAACACATCTGGAGTCCCTGGCGCTACAAATACATCGCGACGGTAGATTCAGAGCTGGGATGCGTGTTCTGCCGCGTGCAGCAGCAGGGGACTGACCCGGAGAACTTGATCCTCCATCGCGCGCAAAAGAATTTCATCATCCTCAACCTCTTTCCTTACACAAGCGGCCACTTGATGGTTGTGCCTTACGAGCACATTGCGTCGCTTGCTGAGACCGACCTGGCGACGACGGCCGAAATGATGGAGCTTGCAAAGCGCGCGCAGGCGGCGCTTGAAGCCGAGTACCACGCCGAAGGTTTCAACATAGGTATCAACCTCGGTCGAAGCGCCGGCGCCGGGGTGGCCGATCACCTTCACCTTCACGTGGTACCGCGCTGGGCCGGCGATGCGAATTTCGTTTCGATAGTCGGCGAGACCCGCGTTCTGCCTGAGGATCTCCAGACGACTTACAAAAGGTTGAGGAAGCGTCTTAAAGGCTGATAGACGGCATTCGCACCCGATATGGCTTTGGCTACGCGCCTTCCAACGAAAAGCGGGACGGGAAGTTTCGCAAACTTAAGTTGAAGATTTCGCCTGAGGTAGAGCGGCGCGAAGGGGGGGATCGCCATCCTGACCAGAAAGGGTTATTATGCGCGCGCGCACTACACCCAAGGCGCGCCGCGGCACCACCGAACCACCGAGGGTTCCCCGATGATTACGATGCTGACTCGACTTACGGAAAGCCTGCGTCATTTCTCGATCTCGGTTGTGCCGGCGCTGGCCTTGTTGGTGCTTTTGGCGGTTGGCGGGGCCGGGCCTGAAAGCTCGCCGGCGAACGTCCGATCTGCTGATCGAGACGGCGGCCCCCTCATCATCGCCCACCGAGGCGGTGCGCAGGAGTCAACGGAAAACACGATCCCCGCGTTTCAGCGAGCAGTGAAGGTCGGGGCCGATGGCATCGAAACCGATATTCGACTGACGCGCGATGGTGTGGTCGTCGTCTACCACGACCAGTACTTCGGCAGAGTCGAAGGTCTCGCTCCACCTCAGCGCACGCGACTGGTTTCGGACCTCACCTACTCGGAGCTTACAAAAGACACACTCGTCCCGATGGGCGAAGACACCGGGGGGCGCCGAGTGCCCACGCTCGACGAGTTGCTCGCCAACGTAAGGAGCGGGCTGCTGAACATCGAGATCAAACAGGGTGCGCGATTCGACCAATTGATCGACAAGACCATCGCGAGGCTGAAAAGGTATCCCGAGCTTGACCGCGTCGTCTTGGAACCGCACGGCATGAGGACGGCTCGGAAGCTGCGCGAGGCGCTTGGGCCGGGCTTGAAGCTCCAGATCAATCCCGACTTCGGCGACTCGGTTCCATTTGATGTCGCGCTAAAACACGTGCTGAAGTTCAAGCCTCACTCGATTTCGGTTTCTTATAAAAAGTTCTCGAGAGAGATAGTCGAGCAGGCTCACGAGGCCGGCGTCGAGGTGTGGGTGTGGACCGTGAACTCGGCGTATATCGCGGAAGCGATGCGCTTGCTTGGAGCCGATGCGATCAAGACCGACATGCCGGCAAGGCTGCTCGAGTTGAGAAGACGCTTGTAGGGCTGGCACTCGGCCTAGTGTCCTGTTTCAACGGCGGCAGGCTCATTGTCCGAGTCGATCACCGTCATCTCCGCCATCAGCAAACGCTCGCACTCGGCTGCGGATGACGGAATCTCTTCTCTTGCTTTCGTTGTCCGCGGTTCCACTTGGTGCCTCGCATCTTCCGATGACATCAGATCCCTGTGCGGAAGCCAGAAGCCCGAAATAAGCGCGATAACCGCGAACAACGTTCCCACGAGAAACACATTGTGCAGCGAGCCCCCAAGCGCCGTCTGCATGGCGCTCAACAGCTCGGGCTTGAGGTGCGCGCGAGAGAGCGGGTCGATCAACTCGCTCGAGTTGTGTACGACCCTCGCAACTTCTTCCGCTGGAAGCCCGCTCGACCGCTGGATGTCAACAAGGTGTGTTGTCAGGCTGATCGTCATTACCGTTCCCATCACCGCTACCCCGACGGTTTGTCCTATCGAGCGAGCGAACTGGTTGAGCGAGGTTGCGATTCCAAGCTGGCTGCGGCCGACCGAGTTCTGCATCGTAATCAGCAGCGCGAAGTTCACAAGGCCCATACCCGAACCCATCAGGGCCATGTCCGCCAACAACTCCCATCGCGGAGTTCCGTGGCTGAACATCGCAAGGAAAGCGAAGCTCACGATCTGCATCGCCAGTCCGGCGAGCACAGTCGGGCGATAGCCGATGGTGAGCATCAATCGCCCTCCAACTACCGCCATAACAACCCAGCCGAGCAAGAAAGGAGTCAGCAGTAGTCCCGCCTCGGTAGCCGTGCCGCCCATCGCGCCTTGCACAAACAGGGGAATAAACGACAGCGCCCCGAACATGGACGCGCCTATCATAAAGCTGGTTATCGATCCGGCTGCTACCACCCGGTTGCGAAACAGCGAGAACGGAACGATTGGATCGACGGCACGGCGCTCGGCGCGCACGAACAGGAATCCGAACACCAGCGCTCCGGCGACTACTGCAAGCATCATCGGCGTGGCTACAAACGCGAGGTCTCCAGTTTCGACAAGCGCAAACAACAACAGCGTAACTGAAAGCGTAAGCCAAAGCGCACCCGCGTAGTCGATCACCGGCTTCTCCTCACGCTTCGGCTCCACAAGCGCGATCCCGACAACCGCCGCCGCCGCCAGCCCGAACGGAATGTTGATGTAGAAGACCCAACGCCACGTAAAATGATCCGCAATAAAACCGCCCGCCAACGGCCCCAGTATCGAAGCCAGTCCCCACACTCCGCTGAACAAGCCCTGCATTCGCGCGCGCTCTTTCAGCGTGTAGATGTCGCCGTTGATTGTCAGGCTCAACGGTATCAACGCGCCCGCGCCCAGGCCCTGAATCCCCCGGAAGATGATCAATTGAGTGATCGACAGCGACGCGCCTGACAACGCCGAGCCAATCAGAAAGAACGCTACCCCCATCAGGTAAAGCGGCCGGCGGCCATAGAGGTCGGACAACCGCCCCCACACGGGCACCGTCACTGTTGCCGCAAGCAGATATGACGAGAATACCCAGCTATACCGATCCAGGCCGCCCAACGATGCGATCACCGTCGGCATCGCAGTGCCGAATACGGTGGCTTCAAGCGCGGCCAGGAACATGCCGAGCAGCACACCGGTGGTGACGATCCATCGCCGGCGTTCAGACAAAACCACGTGAGGCCGATCTGAAAGTGTCGTGCGTAGTTCTTCGGGTTTTTGACTTGAAGCTTCAGCCGGGGCTTCGTGCATGAGGTTTACTTTTCTGTCGGGTAGCCGAGTTCCTTCCAGCGCTTCCAACCGCCGTCCATTGAGATCACGTTCGTGTAGCCCATCTGCTGAAGCGAATCCGCGGCAAGCGCCGAGCGATACCCGCCGCCGCAGTACAGGACGATCTCGGCATCATGATCCGGGATTGCTTGCTCGATATCGCGTTCGATTATGCCCTTCCCCAGATGGATCGCTCCAGCCGCCCGTTCGTTCTGCCACTCGTTGTCTTCACGCACATCAACGAGGTGGAAGTTTTGGCCGGCAGACTGCTTCTTTCTGACGTCTTCGGGAATGGTTTCACGCACGCGGTCCTTGGCGTCGTTAACAATCTTCAAGAATCCTTTCGAGTGCTGCATGGCTGTCTCCTCTGGTCTCGATGGATGAATGATAGCGAAGCATGCTCGCGCGGGCAATTTGGTATGAGGGCTGTCGCCGCAAGCAGATATGCCGAGCGCGAACCCGACAACCGGCCCCACGCGGTGTGTCTATCTGCGGTTATTCCCTGGCTTGTATACTATTGAACAGACTTCCTGAATCTGTGCCCTCTATACTGTACACAGACTAGGACACGAGAGAACCTGCCTTTACGCGCGAGCACAAGGTGGCGGCACGCTTATTGCCTTTTCGAACTCCGGGATCGCTGTTGAGAGAGCACGTTGGATTGATTCGGTACGGCAACGACTCGAGTTGCCTTAAGTCAATGCAATCGCACGGCGGTTCAAGAACGCATTGCGGAGCCCGGTTTGAAAGCGGATGAATGAAAGGAAGGAACAGATGAGTGAATATCGAGAGAAGAGAACAGTAATTGAAGATGTGCCTTTAACGAATCGTCCGGTCGTCCAGACTCAATATGATTCAGTAGTCCGCGAACGTCCGGCTATGTCCGGCGGAGCGATCGCAGCGTTAGTCCTGGCAGCCATCGCCGCCGCGGTGGTGATCACCATGCTGATTCTAAACAGTCAGCAGAGGGAGACTGAGGACCAGTTGGCGCAGGAGCGAGCGAGGGCAGCCTCCGCTGAGCAGACGCCCGCACCCCAACCTCAGCAGCAGCCAGTCATCGTGATGCCGCAATCCCAGCCGGCTGCAGTGCCAGTGCCGGTGCCGGTTCCCGCGCAGACAGCTCCCGTTGAAAGCGCGCCTTCGAGTGCTTCGATAGAGATGGACGTAAGCGCGAAGCTGTTGAACGATGCGGATCTACGCTCTCCTTCAGTTGACGTGAAGGTCGCGGTTATGGCAGGCACCGTCACACTGAGAGGTCAAGTACCAACTGAGGAACTAAAGATGCGAGCCGAGAAGCTTGCAAGAACGGCCAACGGTGTTCGTAACGTCGTAAACGACCTTGTTGTGCAACCTTGAGCATCAGGGTAGTGACTCGGCGCCGGTGCTACATAGCCGCGCGCACCCGTGAACAGCCCGGGCATTCGGGCGCAACTTGAAACTAGACGAAAAACCTGAAAGGAGAAAAGCAATGCTGTGGACAATAATCGTTGTTCTTTTGGTTCTGTGGTTGTTGGGCTTGATCGGCAACATCGGTGGGGGATTGATCCATCTGTTGCTGGTTGTAGCGGTGATAGTATTCCTCTTCAACCTGCTGAGCGGCCGTCGCGCGGCACTTTGAGAACTTCTGGCAATGGCGAGCAAAGAGACGGCTTTCGGCTAGCGCTTTCGAGGGCCCACTCGCCAGCTTGTGGATCCACGGATTACTCGGGCTAAGCTCATTCAGTTGGTTCCGGGTAATCCGCTCTAACTCTCTTTATGCCGACGAATGGAATTAGTATCGCGCGAGACTAACGATTCCCGCGGCTACATCATCAACCTGCGGGAGGATTTCATCCTCAAGCTCTGGACTGTAAGCCACAAACGTATCAAGCGCTGCTACTCTTCGCACCGGGCCGTCCAGGTGCTCGAACAACTTATCAGCTATTCGAGCCGCGATCTCTGCACCGTAGCCCCACGACTCCGCGTCTTCGTACACAACCAACACTTTGCCGGTCTTTTGAACTGATTGACTGATCGTTTCCCAGTCGTACGGGTTCAAGCTCCGCAAGTCGATCACTTCGGCGTTGATGCCGTGCTCCTCTTCGACCTTCTTGGCTGCGACGACTGAACGATAGACCGTCGCGCCGTAAGTGATGATCGAAACGTCTGAACCTTCGCGAACGACGTTAGCTTTGCCGAACGGGATCATGTAGTCCGGTCCAGGGTACGCAGCTTTGTTGTGAGTCTGACGATAGAGATGCTTGTGCTCGAGAAACATCACCGGGTCGTCGCACCGAATCGCCGTCCGAAGCAACCCGATGGCGTCGAGCGCGTTCGACGGAAAGACCACGTGGATACCGGGCGTGTGAGTGAACAACACTTCGCTGGTCTGGCTGTGATAGATCGCTCCGCCTTTTAAGTAGCCGCCCGTCGCTACGCGAATCACCATCGGGCACTTGAAGCTGTTGTTCGAGCGCCAACGCATTAGCGGCACTTCGTTCCGGAGTTGATGGTAAGCCGGCCAAATGTAGTCAAAGAACTGAATCTCGGGCACGGGCTTCAAACCGCGAGTAGCCATTCCGACCGCGCGGCCGATGATGTTGGCTTCGGCAAGCGGGGTGTTGAACACCCGCGTGCTGCCAAAGCGGCGCTGGAGGTTGAACGTGACTTTGAAGACGCCGCCTTTGCCTTTGACTTGCACGAGGCTCTCTTCGCGGCTACAGTCGGCGATGTCTTCGCCAAAGACGACTATGTGTTCGTCGCGCGCCATCTCGTCGTGGAGGCACGCGTTGATCAAGTCGAGCATGGTCTTTTGATCGCCTTCGGTAGGGACGGCCGCACCCCCGGAGTCAAACGACTTGGATGTCGGATCGACATCAGGCGAATAGACGTAGAGTGTCGCGGTTTCTTTTGCGGGCTTGGGAGCGGCGAGGGCTTCGTCGGCTGCGCGGTTCACGTCGTCATCGACTTGTTCGAGGATGCGTTTGAGATCGGTGTCCGTCGCCAGGCCTTCTTTGAGCAGGTACCCGCCAAACGTTCTAATCGGATCGAGTCGCACTTCGTCTTCAAGCTCCACGGGGGATCGGTACTGCTTTTCGTCGTCCGAAAGCGAATGCGAATAGGGCCGGATGACGTGCGCGTGAACAAGCGCGGGACCGCGCCGCTCGCGACAATAAGCCACCGCGCGCTTCATCGTGTCGTAACTTGCCAGGGGATCGCAGCCGTCTACTTCCTCGATCAAGAGGTTTGGAAAACCGCTTACGAGCTTCGACACGCTGCCGCCCGCCGTCTGGACCTCAACCGGAACCGAAATCGCGTAGCCGTTGTCTTCGATCAGGTAGAGCACCGGCAGCCTCAAATTGCAGGCGGTGTTGAGCGACTCCCAGAACTCGCCTTCGCTTGTGGTGCCGTCACCCGCGGACACGTACACGACCGCATCAGGTTGATAGCCTTCGAGCAGGCGCGACGGATCGCCAATCATCGCGGCTCGATAGTGAGCTTCGGCGAGCCCCACTGCCTGAAGGAATTGGGTGCCGGTTGGCGAGGACTGCGAGACTATGTTGAGCTGCTTGTGCCCCCAGTGGCTTGGCATTTGACGACCGCCGGAGTTCGGATCGCTGGCGGCGCCGGCGGCCGACAGAAACATCTCCTTCGCAGCCATACCGAGCGCGAGGCAGAGCGCGCGGTCGCGATAGTAAGGATAGAACCAGTCGTGACCGGATTTGAGCGAGTGGGCTGCGGCAACAAGGATGGCTTCGTGGCCTGCGCCGGAGATCTGAAAGTAGATGCGATTCTGGGCCTTGAGCTGGATTTCTTTGTCGTCGATGCGCCGCGAGAGATGCATCAACCGGTAAAACTCGAGCAACGTGTCGCGATCGAGCTCGTGGTGTTTTTCAATCGTTGGCTGACTGGCCATCCGTTCCTCCAATTGCGGATTGCGGATTTGGGATTGCGCAATGAGGGCGATTGCCGGCTTGAGGAGTGTATTCTTCAATCCGCAATCCGCAATCCCAAATCCGCAATCAGCTCGCGGGCTGGTACTCAACAAGATGTCCCGCGATCGCCGAAGCTGCTACCGTGTAGGGCGAAGCCAAATACATCTGACCCGGTCCGCTTCGGCCGGGGAAGTTTCGGTTCTGCGCGCTCACAACAACCTGGGTCTTCAGTGTGGTTACACCGGGGCCGGCGTTGATGCAAGCGCCACAACTCGGTTCGATGACGTGCGCTCCAACATCGCGCAGTATCTCGAGGTAGCCGCGCTCTTCGCAGTACTGTCGAACCTCCACCGAACCGAACTGGATGAAGCACTGCACATCAGGATGGACCTTCTGGCTGCGGGCAAGCGCTTCGCGAAAGACGCGCACGTACATATCGAGGTCTTCCTTCTTGCCCGCCGTGCACGAGCCGCCGTAAGCGATGTCGATCTTCACTGGAGCCGTTAGTTCGTCAATGAACATGCCGTTGCCCGGATCGCCCGGGGTCGCGATCATCGGACGCAACTCGTTTGCATTGATGTCGATGGTCAACGAGTACTCGGCGTCGGGGTCGCTTGTCATGCCTTCGCACATGCGTTCGGCTTCGGCGCGAGGGATGCCGCGCTCGACAAGGAACTCGATGGTCTTCTGATCGGCGGCGACGATGCCGGTGAAAGCGCCAACCTCGGCTGCCATATTAGTCATCGTGGCTCGCTCGTCGATGTTCAGATCGGCTACTGCTTCGCCGGTGTATTCCACTATCTTGCCGATCGCGTCGCCGTCGCGCACAAAGTCCGTTCTCAAAATCGCGAGCATGAAGTCTTTAGCGGTGATGTTGTCGGGCTTGCGGCCCGAGACCCGCACGCGCACCTGTTCGGGAACGCGAACTCGCACATCTTTGGTGATCCATGAATTGAACACGTCGGTTGTGCCGACCCCGAAGGCTACTGCGCCGACTGCTCCCGAGTGCGGCGTATGCGAGTCCGAGCCGATGATGATCTGACCTGGCAGCGCATAGCTTTGCAGTATCACGCTGTGGCAAATGCCCTCCGAGCCCCTGCGATCGAGTTGCGCGCCGTGCAAGCGGATGCCTTGCTTCTTCGCAAAAGCCTCCTGCTTGCGAACCAGCTCATGCGCGAGATCGAGTAAGCCAGCCGCCTTGCGCTCTGGCGGCATCACATCGTCGAGGAACGTCAGGTGGTCCTGGAAGAAGTAGACTGACGAGGGATCGTTGATCGGTTCGTCGCCGACCAGCTTCTCGTAGAAGATCGCTGCCATGGGAGTCACATACTCGTGACTGAAGCGAATGTCGGTCGCAACGAATCCCGCATCACCCGGCTTGACTGCTTCAACGCCAACCTTGTTTTGAGAGAGATCAGTCACGAAGTGCCGCGCGAAGATTTTCTCGGCAAGCGTCATCGGCCGCCTTGCGGTCGTCACGCGAGGCACCGTGACTCTTCCTTGAAGCCTCGCCACGTTGAACGGGAACAGACCGCCGTACTCGATGATCTGGCGAGTTATTTCGTCTTCGCCCGCGGTGAACTCTTCGAGCGGGATCTCGTCGCCGGCAGCCACTCGCGCGATCAGATCGAAGTTAGTCGAGGTCAGCAATCCGAGGTTCTGGCAATTCTGGTTGTAGATTCGCTCGTGATTCTCAGCGATGACCAGGCGAATTCCCGCGGCGATTTCCGCGTAAGGCGATGCCTCGCGGCTCGATCCCTTGCCTCGCCGTTTGCCCGAGACTGAGACCGTGAAGCCGCCGTTCTTGACGTCGTTGCGCTTTATCGGGAACTGGTCGCCGCACTTCAGTCCAAGATAGATGAACTCGCCAAGCGTCTCGTCAAAGTAGTAACAGATGTAAGCCGGAGTCATCTCGTCAGTCGAGATGTCGTTGCGCAGCGCCGGGATGGTTCGCGGGTCAAGGTTGTTGCCCTCGATTTGTGATCTTACTAGTCGCGGGTCTTCGGCGAGGAAGAGTATGCGGCCTTTGAGTTGTACTTTTGACGGACGCTTTTCGACCTTGCGGCTGAGAAGGCTTTTGATCATTCAGGATTCCCTCTGGACAACATTGTAAATGTCATCTTAACCCGTGGGCGAGAGTTTGACAAAAGCGGTAGTGGTGGAAAAGCGTGTCGAGGCGGGGATGCTGTCTTGCCACGAAGGCACCAAGTCGCGAAGCCCCACAAACATCCCTAGCGTTCCTGGAGCCTCGCGTCGGACCGCACTTCAAGGGCGCAGCGGAATCCGTAGTCACTGTACTTGAATTGGGGCGGGAGGCTGCTCCGCGCGGCGACGCGAGTGATCTTGATCTGGTGACGCCATGAACCGCCGCGCGAGGCTCGCCGCGTTCCAATCACAGGACCCTTAGGATTTCCCGACGGCGCGTCGAGATAGTAACGCTCGCCGTACCAGTCCGAGCACCACTCGTGTACATTCTCCGAAATGTCGTGAAGCCCGAACTCGTTCGGAGGCCGCTGACCTTCTCGCTCGGGTCCGTTCAACCAAAGCTCGGAGTATTTCGGTTGAAGCTGCGGAGCTTCATCACCCCACGTGTAGAGCTTACCTTCGAGTCCGCCTCGCGCGGCTCGTTCCCACTCGGCTTCGGTTGGAAGACGATAACGCTGGCCGGTCCTTGCTGAGAGCCACGCGCAGTAAACGATTGCGTCGAACCAACAGACGCTAGTGACTGGCTGTTCGGGATGGTTGAAGCGCGGGTCGCTCCAGCCTTGCGGTAGTTCGTGCCCGGTGTCGTCGACGAAGAATCGATAAAGCTTGTTCGTGACTGCGAAGCACCCGATCGCGAACTCGTCAACAAATACGCTGTGAATCGGACGTTCGTTTTCCGCACCAACGTCACATCCCATCAGGAACTCCCCGGCGGGTATGACGGACATTTCGGGTTCGACGCTTTTCGTCACTACGCGGGTTGGAACGAATAAATTTGTGACTACGCGAACGAAAACGAATCGGTTAGTTGGCTAGCTGGGTTCTTCGGTATCCTTCGGGCCGCCGGCAACCAGCGGATAGACAACACCGGCAATCGCCGCGCCCAGCAGCGGAGCCACCCAAAATAGCCAGAGTTGCGACAGCGCCCAACCACCTGCGAAAACCGCTGGACCCGTGCTGCGCGCGGGATTGACCGAAGTGTTCGTCACCGGGATGCTGATCAGGTGAATCAACGTCAGCCCCAGTCCGATTGCGATTGGCGCGAAGCCGGCCGGCGCACGCGAATCAGTCGAACCCAGAATGATCATCAGGAAAAAGTAGGTGAGCACGGCTTCGGCGACGAAACAAGCGAGCAAGGTATAGCCGCCTGGCGAGTGCATGTCATATCCATTCGAGGCAAACCCGCCCGAGACGTCGAAGCCGGCTTTGCCGCTGGCGATGACATACAAGATGCCCGCCCCCGCGATCGCGCCCAGGACTTGCGCCACGATGTAGGGGAGCAACTCGGATGCGGGGAAGCGCTTGCCGACAACGAGACCGACGGATACTGCGGGATTCAGATGGCATCCCGAGATGTGTCCGATCGCATAAGCCATCGTCAACACGGTCAGACCAAATGCCAGCGATACGCCGGCAAAGCCGATGCCAAGGCTCGGAAAAGCAGCCGCCAGCACGGCGCTGCCACAGCCGCCGAACACCAGCCAGAACGTCCCGATGAATTCCGCACTTGCTCTCTTTGAGAGTGATACCTGAGCCATTTCCGCCCTCCTTTTGGCCCGGACGCTTCGACAAGTCCCGGCCGCCGTTCGTGTTTATCATCAGCTTTGGAAGCAAATAGCCCCGCGACACCCTTCCTCGTTCGCGCACACCCTAACATCGACAATTTGTTACGCAGGATCCTGACTGACGCGCTTTGTGCATACGCTCCAGTCCGGGTGAAGCGCGCATCCGCAGGTCTTCACTGCAATCGTCCGGTTACACTTCACCCATGATCAGCTTGGCAATCGTCTGAAGCTGCATGTTCGACGTGCCTTCGTAGATCTTTCCGATCTTAGCGTCGCGATAATACTTCTCAGCCGGGTAGTCTTTGGTGTAGCCGTAGCCGCCGTACAACTCGACGACCTGCGAGGTCACGTGCTCGGCCACCTGGGAGGTGAACAGCTTGGCCATCGCGGCTTGTTTGACGAAGTCTTCGCCTGCGTCCTTCAATCGGGCGGCGTTGTAGACCATCAAGCGCGCGGCTTCCAGCTCGGTCGCGATCTGCGCGATCTGAAACTGCACGCCCTGGAATTTCGCTATCGCGTTGCCGAATTGCTGCCGCTCCTTGCTGTAGTTGATCCCGTACTCAATAGCGCCCTGCGCCACTCCGACCATCTGAGCGCCTATTCCTATGCGCCCCTCGTTCAACGTTTCGATTGCGATCTTGTAGCCCTTACCCACTTCACCTAAGACGTTCTCCTTTTTCACCGCGCAATCTTCTAGGATTAACTCGCAGGTCGAGCTCGCCCGAATGCCCAGCTTGTTCTCTTTCTTGCCGACAGTGAAACCGGGAAAGTCGCGTTCAACCAAAAATGCCGTGATCCCGCGATAGCCTTTGTCCGGCGCCACGTTGGCGAAGACGATAAACAAACCAGCCTCAGCCCCGTTGGTGATCCAGAGCTTGCGGCCGTTGAGCACGAAGTGATCGCCCTTGTCTTCACCCTTTGTGGCAAGCGCGAACGCATCGCTGCCCGAACTGGCTTCTGATAGCGCGTAAGCTCCAACCGTGTCCTCCGACAGCCGCGCGCAGTACTTCTTCTTCTGCTCTTCGGTTCCCCACCGAAGAATCGCATTGTTCACAAGTGTGTTCTGCACGTCGACTATCACACCCGCAGACGCGTCGACGCGAGAAAGTTCCTCGACCGCGAGAATCGAATTGAAGAAGGTTCCACCCTGGCCGCCATACTCTTCGGGGATCCCAATGCACATTAAGCCGAGATCGAAAAACTGTCGAATCAGGTCTGGTGAGAACTTGCCCTGCTCGTCCATCTCGGCCGCAAGCGGGCGAAGTTGTTGTTCAGCGAACTCGCGGACCGATTGCCGGAAGAGCGATTCTTCATCGGTGAGCGATGTGAGCGGACGCGGCGCGCCCTCAGACGTGGCTAATGCTGATTTGGTCATCTTTCTACCCCTCGAAGCCTGTTGATAAAGAGGCACAATCTATCACGCGAATTTCACGAGTCGCAAGCTGGCACTCCCGACGACTTTGGTTGCGATTGGGGTTGCAGCGACCCACGCTTATGCGATTGCCGGCGTGCCGGTGCAAAGTGGTTCAATGGGTGCTTCGCGAACTTGGATGTTTAGGGTATCGTAAGTAAACTGGGTTCTCGATCAATGAACCAAGCTCGCGAGTGCGAAGAAGAGTGGGTGAAGCGGAGGCAATATGTACTGTCCGAACTGTGGCGCTGAATCGACCTTCGGCTTGAACTATTGCAAACAATGCGGCGCCAATCTGGCGGAGACGGCGCACTCGACTACGACGCCGGCTGCGAGGAATACTCTGGCGGCGTTGATCCTCGCCCTGGCGACGGTGGGAATAGTGCTTGGCGGACTCGGCATCGTGTTCACCCACGCGCTCGCGCTAGTCGGCTCCCAGCCTCCGGGGTTTTCGTCACCGGGTAGTGACGCAGGAAGACTTGGGACCATAATGGTGATCTTCGGGTCGTCCGCGGTGGCGTTCGTAGCTTTCATGCTTATAAGGCTGTTTTCGCATATGATGGGCTTCGGGTCTAAAGTAGAGAAGCCCCCGAGACAAACAAAGAACTTCGTGCACCAGCGGAGGGTTCCTCAGATCCCCGCGCCGCCGATCATAGTGTCGAGCGTGACAGAACACACGACTCGAAACTTCGAGCCGCCGCGAGCGTACCAGCGCGACACGCATGAGTGAAGGGAGACTCACGGGATCGCCCAAGCAAATCGCTTCATTTGGAGGTAATCAGTGTATTGTTCATCTTGCGGTGTTGATTCGGTAGAAGGTTTGAGGTATTGCAAGCGCTGCGGAGCTAACCTCACTACCGCGCTCGGAGCCTCGCCGCCAGCCAAGATCCCTGTTGCGCTCACTATTACATTCTTGATTGTCATCGGCGGGGTTTTTTGTGTTGGGTTAGGATTGCCGATGGCCGCCGCCGAGGACCTCGTCAGAATCGGCTTCTCACCCCATGATCTGATGGGGCTCTTCATGGCGGATTTCGGATTAACTCTCGCCATTGTGGCCATGCTCGTGTGGCTGTTGTTGCGGCTAATCAAACAGCCCCATCAGACAGGCCCGGTTCGCGCGGTCGAGCTGCCGCCGGGCGAGCCGGCTCGTCCGCAAATTGCAGCGCCGCCGCTCTCGGTCGGAAGCGTGACTGAGAACACAACGCGAACGCTCGCACGAAAGACATACGACACACCGCGTTCGCTGGGCTAGATGGTTCCAGCAGTGAGGATCGAGTATGTATTGTGCCGTTTGTGGCGCCGAATCAACTCCGGGCCTGAACTACTGCAAGCGGTGCGGTTCGAGTTTGAGCCCACAGACCAACGCGGTTGACCCGCGCCAACAGGGAGCCAGGCCGCTCGCGATGCTCTGGCCCGTCGCTCTTGTGAGTATGGTGGGTCTTATCGGTCTCTTTGCCACCCTCGTCAATCTAAGCGAGAGGGGCGTCGGTTCTCAGGCGGTGATCGCGGTAACCGCGTTCGCAGGCGCAACCGTCCTTGGAGTTGTCGGACTCCTGATCTGGTTGTTGATGCAGTTGTCCGGGACCCGTAACGGAACATCGCTTGTCGAGAGAGGCGCCCACCCGGTATCGGGCAGTTCGACGCAGCCTCAACTGCAAGCGCCGCCCGCGTCGATACCGAGCGTCACCGAAAACACAACTCGCAGCTTCGACGCCCGGCTTCGCGATCGGTCTACGAGTGAGTAGCAGAACCTTTGGGCGGGTTGGCCCGATCACCATTGGCAGCCTCATCGAAATCTGCTGCAGGCCTCGTCAGACCGTATGGCGCGCGTCGTACCCGTTCCTTTGAATCGGAAACATCGCAGCACGCGTTAGCACGAGGAAGATAGATGAATGTAATAGAACTCCGAAACGTGACAAAGCGATTCGACGAGTTTGTAGCCGTCCGCGATCTGTCGCTTGAAGTAAGACAAGGAACGATCTTCGGGTTGCTCGGACCGAATGGCGCGGGCAAGACGACTTCGATCCGCATGATGGTAAACATAACCGCGCCTGACGAAGGCGATGTGCTGGTGATGGGTAAACACGTCTCGCCTGAGCTCCAACCACACATCGGATATCTGCCCGAAGAACGCGGCCTCTACAAGAAGATGAAAGTCGGCGAGCAGCTGGTGTTCTTCGCGAACCTCAAAGGGTTGAACTCCACCGAAGCCGCGAAGAGGGTAGATCAATGGCTCGAACGGCTTGAGCTTTCGGAGTGGAAGAACAAGAAGCCTACTGATCTCTCGAAAGGAATGCAGCAAAAGATCCAGTTCATTATCACCGTCGTTCACGATCCCGAAGTGCTGATCCTGGATGAACCCTTCTCGGGACTCGATCCGGTAAGCGTCAACTTGCTAAAGAGCGTCATTCTCGACTTAAAGCAACGCGGCAAAACCATCATCTTCTCCACTCACCAGATGGAACAGGTCGAGCAGATGTGCGACGACATTTGTCTGATCAATCACGGTAGGCAGATGCTGAGCGGGACGCTCAGAGAAGTCAAGCGGAGGTATGGAAAGAACACGGTGATACTCGACTACGAAGGCGCGGAGTCATTCCTGGACGGCGATCTTGTGAAGCTCCACAACCGCTTCGCCAACTACAGTGAGATACTGTTAAACGACGGCGCCGACGCGCAGGAAGTACTCCGCCGAGCGCTTGGCGCAGGCGCGCGAGTAAATCGCTTTGAGATTGTCGAGCCGTCCCTAAACGAGATATTCATCGACGTCGTCACGAAAACGACCAAGGCCGCTACGCAGACCGCGGAGGTTAAAGGATAAGCGAATGGAAAAAGTCTGGGTAATAATAAAGCGTGAGTATCTGGTGCGAGTTCGGAGTCGCGCGTTTCTGTTCGGCACTATAGTAAGCCCTCTGTTCCTGCTCGGCTTGATAATACTACCCGGAATGCTGGCGGAACGTGGTGGCCGCGGGCAGCGTCAGATAACAGTGATTGACCAGAGCGGTGACCCCCAACTATTCGCTGCCATCAAGCAGAGAGTGGAGTCGCGCGGCTCGGCTTCCGACTCGGGTGAAGGAAGCGGACCCGGGCAGGGCTCCGGTTTCGTGCTCTCTCTCCGTGTCCTGTCACCCGATCAAAACCCGAAAGACTTCATCAGACAAGACTCGAATGGAGAGGGTGAGAAGAGTGCGGAGGAGGCTTACTTGATCCTGGGTCCCGGAGTCCTGGACGGGGTTGAGCCCGAGTACCACGCCAGGAACCTGAGCGATTTTGCGATCCGATCATTCGAAGGGTCAGTGAGCGCGGCAATCTCCGAACGCAGACTTATGCGGGCGGGCTTTGACGCCACTAAGATTGGCAGTTACATGAAGCCGGTAGATCTAAAGACGTTCAAGATCGGCGCCCAGGGAGAGTCCAAGGAAGGAGGTGTGCGACAGGAGTTCATGGTGGCCTTCGCGTTGCTGTTCTTTCTATATATCTCAGTTTTGTTCTATGGCATATTCACCATGCGAGGAGTGATCGAAGAGAAACAATCGCGAATCGTCGAGATCCTTATTTCTTCGGTTAAGCCGACGCAGATGATGTTCGGAAAGCTGATAGGTATCGGGCTTGTCGGGCTGACCCAGATAGGGATATGGGCAATCTCCACGGCCATTATTTCCCGTATCGGGACGAGGATGTTTGCGGCGCCGGGGTCGCAGGTACCGAGCATCCCGGCGAGTTTGTTGGTTTATTTCGTAGTTTTTTTCATACTTGGGTTTTTCCTTTTTGCGACGCTGTACGCGATGGTGGGGGCGATCGTCTCCAGTGAAGAGGACGCCCAGCAGGTGCAGTTTCCAGTGACGATGCTGGTGGTAACGCCAATGATGATCTTCGGGCTGGTGATGTCGAACCCCAACAGCACTTTGTCTATTGTACTTTCGATGGTGCCGTTTTTTGCGCCTACCCTGATGATGCTGCGGATCGCGGTAATCAACCCCCCGGTCTGGCAAGTCGTCCTTTCGATGTTGATCATGGTGGCGACGATTCTGGGATTCTTGTGGGTGGCGGCTAAGATCTACCGAGTCGGCATACTGATGTACGGTAAGCGGCCAAGCATCGCCGAACTCGGCCGCTGGTTGCGTTATACTTAACCCCGTTTTTGACCAACACAGTCTTGGTGTCGGGCTGATGCAAAACACTTGTGAACTTCGGCATTCGAAATCTCGCAATGGAGAGCCGCGTCTCGTGGCGGTTCCACCCGTTGACTAAGAACTATTTCCAGGTAGGGGCATGAACCGTCGGTCCTCATCAATTGGTAAGATCGGCGCCGGATTGATAGACGGCCGGCTGATCGCTGCAACCAGGCTGATACTAGCCATATCGGCGTTTCTGATTGTTGACTATTCACCCGGAACCTATTTGAATAGCGCCGCCACGCGCCTGGTACTTGTTCTCTACCTTGCGTATGGTTCCGTCCTCTACATTCTTGCAGCTCGGAAAAGTCGCGTTCGGAAACCGATTCCAGCCTGGTCGTACTGGGCAGACATCATCTGGTATACGTCGATACTCGCGCTAAGCGGTGGTGCGAACAGCATTTTCTTCTTCGGCTACTTTTTCGCCATCCTTGTCGCTTCTTTCGAATGGGGCTTCAGAGCGGGGCTGGCAGCGACAATTGTCTCAGGCTTGCTGTTTATCAAGGTTAGCCTAGCAACCGGGCTTGGAGAAGCAAGCGTCGAGTGGCATCGCCCTATCGTACGTCTGGTGTACTTGCTGGTGCTCGGGTACCTGATGGCCCATTGGGGAGGTCTCAAAATCAAATTGTTTCGCCAGTTCAGCCTGCTAAAGGAAATAGCGACCGTTTCACCGCCGCGCCAGGGCGTTGACCACCTGATTGACTCAACGCTTGAACGGCTGCGCGCCTTTTATGATGCTGACGCTGGCTTGCTTGTCGTGGCAGGCCCGGACACGTCGGAGTACCGCTTGCACAGGGTCAAGCGGTCTCGCTCAACGACACCGCATGCGGAACCGATACCGTCGGAAATGCTGCAAGTCTTGCTTACGCTGCCACCCGAGTACGCTGTAGTGTCGAGCGAAGGCTTCCGGGGATTGCACCGGTTGGATTACGCATACGATCTGACGAAACTCGAACCCGTAGCAGGGGTGGGTCATACGAGCAAGACGCTAACGGCCCTGCTTGATGCAAAGTCGTTTATCACGGTTCCGCTGCGCTATCAAAATCAGACACTCGGTCGGCTCTACCTCACTGCTCAGAGGCGGCGCGCCTTTGAGATCTCGGATGTGGATTTCTTCAACCAGATTACCGACCACCTCGTGCCAGTCATCAATAGCATTCGTCTGGTGGACCGGCTCGCGGCGGAAGCAGCCGAGGAGGAGCGTCAGAGGATCGCGCGCGATATCCACGATACCATTATCCAACCTTACATTGGGCTTCAAATGGGGCTCTCCGGTATACGGCGAAAACTTGCCGGGGTCCGCCTCGATACGAGCGACGGCATAGAGCAGGTGCAGGACGTGATCAGCGATGCGACTGCGGATACGGATCGTTTGATCGAAATGACCAGCGACGGGATCAGCGATCTGCGTGGCTACGTCCATGGACTGAGGGAGGCCGGCGGGACCGAGGATAGTTTGATGCCGGCGGTCCGGCGGTTCGCGTCGAAATTCTCACAGGCAACAAACATAATCGTACAAGTCAGGGCGGATACCGATATTCACCTGGATGATCGGCTGGCAACCGAGACATTCCAGATGATAGTCGAAGGCTTGAGCAATATCAGGCGGCATACACAGTCCGCGCGCGCCTTCATCGGATTGGAACGGTCGGATTCCCGTCTGATTCTACGAATCGAGAATGACGGCACACGCGGGTCGGTGCCGCCGCCCTTCACTCCGCGTTCAATCGCCGAGCGCGCCCAGTTGCTGGGCGGCCGAGCCTATGTCGAGACTTTTGGAGACATGGGCACTTCGGTGATCGTTGAAGTACCGGTCTAGTTTGGGCGACGGGAGAGGGAATGCCGAATGCCTGACTCCATAGCAGAACCGATCAAAATCCTGTTGATCGATGATCACGTGATCGTTCGGGCCGGCCTACGAATGCTTCTCGAGAATCACGACGGGATGATTGTGGTTGGAGAGGCAGGCACACTGACTGAAGGCCTCCGCATCGCGGAGCGCGAACAGCCCGACATCGTTCTACTCGACCTGGATATGGGCGCTGAAAGCGGCCTCGACTTCGTGCCCCAGTGCCTGTCCGCGGTCCCTAACGCTCGTGTGGTTATATTGACCGGACTGCGTGACGCGGAGGCACATCGGCGCGCTGTCCATCTGGGAGCCCTCGGACTCGTTTTTAAGGAGAAGGCGGCGGAGGTTCTCATAAAGGCTATACAGAAGGTCTACCAGGGGGAGGTATGGCTGGATCGTGCTTTGACGGCAACGGTGCTCTCCGAGAAATCGCACGCTGACGAACGGAAACCCGACCCGGAGTCAGAGAAGATATCATTTTTGACTGAGCGCGAGCGTGAGGTTGTAGGGCTCGTTTGCGAGGGACTCAAGAACAAGCAGATCGGCGATCGGTTGTTTATTAGTGAAGCGACTGTGCGGAATCATCTGACTTCAATCCTCAGCAAGCTCAGTTTGTCGGATCGCTTTGAGCTTGCGCTTTTCGCCTATAGGCACCATTTGGCGAAACCTCCGGGTTAAACATTGCTGCGCTATCTGCTTCTCGCTACTCAGTAGCTGAACCCACGAGCTGCCAACAACAGAACAATCTTGCTTAGTAGGACTCTAGTCCCAGTAAAAAAGTGACTCTAGTCTGATGCAACTAGTCTGCGTCTTACATAATATGCAGCTGGCATTCTAGGGAGACTCCTGACCGCCGGCCGGTGAGTTGCTTTGTTCATTGGCGACCTCGCTGCGGCGGTCACTTTTTCTAACACAAGAAAGAGAAGCGACGCGATTATCGCGGTCTGCCCTGGGATCTCGCGGCGGTGGATTGCTAGGAATGTATTTTCGTCTGGTGCCGGGATAGGGCACTCGGCGGGCTCGCAGTCACGACAATTGCCAGAGGAAGGCTCCATTCTGAGATCGCCGATAAATGACCTTGATGGCCCAGGAGCCGATGACGCGTGCTCGACCAGTGGAATTGAGCGGCGGAGCAGCCCGCGAGTCTATGACCGCTTCCCGGTGAGACTCTGCGGAAGGGATTCGGGTGGTGAGCGATTCGAGATCGACACGGTGCTTGATAACATCGGGTTTCGAGGTCTGTATTTGCGGCTGGGCCGGAACGTCGATCGCGGCGCGGACGTCTTCATTGAGGTCAGACTCTCCTCCGCAAAGGACGAATCCGTGTTCGCGCCGAGAGTGGCGATACATGGCCAGGTGCTGCGCGCCGAGCCGAAGTCCGATGGCTCGTATGGGGTGGCAATCGAGTTCCATCAACGACGGTTCTTGTGAAGGGTGGAGATTTTGATAGGGCTTGAGCCCAAACCCGCGCGCCGATTGTAAGCTATCGTTGTTCGAGTTCCACGCCGATTAGCCGGCCTGTGATAATAAGCTTCGCCGACCGATTCGCTTGAGCCACAAGCCTACCCAGAAAAGCATTGCAACAGATTGAAAGGCCGAGGGTCGTTACTGATCCGTCCTCTAGTTATTCCTTATGCGGCAACGCCTGCAGAACAGCTTTGAAGGATCGGGCTTTCTGTTCAGGATAGTGCGCGTGCTCCGTTCGCTTTGAAGGCTGCCCTCGGGCGGCCAGAGCGGACTTACCAACTAGCAGAATTGTGCTTCGGCGTCCTACGGTTCGTAGGACTATTGTCCCAGAGAAAAAGTGACTCTAGTCTGATGCGCTAATCCTGCAAGCTCTGTAGCGTACTATGGTCACGGAAAGTTCCCGCGATTTGTGTCGCCGGGGCTTTCCTGTGGTAGTCGCGTGGGTGAGCGGTTGATCCAAGCAAAGCGCCCCCGACAGTTCAGTAGCTGCCGCCGCAGATAGGCGATATTAGCTTGAGGTGATGCTTCGAGCGCCTAAGGATTTGTTCTTGAAAGTGTCGTACCAGTGCCGCCCGGCCGTTTGATCAGACCAAATCAGTTTGGTTCCTGGACAGGAACGGTTCGGTTGGATTTCGGAAATCGAGAACAGGAACGTTCTTTCGATTCAACTGAGTTCATCAAGCGTGTAAGACACACGCGCCGACCTACTGGTTCGACGAACGTACTTTTATCTCCCGCGAAGACGAGAAGAGGCTCACTCTGATGACGTTTTTGTCGGTTGCTGTCTTTGGGAATGAACTTCGATGCCTGATTCTGGGTGGCGGTGATCTTCTGCAATGACTCGCGCTCATTTTACGTCATGATTGGTTGGAGGGAGTGCGAGTCAAATTGGAAAGAATGGAGTTCGCCATCTTAGAGCTGTTTGGAGAGAGTCCATGTTATGAACCTCTTGGAACAATGAGTAAGAGGTCGAACGAGACCAACTGGATCAGCCACGGAAAGGAGATCCTTTGAGGAATCAACGCTAACAGG
>JBASRN010000323.1:0-5460 GCA_049273855.1 Blastocatellia bacterium
CCTGTGGCGTGTAAATGATCACGGGAAGACGCGGCGAGAGATTGCGCGGCATTCCAAGCTCGACGCCGAAGCCTATGAGGAGTTCGGCAAAGCAATGTTGGCGATGTGCCGGTTCGTCAAGCCGATACTCAACATGGTTCCTCCCGATCCGGCAACGGTGAATCCCCGCGAGCTGATGAAGCTTTTGTTTATCGGGCGCAGGTTTCGAGATCTGCCAAGTGAAGACAAGTACAACCAGGTGCAGTTGATGACGATGAGCGCGGTTGATTTTCTCGATCAGTGGTTCGAGACCGACGTGCTCAAGGCTACGATGTCTGCATCGGGCATCATCGGCACGTTTCTCGGCGTGCGTTCACCGGGGACAGCCTATGTCCTACTTCATCACTATATGGGAGAAATCGATGGAGCATTCCGCTCGTGGGGATTTTCGCGCGGAGGCACCGGGGCGATTTCCAATGCGATAGCGGACGCGGCGCGCGAGGCCGGCGCCGAGATTCGCACACAAGCAGCGATCGCAAAGATTATCGTGAAGAACGGCCGTGCGTCGGGAGTCGTGCTCCAGAACGGCGATGAGTTACACGCTAATATCGTCTCGTCGAGCGTCGATCCACGACTCACATTCATCAACTTCATCGAAGATGGCAAGCTCCCGGATGAGTTTATCGAGGAAGTGCGCCGCTACAAATTCCGCGGTTCGTCGGGAAAAGTGAATCTCGCGCTTGACGCGCTTCCCGACTTCAAGTGCCTTCCCGGTCCCGGCGCTCATCTTCGCGGTGCAATCTCGATTTCGCCGAGCGTCGATTATATGGAGAGGGCATACGATGATGCGAAGTACGGTACCTTTTCTCGTCGACCGTATATCGACATGGTCATACCGACGCTTACTGATCCTTCGGTTGCGCCACCCGGAAAACACGTTCTCTCTTGCTTCGTGCAGTATGCTCCTTACAAACTGCGCCCGGGATTGAATTGGGACGATCAACGTGAAGCCTTTGGGAACAACGTGATCGACACGATCTCCGAATATGCGCCCAACCTGAAGAGCATCATCCTGCACAGGCAGGTGCTGACACCGCTCGACCTCGAGCGTGACTTCGGGCTGAGCGAGGGAAACATTTTCCAAGGCGAGCTCTCGCTCGAACAACTCTTCTTTCTGCGGCCAGTTCCCGGTTGGGCGCAATTTCGCACGCCGATCAAGAACCTTTACATATGCGGATCGGCGGCGCACCCGGGCGGCGGAATAATGGGAGCGCCGGGAAGGCTCGCAGCCCTGGAAATTCTTAAAGACTTGAAGGGAGCGGGTTAGGGGATGCCCGAGACTCGCGACGTAGTAATAATCGGCGGCGGACACAATGGCCTGGTCGCTGCCTTTTATCTGGCCCGAGCCGGATTCAAGCCGCTGGTGCTCGAGCGTCGTCCGAAGCCCGGTGGCGCCGCGATTACCGAGGAGTTTCATCCGGGCTTCCGTTGCTCCACGCTTGCTCACGTAACCGGCCCGATCCGACCCGACATCATTCGTGACATGCAACTCGACCAGCACGGGCTCAGGCTTACAACCTCCGAGGTAGGTGCTACCGCGTTGTCGCCCGAAGGTCGGGCCCTCGTTCTCTACAATGATTCGAAAAGGGCCGCCCAGCAGATCGCTAAGTTCTCGGAGAAAGACGCAGCGAGGTATCCGGAGTTTCAGGAAACGATTGGGCGACTGGGACGCGTCATTGATGAAGCGCTCAGGCTTACACCTCCGAACATCGATAGCCCGAGCGCGGCCGATCTTTGGGGAATGCTCCGGACTGGCCGGGCCATCCGCAAGCTGGGGAAGAAGGATATGTATCGCTTGCTGCGATGGGCTCCGATGGCAGTCGCTGACCTGGTGGCGGAGTTCTTTGATACGGAGTTGTTACGCGCGGTGATCGCCGCACGCGGAATCTTCGGCACGTTTCTTGGCCCCTGGTCAGCTGGCAGCAGCTTCGTCTTGCTCATCCGCAGCGCTGGCGATCCTCATCCGGCTGGTTCAGCCTGCTTCGCCTCCGGTGGAATTGGTGCAGTTACTAATGCGATGGCATCGGCTGCCACGAACGCCGGAGCAGAAATTCGAACCGGCGCGGATGTCGTGGAAGTCCGCGTAAGTAAGGGAGCGGCGACCGGCGTAGTCCTATCCAGCGGTGAAGAGATCAATGCCCAGGCGGTCGTTTCCAACGCCGACCCGCGGCGGACCCTGCTCGGTCTTGTGGATCCCACGCATCTGACCCCGGACTTTGTGATGAAGCTCCAACACTACCGAATGCACGGGACCCTGGCGAAGGTGAACCTCGCGTTGTCGGGTCTGCCGGCGTTCAGCGCGCTCGATCAGACCGTGCGGGATGATGCACTGAGGGGTCGCATTCATATCGGGCCGGATATTGATTATCTGGAGCGCGCATTTGATGAGTCAAAGTACGGCGAGCTCTCGCGCGAGCCGTACCTTGAAGTGGCGATCCCTTCACTCGGCGACCCGTCGCTCGTGCCGCCGGGCAAGCACGTAATGTCAGTGTACGTTCAGTACGCGCCTTTCAATCTGAAGGGCTCCGATTGGGAAAGCCAGCGCGGATTGCTTGGCGACACGGTGATCAAAACACTATCGGGATATGCCCCCGATCTTCCTGAACTGATACTCGGTAGACAGGTGATAACGCCCGCTGACCTGGAAAGCGTCTACGGGTTGACCGGGGGTCATATCTTTCACGGCGAGCTGACCCTGGATCAATTTTTCACGATGCGCCCGCTGTTGGATTGGGCGAGATATCGCACGCCGATTGAGAACTTGTATCTGTGTGGTTCCGGAACGCATCCCGGCACGGGACTGACGGGCGGGTCAGGAGCGAATGCCGCGCGAGCGATCGTGAAGAAACTTCGGCGATGATGGGCAGTTTTCTAGTGAATTGAAAGTGAACAAAGCTGAAGATGCTGAATATGACTTGAGGCAGCTGGGTATGACGATGTGAGCGCCGCACCTTGAGGGAACCTGCAGGATGCGACCGCGGCGGATTTCATTCCGATGGCCTAGCGGCTCGCATGACTAAGGTCGGCTAGCATTTACGAAGTCTTTACAAGTCGGATTGTAAGCGCTAATTTTGGCACTCGAACCAATAAGAGCTTCCTGGCGAATGAGTCGAAATGGTTAAAAAGCTCGATCAGCCAAAAGGCCCTGTTAAAAGGAACGCCTGTGGCCGACCCCTTCGTTATCGCGGCTGCAGCGGTTAGGGGCGGCACGGTCGTGACCCAAGAGCAACCCAAACCTAACGCTGCGAAGATCCCGAACGTTTGCGATCATTTTGGTGTAGCCTGGACTGATCTTGAGGGATTCATGAACCAGCAGAATTGGACTTTCTAGAAACCGGCTACAGCTGTAGCTGTCACGACGGTCTAAACAAGTCTATTCAGCGTCAGCCTGAAATCACCGGAGTAGTTGAAAGCGAAAGTGCGAGAAAAGTCGCGTGGACTGGACTGGTCGGGGCTAACGGTGCGCGAAGTCCACCTCGCTCCTTTTTTCGTTCGCACTTCTCGGCTCCGCGCGACGGATCCGAGGTCATGGACAGAAGCGCTCGTGAGGAAGCGCTCCACCCGGCGAGTCGCGGCGACGACTCGTTGCAGACCAATCAGCAGAGGCGATCCCTGCAGCCCGCTGATTCCAACGGGCTGCGGGACCGCCTCGGCACGCGGCTATGATGTTGAGTTACCGGCCTACTGCTCCACTTCGAGGCTGGCTTCTATCCGAATTGGCTTCGCGATATTGAAATAGTTTGGCGAAGTCTTCATCACGGTCTCGTGAATCTCGCGGAACTGATCGGGAGTGCCATTGCCCTTGATACGCACGACGTATTGAATGCTCTCGTAGCCCGGCCTCACCGTTTCGTCGATTCCCAGAAACCCGCGGAGGTCGAGCTCGCCCGTCGTTTCGATCTCCACTTTTTCGAGCTTTATCCCCCTGGCCGCGGCGCCTGCAACATACCCCACCATCACGCAGGCATTGAGCGCGGTCATAAGCAACTCCTGAGGATTAGGCGCGGTGTTTTCGCCCAACAGCTCGAACGGCTCATCCACGGCGACCTTGAAGCTGCGAGGGATCGTCCGGCCTCCTATGGTGTACGACTCGACCGACGCCTCGCTGCGAGCCTGCCCAGCCCATCGCGACTTTACTCGAAACTCGACAATCCCTTTTGCGGGATCCTCTCCGATCTGTTGAATCACATCGTGAAGTGCATCTACGTCGATGCCGTTTACTCGGTTTCCGGCTCTCACAGTTGCTTCTGACATTGTAGTTCTCCTTTTCTTTCGTTCTCGTTATGAATTAACTGCCTTCTTAGCAAAAGGCGGGTGCGATCTGTTCGACCTTTGCCCGGGTTCCTTGCCGCAGGCCTTCCAGAGTGGCCAGGAAGTTTGGGTGGGTCATTCCAGATCCGAGAAAGGTCCAGCGAATTGCCTGCCGCTGAACCCTGATGAACATCTCACGCTCGCTGTCGTTCAACTCACGGCCCGTAGCCCGGGTGAAACTCTCCAGGTCGAATTGAACCTGTTGCTGCAGCCCACCGTCGAGAAGCCCTCCAATCTGGAGATACTCTTCGACAGCCCCCTCGATATCGGCGTCACTGCAAGCCTCTCCCAACGCTTCCACCATCAAGGTGTCGAGCTTGGCGTGCTGGGCCTCCTCCATCCAGTGGTGTTTGAGCAGGCTCTTGAACTGTGGGTCAAGATTCTGGTTATCCAAAACGCTCTCGGTGAAGTGGCGCTGGGTCATCCACTCGATGTGCGCGATTGTCAGCGCGACACCCAGCGGGTGATGCGACAGGACGGCTCGGGCGATCTCCTGAGGCGGGCCGATGACTGCGCAGACGCTGCCAAAGCCCGCTTCGAACTCTTCGCGGAATCTCTTGAACAGATGGATGTGTTTGGCTTCTTCGCCCGCAAAGCGAAGCAGCGCTCGAACGCGGTAGTCGTCCCCGTGTAGTTGCGGCCTGGCGTGATCCAACACAAAGGGAAGGATGAACTCCTCCACCAGACCGAAGGTGTAAAGGTAACCGTGCCCTCTTATCTGATTCAAAATCAGCTTCTCGCTCGGGCTCAGGAACGAGAGCGGCTCCACGCGAGCCAGCGACTCCGGCAGAAACGGCCTGGTGAAATCCAGCCTTCTCTCCCCGCCGATTATGTCTTCTATTCTCCAGTTGATCTTCTCTGACGCTGCGAGCGTCGCTTGATATGTGTATTGGTGGTTCATCTCAATATTCTCCTTCCACTCAGCTTTCGATCCGTTGTCAATGGTCGGGATTGTGCAGCCGTATGGTTTGAACCGCCGTTTGAAGCACAGTGGAAAATGCAATAGAATACAGCCTAATCACGGTGGGTTTCCTCGATCGGCAGGCGACTGCCTCACACGGAAGGCGTCATGTCAAAGCGTAACTTGCTGAACATTAAGTTGTTGGGAGG
>JBASRN010000001.1:0-1753 GCA_049273855.1 Blastocatellia bacterium
GATTTGGTCAAACGCAGTCGGGACAGGTCGCCTACCTGGTGATGGAATACCTCGACGGCTGCACCCTGGCCGAAGTGTTGAGCGAAGAACGCAAACTGCCGCCCGTCTGGGTCGTGGAGATTCTCGAACAAGTCTGCTCGGCGGTTGAGGAAGCGCATCGTTTGGGCATCATTCACCGGGACTTGAAGCCGGATAACATCTGGCTCGAACCCAACCGGCGCGGCGGTTATACGATCAAGGTGCTGGATTTCGGCCTCGTAAAACTAGACCCGTTAACGCGGCCCACAACCGAACCAGGACCGCGAGCCGAAACGGCGCGGGCAGGAGTGACGGACTCACCGGCTTTTCGCGAATCCGCTACTTTGATCCAGTCGCCGGCGAGCGAAGAAGGGGCGACATTGATACAGCCATCTTCAGATGCCGCATCGTTGAACGCGGCAAGCGTAGACGGTTTATCAACTCCGCAATCGTCCGCCCCCGCTGGTGCCGCAACCGCCGAAGGGAAACGCTCTAGGGAAGCAGCCCTGTCGGCAGCGACACCAGATGCGACCGAGTTGACGCGCGTCGGTTCGTTGATGGGTACGCCGCTTTATATGTCGCCGGAGCAATGGCGCGGCGAGCGAGTAGACGCCCGATCAGATGTTTACAGCCTTGGGGTCATCGCTTATCGGATGCTCACGGGCGAGACGCCTTTTAGCGGGACGTTTGATGAATTGCTCAGCTTGCAGCAAACGGGCGAGCCTGCGCCCATCAGAAGGCAGAATGCGAGAGTTCCGAAGAAGATGGCGCGCATTATCATGGCGGCGCTCGCCAGAGACCCGGCGGCGCGACCCACGAGCGCCGTCGGATTCGCTGCGGCCTTACGCGCAAGCGTGGAAGGCAGCGGCACGCTGCTGCGTCAGGCCATTTCGCTCTATAGCGAGCACTTTCCAGTCTTTCTCAAGATCTCTTTGCTTGCCTACGCTCCGCTGATTGCGCTGATCGGGCTCTTGAACATCCCCGACCGCCTGTTTGACTGGGGGGGGCTGTCACCCTTCGAGCTGAGTGCCATGGGGATTGGTGTGTTTCTCTGTATGATCGTCGCGAATCTTGTCGCTCACTTCACGATCTCGGCAGCGACCGTGCCCATCGTCGTTCAACTGATGGTAGCGCCGCTGCGTCCGGTGGGGATTCGGCTGGTCTGGGCACAGATGAAGCGCCGCTGGTGGGTCTTTTGCGCCACGTCGGCAGTGGTGATGGCGCTGATTTTGATCGGCGCGGCGCTGTTTGTTTTACCTGGAGCCGTCGCGGCTGTTTGTTATGTTCTCTATGCGCCGGTGGTGGTGATGGAGAACCTGGGGGTGTGGGCGACGTTGAAGCGCGCCTATCGCTTGATGAAGAGATCGTGGCATACCGTACTTATTATCACGGCGCTGCAATTTGCGCTCCCGGTTCTGGTCTGGATCGCTTCGATTGACAGCTCGTTCACCTTCAAGCTGGGCGACGACTACAGTTTGAAAGAGTTCGGGTTTTCTTTTTACATGTCTGGGGTGTCGGCTCGCTATCAGCTGTTGAATCTGTTCATCACGCCGCTGACCGCGATCATGACGGCGCTGTTGTACCTGAAGACCCGGCACGCGGGAGGTGAGTCGCTCAACGATGCCGCCCAGCAATTTGCTTCGCTGGAGATCCCACGCAGCCAGTGGCAAGCGCGCATGCAAAGCCGGTTCGGATCTTCTAGTTCAGCAGGTCGGAATCAAGGGTCCTTAGAGAC
>JBASRN010000007.1:0-5604 GCA_049273855.1 Blastocatellia bacterium
GCCCATAGTAGCGAGGAAGCCTCGTAACTGAGGTGGAGCGAAGGGAGCGCAGGAAGGTGGATTTGTGACGGACACAACGAAGGAAAACAAACCGGCGACAGTGCCAGAGGCTAAGCAAGCCGGAGAAGCCCTCGACCGCTGGAAGTGGGTGGAACCGACGGTGTGGACGGAACGGATGTTGAGTGCCCTTGAAGAAGGGGTCAAAGGAGGCAAATGGTACAGTTTGATGGATAAGGTGTACAGGCTGCCGAACTTGATGTCCGCATTCAGAGAATTAAGGCGGAGAAAAGGCGGAACAGGGTAGACCACCAAACGATCGAGATGTTCGAGCGGGACCTGATCGAGAACCTGACGAAGATATCCACAGAGCTTGCGAGCGGGCGATACCGGCCGCGAGCGAGAAAGCGGACGTGGATAGAGAAACCCGGGAGCCGCGAGAAGCGACCGCTGGGAATCCCGACGGTGCGCGACCGGGTAGCGCAAGCCGCACTGCGACACGTGCTGGAGCCGATCTTTGAGCGGGAGTTTGCCGAACAAAGCTACGGTTTCAGACCGAAGCGAGGATGCAAAGACGCACTTCGGAGAGTGAACAGACTGCGGGAAGCAGGGAATCACTGGGTTGTAGACGCGGACCTGAAGAGCTACTTCGACACGATCCCGCACGAGCGGCTGATGGAGCGAGTGGAGGAGAAAGTGTCTGATGGACGGGTGACGGAGATGCTGCGAGCGTACCTGACGCAGGATGTGATGGAGCCGATGACGAGCTGGAGCCCCGAAGATGGGACGCCGCAGGGAGCGGTGATCAGCCCGCTGTTGAGTAACATCTACCTGGATGAGCTGGACCACAAGATGGCCGAGCTTGGATACGAGATGGTGCGATACGCGGATGACTTTGTCATTCTAAGCCGGAGCCAAGAAGAAGCCGAAGAAGCGCTTGAAGAGGTGAAGAGATGGACGGCGGAAGTCGGACTGACGCTTCATCCTGAGAAGACGCGGATCGTGGATGCCCGGTTGAAGAAGGCCGGGTTTGACTTCCTTGGGTATCACTTCGAGCAAGGGTTGAAATGGCCACGCAAGAAGAGCCTGAAGAAGGTGAAGGACACGATCCGGCGAAAGACGAAGCGCACCAACGGACGAAGCCTTGAGGTAATCATCGACGACGTGAACCGCACGACTAGAGGCTGGATTGAGTATTTCAAGCACAGTCATAAGACGACCTTCAGACCGCTGGACGGGTGGATACGAAGGCGGCTTCGCACGATCCTGCGGAAGCGGAAGCGACAGCGAGGACAAGCGAAGACGATGCGGGACCATCTACGCTGGCCGAATGCATACTTTGAGGAGCAAGGGTTGATAACACTTGAATCAGCCATTGTGGAAGCACGACAATCCTCTCGATGAGGTAAGACCACCAACTGGAGAGAGCCGGATGCGGGAGATCCGCCAGTCCGGTTCGGAGGGAGGGGGGTCGAAACCAATCGACTCTCCCTACCCCTATTCACGGACCGGCTGTGGATCTGCCGAACGCCCGAATCTACTAGGACGTGTCCGCTCGTTGTTGGACGGCTCATCACGGAACTGCTCCGCGGGTGACCCCAGGAGGAAGCTGCCAGCGATCCGCGGCAAGATCGCGGCCCTGCTGTGATATCTCCCACCGGTGCCCTTCGTGATCCAACGCCCGGTACACGCGCCCACCCCAAAAACCGTCCTGCGGCTCTGAAATGATGGTCGCTCCCTGGGCCTTCGCACGAGCGAAATGTTGGTCTACGTCCGCAACGTAGATCTTCATCACAAACCCTGATGCCGCGTCACCCGGGGTTTGCCGCCAGGTCTCATCTGGAGTGGAGATATTGAATAGGCCATTTCCAACCTCTATCCAGGTCATGCCACCCCCGGGCCAGGTCAGTCGCGCCTCCGTGCGCTCGCGAAACCCAAACACATGCTCGAGCCATTCGATAGCACGCGGTAAATCCTCATAAGTAATTGAAGGCACGATTTCTGGCGCATCCCACATCTCGTCATTAGCCATGTGCACCTCTGCTCATCGATAAGCTGCCCAACGAAAGCGTCACCGGGCCGCGCGTTGATACCAGCGCAGTCCCCGGAAACGAGAACGCTTCAAAGGAACCGACTCGCCCGGCTCCCGTACACGCAGAGTTATGCGATGACGATTCACGCCGGTCAAAATTCAGGAATGGATAGTCCACGACAGACCTTCTTCGCCAGCATGTTGGAAATCTCGGTGTGGCGAGGAACAGCCTCAACCTCTCCGGTCGTGGGGTTACACCAAAGAGAATGCTCGCGGCCTTCTCGCTTCAGATAGCAGCCTGCTTGCGGAGGTGTCTCAGCAAGGAGCCACGTTTCATTGCAAGACAACCGTTTTTCGAATGGCATCCTGGGGAACACCGCGCAGGGCATCTTCTCTGCGATCCTCTAGAATCAACTCAATGGCGCTCGCCAGATTCTTTCGACATTCTTCTATCGTGCGCCCCTGCCCATTAGCATCAGGTATCTCAGGACAGTACGCGATGAACCACTGTTCGTCTTGCTCGATGATTGCGGTAAATTCGTTATGCATTGCGACCCTCGAGCCTCTCGACGCTAGTCTAAGTCACGACGAAACAGAAGTCACCAGCTCCCACACCTCAGCGTATAATGTGAGGGTCATCGGGCAATAGCTGTGGCGGGATGTTAGGAAACTAATTGCCCACGCTAGGCTGGAACGTGCTGTTAGGCGGAATTCTCACTCGCCGCTTTCATCTTCTCCTGTACTTTGCTCGTCAGATGAAACTCCACCGGCGACACCATCTTGTATTTTACCTTGTCCCATAACTTGGTGGGCTTTGCGGCTGGAGCAATATCAAATAGAGGCTCCTCTTTGATGTCCGGCGGCCAGATGACTCTACTTTTCCAATTCGTCGAGTTTTGTAGGCCGCAAGCCAACTCTTCCTGTAACAGGGCACTCAGCGTGGGCAATAGCTCTAGCCCCCTTTGGAATAGAAAGACGCTTCGTACCAATAGTCTGCTGAAAGGAAAACAAAGAAATAATGCCTCGTCGTTTCTCGATCATCAATCAACTAGCCACTTTATCATTGCTGGATATGGCTTTACACCTCTCTCCTTCGCTCGCTTCTCGTCGGCGGTCAGACCCATCCATTGCAGCATCGGCACGCCTATATACCGCCCATTCGTGAAGTTCTCTATTAGCGCCCCTGACCACCCTCGATAACCGCCCTCGTGGAATACTATAGACGGATCCATCCCAAGATGAACTAGCGCCGCATACGACCACGCTATCGCCATCATCTCTTCTGATGCTTTCTTGCCGAGATCGTCTTGAGCTCGCCTCCTTTTCTCGCCCGCAATGACTGCCAAGTGCCCCGCTTCGTGTAGCAAGTCTCCGGGGTGAAGTAACTTTGACTCATCAATGAGAATCGTCCCGCGATCTACGGTTATCCCTGGTAGAAAGGACTGGTGGGTGAATTCGGTCTTCCTGATTTGGAGGCCGATATCGAGGAGAAACTGAATGATCCTATCCAAAGGAGCAGGTTTTTGGCTATCACTCATAAGCTAATGTCTCGTCTTGTTTCGCTATCCGAGTTCTACTTAGCCACCTTTGCTTTGCACGTCTAACGCGCTGGTTTACCGGGCCGGCGCGACGGCCGTGGATGAATCAGTCGGTCTCAGAAGCGCCGGCCCCTGTACACCCGCTTGTTCGGCGGCGCGGTGCAAGCAAACGGCGACAAAACACCGCGAGTCCCCGGCCTGGGGACTTAACCCAGAGGCGTGGAGCGGCTGAGCCAGTCGTCGAAACGCGTCGGGCCGATGCGCGGGTTCTCTCCGGGGGTGAGGCTTTGATCGTTTAACTCGGTGCCGAAATAAAGTGCGTGGACATCTGTGATTACTTCCCGTGTGTCTCGGTGTGCGCTTAAGAATCGTCGGATGAGTTCATCGAGACGTATTGGTTCGGGACCAGCCAGCTCGACCGTGCCGTTCAACGGTGCCTCGACTACGACTTGGACCAACGCGGCCGCGACATCGTCCGACACGATGGGCTGCACGAGGGCCGGTGACAGCCGAACCGTTTGTCCGTCGGTGGCCGATTGGGCGATGCCTCCCACGAACTCGAAGAACTGCGTCGAGCGGACGATCGTGTAGGTAATCTTAGAGGCCTTGATCAGGTCTTCTTGGGCCATCTTCGCCCGGAAGTAACCGCTCGCGAGAAGGCGTTCGGTGCCGACAACCGAGAGCGCAACATGATGTCCCACCCCGGCGGACGCTTCCGCCGCAAGGAGGTTACGCCCGGCCGTGTCGAAGAACGCCAGTACCGCCTTGTCCTCGAACGATGGCGAGTTCGCCACGTCGACGACGACCCGCGCGCCTGTAAGTGCTTCGGCCAGTCCCTCACCCGTGAGGGTGTTGACGCCTGAAGAGGGTGACGCCGCCACAACCTCGTGGCCATTCTGACGAAGGTTGTTCACGAGCTTCTTTCCGATGAGCCCGCTGCCGCCGATAACCACGATCCTCATGACAAATCTCCTATTGTGGGCCCCGCACGTCGGGGTCGGGTTTGTGCGACCTCTGCCGCCGAACGTCAAGCGTCAGCGGGGCCGCGAGCCGCACTGGCCGAAGCATGCGAACTGCGATTCGCGGCCTCCGCTGCATGCAATTGTTGTTAGGCGCGGGGGCAATCTCACACCTTTCACTTGCTAAGTAGTGGTTTGTCGATGTTAGTACTTCCCGCCTTCTCCAAAAACGTAAGCGGCGGCTGACTATTGTCGGAAAATCTTATTTGGAGATTTTTCTCGTTTCGTAAAATGGAAAGTAGATTCTCCAGCGTTGTTGATCGCTGGTGCATTACCACATAATCGCTGCCTCCTAAGTAATCTTTTGGTAGTGGGTCTTCATCCGTTAAATAGATGTAACCGGCATAGTCTGAACCGTCTCTAAGCTCTATCCAACCTCGAAGTTTCCCAGATGCCGAACCAAGCAATGTAACATTATAACTGGTTATCTTTTTGGTAACCTGCCTGAGAGGTGGTTGATTAACAATTGTAGTATTGGATTCAGACTTTGCAATTGTCATTTGGGCATTAGCGAGAAAGGAGGTGGCTAACACCAACGTTATAGCAAAAAGAATCTGTCTCATTTGGAAATCTCCTTTATGTTGTAGTTAAAGTGGACAAATTATTTCTCTCCTACTATCGAAAGTCAACAATCAGCGCCTAGCGGCTGGCGTAACCGGGCCGCGCACAAAGAACTGGTGGAACGATAGGAGACTCGCTTGCGCGGCTCTGGTTCACGACTTTGTTGAACTAAGCGCTGCGCGCATAACCCACCAGAAATAGCTCGATCATTCTCAATCTGAAAGTCAGATCCACTACACTTCGATTTGCCCACAAAGCAAATCAATCCGGAGGTGTAGCTATGACCGAACTGAGAAAGAGAATGATCGAGAGCCTTCAGCTCCGAGGTCTCTCGGAGCGAACTCAAGAAGCCTATGTTCGCGCTGTCCGCCAACTCGCTGATCACTATCACAAGTCGCCCGACCAGATCAGCGAGGAAGAACTTCGACAGTATTTCCTGCACATCAAGAATGTCAAG
>JBASRN010000019.1:0-12333 GCA_049273855.1 Blastocatellia bacterium
CGCATATCCACACCCGCGACGTAAAGCGTCTCAGCCGTTTGCCCTTCATCTTCGGTCTGAAAGTGTCCGCGCCGCCCCGCGTACTTGGCAACTACACCAGGGGCGCGGGTCACTTCAAGGACAAAGGCGAGTTTGGAATCTACGTCGGCAACGCAATGCTGATGTTTCAACTCTTCAAGCTCGAAGACGGACTCGCCGGTCGTGTGCGGGAATACTGGAACCGTTACATGCTGCACAACGAGCTTCCGGTCGGAGTTGTCAGCGGGCCGGCTAATGCGTTGCCTCGTGAGTGGCAGCGCGCGTGGCGAGCAAGCTTCGCCGGCGACGAGCGGTTGATGTCGCTTTACAAGTCCGCCTTCGAGCAGTTCAGCGCCTCGTGCCGATTCGGAGGAGTCAAGAAGAGCATCGCTTGTTTGAAGTACGCGCTGAAGCTGGATGGAGTTATTGAATCTGATCTCGTTGCCGAAGGAACCCACTCGTTAACTGACGATGAGCGACAAGAGTTCGCTTCTCACTTCAAACAGATCAAAGCGAACCTCGCAACCTTCACCGATCCAACGTGGATTTCCAGGCCGGCTTAACCCCGAGCAATTTACTTCCTCTTCGACCTTTTCCTTCCCGGCCTCAGCAGATCGCGCGGGATCACCTTCGTTAGCTTGCGAATGTAAGTCGGGGTCACCCCCAGTATCGCAGCCGCGTCGCGCGAGTTGCCCTTCGCCTTGTAAAGCGCGCGCGCCCACAGCCACTTCAGCAGCGAAATCTTGGCATCGGCCAGGAGCGGAACCTGGGCGTCGGAAAGAATGAAGTAGTGTTCATGGTTCAGCCCGTCGATCCGCTTTCGAGCGTTCTGTGCTTCTCTGCGAAGCTCGGGCAGCGGGCGCGACCCCAGCGACGCCTCGACATCGCTGATCATCTTGCAAGCCTCGACCGGATTCGTCGCGCAAATCGCCTGCGCCAGCAGTGCCTTCACCTCGAGCTCGACCAGCGACGCCCGAAGATCCTGCGCGGTGTCCAGCGCCTTCCACAACACTTCGGCCGCTTCTTCATCGCGATCCTGCGCGAGGTAGAGCTTGCCGAGCGTTCGGCCCAGATCTGCCTTTTGTGATTGGCTGTTTGCCTGCTCGGCAATCTCTGAAGCGGTGCTCAGCGCCCTCTCCGCGCGCTCCCATTCGCGGCGCGCAAGATGCACCCGCGCCTTTATCTCATAGGTCGAAGCGATTTGGGTGCTCCGCGCTTTCACTCCCATCTCGAGCGCCCGACTGACGTAGCTCTCGGCCAGGTCGTATTCCCTTAGCGAGACCAGAGTCGTCGCGATGTTGTTGAGCGTCAGATAGGCGTACTGGTCGTGGTTAATCTGCTCGAACGTGCCGTAGGCGAACTCCAGATACTTGAGCGCCGTTTCGTGCTCACCCATCACGTTCAAAGCCAAAGCAACATTGACCCTCGCCACCGCGAGGTTGTAGTCGTCCTGGCTCTTCAGGAGTATCTTTATGCAACGCTCCAGCGTGGTGCGCGCCTCTTCAACCTTGCCAATTCGATTGAGCACCCCGCCCAGACACAGATAAGCCAGGCCGAGCCGATACGAACGCGACTGCCCGGCGTAAATCCTGATCGATTCTTCGAAGGCCGCGGCTGCTTCGCTCCAGCGTTCGAGGGACCACTGAGCCTGCCCTTCAAGTTGCACAGCCTCGCCAAGCGTCATCTCGTCCTCGCGCACCGCGGCCACCGTCCTCGCCACCAAAGCAAGATTGAGCGCTTCGCTCGGCTCGTTGCGCCGATAGTGGTACAGAGCGCAAGTCAACACTACGCGGGCAGAAAGGCCAAAGGGCACGTGATCGACGTGGTCAAGATACGGCGCGAGCGCCGCTTCCATTTCGTCAAGCTGGCCGCTTCGTCCCGCAAGCTCTGCCGCGAGCACGCGCTTGCGAATCGTGGATTCCTCGAACTCCAACCCTCGACGCCAATCATCAGTGAGCAGGGTTGCTATCCGGGCGTAATTGCCGGACTCCCTCAGATCTTCCAGTGTGCTGACCTCAACAGTCGTACGCGCCATATCTTCCTCTCGTCACGTAGTATTGCTCGTATCGACCATCGCATTGTTGAACAGGCCCCTCTTAGTGTCAAGCAAAACGAAGACGCGTCATCGCAACAACTGCTGGTATGAATGAACTCAACGATCGTCCAGGCTCGCCAATTGTTGCATGAGAGGTCGCCGAGGCGGCACGCGCGGAAAAGCAGGGAGCCAGTCAATCAGATGCCCGTCGCGCTGCCATTGCGCGGCTGGCGAGCGGTGCGCACCAGAGCGCAAGCAACAAACCAAAAGACCAGAGCGTGAGATGCTTGCCGGTGCGCCTCACCGGCGTATCGAGAAAGTCCAGGGCGACCTCATGCGCCCCAGGTTGCAGGTCGATGACGATCTCGCCCATCTCCGTACCGGTTATTATTTCAACAGGCTGACCGTCAACCGTCGCGGTCCATCCCGGAAAGTTGAACGTGCGAACGATGAGTCGGTCTTCTGCTTTTGGCTCGACGTAAATCCTCCGATGCTGCGGGTCCCAGCGCTTAACCGCGACTGTTCCGCTATCACGTGCCATCTCCGCTTGAGGCACATTTCGCGGGAGCGCTCCGGGTTCAGCAGGTGCGGTGCGCGGAAGCGTCGCGGCATTCAAATGCTCCGATTCGGGCACAAACACCGGCGCTGAAACCTGGCGTCCGGCCAAGCCCGTGCTGAACAAGACGCCGCCCATCACCACTACTGACGCGACTGAACCGAAGATACGCCGCTCCCCATGCATACGCTTCCTTGCCGCTTCTATCGCCACCTGCGCGCAAGCGCCCGCCAAAACCGCCATCACCAGCGTTGTGATAGACAACATTCTCCAGGTGAAGACGCCAATGTCGATCTTTGGTATGAGCATGCCGAGTGGCTGTGACAACTTCAGCATCATAAAGCTCGCGAAGCTTCCGAGCACGATCCACAATGTTATTCTTCGTCTCAATTCGCTGCCGACGATCGAAGGCGGCAGCTTGAATTTCACAAGCAACGCGCACACGACAAGTACAAGCGTGCCGAAGACCCACATTGCATCGAGGCTGTGGAAGAACCCGCGATGCAAATCCGTACCGTAAAGATCGTGAACGAAGATGTAGGTCCTGTGATACGGCCAGGCGTCGGCGATGTACTCGCGATGAATCAAGTCTTGCTCGACGAACGCCGGCAATATGTATGCGGCCGACAGGCCCAGACCCGCTGCCATACCTGCTCCGATCCAGATCAGTCCCTTCCACTGCCGCGTCATCGCTGCTCTGACCGCAACATATACTCCGAAACCCATCGTGAACTGATAGGCGGTTGGCGGGTGGGACCAGAGGAAACCACCGTAGCTCAACGCCAGCCAGGCGGTGCAGGCAAGCTTGGCGGAGAGTTCTCGCGTGCCGTCTTGTTCCATCAGCCGCTCTCCGAACAGCAGCATCAACGGCATCCAGATGAAGCCAAGCAACTCGGCGAGCGCTCCTCGCTGGTACTGATCAGCAATGTGGTACGGCAGAAAAATGTAAGCCGCCATCCCAACCAGCGCCGCCCGACGGCCCATAACCTGGCGAGCGTAAAGGTACAGAGCCGCCGCCGAAGCGATCATCATCAACAGGTGCGCATCCAGCAGCGTCCGCAGCCAGTCTCGCGTGAGCGCATACAGAGTCGATGTAAGGTAATAGATGCCGGGCGGATAGTAGCTGGTGGTCGCTGCGCCGAACCCCCGATTGGTGTCTTCCTCCCATCTCGGATAGATCTCGCCCGCCGCGAGCCCGTTATAGAACGACCTCATCTGGTCGTACTGAAGAAACATGTCGTGAGTATCAGGCATTCGGAGCGTAAGCCCCTGATCGCCATCGTCCGCGCTTCCCATGAAAAAGAAAGGGACCACGGCGCAGGCCGATAACGCGATGCACAGCAGGGCTACGAGCAGCCGGGTGTTTCGCACCGCCGCCGCATGCGTCTTGTCCCTGGCATCGACATACTTCTTTTTTTTAGCGGCCATAGTCCAAACGGCAGCAACCGTCCCGGGCTCAGAGTTCAAGTTTTAGCTTGCCGGTGCTCGTCCGCAGCCTGAAGGCGGAACTTTCATTGCCTTCACCCGACAACTACTTGTGCCGAAACAATTGGCGGGAATGCTAGCATAGCCGCTGACAATGATAAAATGATCCTCGCCAGCTCGTACGCGCGTTTAACTGATTCGAACTATGCTGAACTTCAAGAGAGCCTGCTCGCTTCTTCCGGCGCTTGCGCTATCGCTCGGCTCGAGTTCCTCGGGCTTCGGCGTCGCGGCGAAAGCTCCAGCAACGCAGCCGGCGCGAGCCTTGTTCGCTGCTGCTTCGGAGGAGCGCGGAAGCGTCGCGGTCGATCAAGCCCTGCAGGACTTGACCAATCCCTTTACCGTTCTGAGTATAGCCGCGCGACCCGGCGAGACCGACGATGGCACGCTGGCGCTGTATCGCAAAGCCCTCGGAGCAAGAACAGTGATGCTCTTCGCCACTCGAGGCGAGGCCGGAGATCGCTCGACTTGCGGCGACAACGATCCCGAGCCTGGTTTCACTCGCACAGGCGAGGCGCTCGAATCAGCGCGGGCGCTCGGCGCTGATGTGTACTTCCTGAATCTCCGCGATTTCGGCTACTCGAAATCGGCCAACGAAGCGCTGAGCATTTGGGGCCACGACGACGCCCTCGCCAGGCTCGTAGGCGCGATTCGCTCCTTGCGACCCGACGTGATAATCACAAATCACAACATCCCAGCAGGCGACGGACAGCGGCAGGCTATTGCCGGTCTGGCTCGCGAAGCGGTTCGCGAAGCCGCCAATGCAACCCCTTCCGGCGAAGCCGGCTCCGACCCTTGGCAAGTCCGCCGGCTCTTCGAGAAGACAGACGCTACACGGGCCGACGTCGTGGTAGATCTGAGCGAGCACGACGCCCCTCGCGGGCAAAGCTATTCCGAGATCGGGTCAGCCGCGCGTCGAAGAAGCGCATCCATCGCTGCAGACAGCGAGAAGAGTTACTACAGGCTGATCGCGTCGGCCGCGGAGGAGAAGCTTGCGCCGGGCGGTTCACTACTCGCTGGTTTGACGCTCGCCGAGAACCTCGGCCGTTCGATCGCGCCTCCACGAGTCGGCGACCTCTCACTGCTCGAAGCGACGACCAAACCAGCCGAGCTGGTTGACGCGCTTCGTGAGAAGCTCCTGGAGAAGCGAGCCGAAGGCTCGGCCGACGACCTGCGCGAGCGTTACGGACCGGAGTTCGTTCGCGTTGCGCGATTCACCGCGTCGCTCGAACGGGCTCTTGCCTTGATGCTGGGGTTTAGTCTTGAAGTCACGATGAACGATCGCGTCGCGGTTGCGGGGCAGAAGCTTGTCGCGCGCGCGGTCTTCCGCAATCGGAGCTCGCGCGCCGCGCCGGTTGTGTTTCGAATGCCCGAATCGCTTTCGAGCACGGAAGCCAACCCGTCATACAAGGATTCAGACGCAGTCTGGGTCGCTCCGCGCGCCTCGACTTCCAGAGACATCGAATATGAAGTCCCCAAAGACTTGGCGCTTACGATGCCGCGGACCGGCCATCTGAGAGAACAGTACTACCCGACTGGCTCGTCGCTTCCGGGCGCTTTTCCGGTCGAACCTTTCGGCAACGGTTTAGTCGTTCTTGCGCAGGTCGGGCTCGACGACGTGAGCATTCCGCTCGCGGCGCTTGCGCGGTACGACACATCGTCGCCGGTCGAGATTTCGGCTACCCCATTCGTCATCTTAAAGGACTGGTCGAAGCCGCGCGAAATCGAAGTCCCGGTTCGCGTGCGCAACCGAACTCCCGGACCGCTGGCCGGCGCGTTGTGGGTCGTGCCGCTCGCGCTCACCGATGACGACTACGAGCCTGCGCACCTTAGCTTCGCGCGCGAAGACGAAGAAATCACGATCCGGCTAAAGTTGAAACTCCCAATTCTCAAGCCGCCCCTCTCTCCAGATGTGTTGATCGAGTTCCGGCGCGAGAAACCGTCATCGCCCGAACCGCTCGGGCTTGCGAAGATCGTGGTCAGCGCAATCGGTTTCGAGCTTGCCGAGGATCTGAAGGTTGGCTATATCAGCGCCAGGGGTTCGTGGCTCGCTGATGCGCTCAACCAACTTGGTGTCAACCCCGTTGAGATCGCGATCGAAAACGTAGCTATTAGCGAACACGGAACGGGGGCGCATCAACCGGTGAATTGCGGCGGTCTCGCTCGCTTCGACACGATCGTGATGGATAGTTGCGCCTACTTCACCCGGCCCGAGTTGATCCTGAAGAACGCGTGTTTGTTGAAATACGCGAAAGAAGGCGGAAACCTGGTGGTCTTCGATCAGCGGCCCGACGATTGGAACCTCATTCTGAGCCGGTCGCCGTTTGCGCCATACCGGATTAAGCTGTCGAATGATCGCATCGCCTCTGAGAACGCGCCTGTTCGGATTCTCGATGGGGATCACCCACTCATGTCTAAGCCAAACAAGATAACCGAAAAGGACTTTGACGGATGGGTAAACGAGCGCGCCGTGAATCTCCCGCGGACTTGGTCAACCGAGTACACGGCACTGCTCGAATCGAATGATCGGGGAGAAGCGGCGAGTCAGGCCGGGTTACTGGTCGCGCCGGTCGGGGAAGGTTCGTACGTTTTCACGAGTTTCAACTGGCACAGCCAGGTGCTAACGATGAACGCCGGAGCCTACAGGATACTGGCCAACCTCGTGAGCCTTCCGAGAACCAGCGCGAGGCCGCGCCGCGTCCTCGGAGATAGGCCCAACCAACGGCAATAGCGCTTCTACTGATTACGTTGTTGAACCCGGTAGCTCGATGAATGGTCTCCGAACTCTACCGCCCACTAACCACTGACCACTGACCCCTAGCTCATCTCGATGTTTCGCGCGACTCGCCGAAGCAACAGCGGTTGGTCATAGAGCGCGATGAGACCTCGCCCGACAGACTGGCGCGGACTCTCTGCCACTGTCACGACGAGTCTTGTTCCCTCGCTTATGCGCTCATCAATCCCGGCCAGCAGCGCCATGCCCCCGGTCAGCACCATTCCTCGATCGTGCACGTCGCCGGTCACTTCGGGGGGCAACCTCTCGAGCACCGCGCGCACAGCTTCCACGATCTGCCTGACAATTGGGTCTATCGCGTGGTGAATCTCCTGCGATGAAACCTCGATCACCTCCGGGCCGCCTTCGTTCATGTTCTGACCCTTGACCACGCTCTTGTGGTCTTCGACCGGGTCCGTAGCCGAGCCAAGCACCATCTTCAGCCGCTCGGCCGTTCGCTCGCCTATCAACACTCGCCGTTCGCGTTTTATGTAGTCCGTGATGGCGCGATCCATATCAAGCCCCCCGATTCGCAGAGTCTCGGACTCAACGATGCCGGCGTTCGCCGCCACCGCGATCGACGTCGTAGCCCCGCCGACGTCCACCACCATCGAAGCCTTCATCTCGCCGACCGGCAGCTTTGCGCCGATCGCCGCGGCTAATCCCTCTTCGACAAGGTAGACGCGGCTTGCGCCGATGCCGCGAAGCACTTCACGAATCGCAAACCGCTCGACTGAGCTGATCCCCGAGGGCACGCTATGAATGATGCGCCTCGAGAACCGGGCGCGCCCGCCGCGAGCCTTGCGTATGAACTTCTGAAGCATCTTCTGCGCAAGCTCGGAGTCGGCGACTACTCCGTCTTGCATCGGGTAAGCTACCTCTATGTCTTCAGGCGAGCGCCCAAGCATCTCCAGAGCTTCGTTTCCGACGGCTATGACTTCGCCGGAGACGCGATCGTTAGCCACCAGCGACGGCTCATTTACAACCATCCCGCGTCCTCTGCCGTAGATGAAGGTGTGAACCGAGCCCAGGTCTACTGCAAGGTCCTCGGTGAACGGATTAGTCAGTGAGAATCTCATTGTTTCCCTCTTGATCCCGTACGTCTGCTCGAAGCCGAGATCATAACAACAGCGAAGGAAAAACTAAAAGATTTTCCGATTGCATTTGAAGAGGGCTTCAGCGAAAGATCATCGGGGGAGTTGCGGCAGCACCCGGTAGCTCTAGAGTGACCGAGCGTGAGGATATGTTGAACTCCAGCGGGAGCGGGTGGCGTTCCCTATTAGCCCGAGCAAAAACGGGGTCCCACTTTGGACCCCGTCTTATTCATTCCAACGATCGGTTTGATCTATTACTTGCTCACAACCGTGTACTGAGCCTGCGGAGTGACAACCTTTTGCGACACGAGGTCGGTTATCTTGGCTGTGACCGTGTAGCTGCCCGGCTCCGCCAGCTTGTCCTGAAGCGGGATCGCTCTGGCGACGACTAGCTGCTGACCCTTCATGTCGATGATTCCCATCTTCGTCTTCCCGTCTTCAACCGCGTGGTAGATCTCCTGACCGCCTTTCGAAACGGTGTACTCGACTTTCAAGGCAGGTTGTAGCGTCGACTGATCCATCTCCGCGTCGTAGACTTGAAAAAAGAGAGCAAGGTTTTGCCCCGGTTTGTAGACGCCGCTGACGTGCGGCTTGACCTTGTAACGACCTATGATGAACTGGCCGGCAGAAATCGTGCGGTTGTCCAGCGGCTCGATCGAAAGCGCAAGGATAAGCGTGCTGGTCGCAAGCGCCTTGTCCTGATACCGCGGGACCTCGAACGAGTGATGGAGAATGCCGCTCTTTCCGCTGACCGTATCGCGAGCCACCACGTCTATCTTGTAGCGTCCCGGCGGCAGTGCAATGTTCTTCTGGTAAATCGAGCGCTGAGCCTGGCCATCCTTGAGCAGCTCTTCGGTATAGCGAGCCGTCTGGACCGTGTCTTCAAAGTTGCCCGCCCGCCGTCCGCTCAGGCCGGTCAATCGCGCGTAGATGTTCACCTGACCCGAGTAAACGCCGCCCTGATTCTTGAATGAAAGGTCCGAGTGGTCGAACTGCATCGTGAACGAGCTGGCGACCGACTCGCTGCTCATACGAAAGAAGTCGGTGCGCACGCTGAACGGCAGGACGTCGGTGGCGATCTCGGGCAGATCGGCGGTCACTCGAAGATCCCCGAACTTGATTGACGGGGCCCGGTTAAGGTCGGCAAGCAATTGCAGCCTCTCGAACGGCTGATCCTTTTGCCTGACGCCAAAGAGCCCGCGAGTGGCCTGGCCCAAGATACCACCGGTGATCCGGTCAACCTTGCTTGTCATTCCCAGTTCTTCGGCCAGCGTCAACCCGGCGTTGGGAGTGTAGAGCAGCGCATCCTTTTCGTTGGGGCTCTGCGCAATTCGGTATTCACCCGATCCGGAGGGATCGACAAACTCGATCTCGATATCGGAGCCAATGCCTTCGATGTAGCGATACCACCAGGTCTCGAACGGGTAGGTTGAGGTGTTGCCGCCGCCTTCATAAGCAGGCCGCTGGTACGAGCCTCCCGAAGGATGAGATTCGACCTGATCCGGCTTGCCGAACTTGACGTAAATGCGGCCACGATCGGTTTTCCAACCGGGAATGCCTGAGGAGAACTTCTCGTTTGCGTATTGAATACGCAGGTAATACTCCTCCTTATATTCGTTTTCCAGAGTGTCGGGATCGGGATCGCGGCGCACCCAGAACTGCTCGATAAACTGATCGCGTTCTTCGTCGGTCTTCAGCACCTTGAAGGCCTTCCGCTCCTCCTCGGTTATGATGTAACTGACGTCTTCATCCATCCACTTTTTGTAGACGCTTCTCAGCTCATCCTTCTTTTTTCGTTCGTTCGGGTCCTTTGCCTGGGGTTTCTCCTGAGCGAGAACGATTGACACCATGCCGGTGGTCACTGCAACCGCAAGGACGATGCTTATGATTGTTTTCCAGTGAGCGGGAACGTGCTTCATAACTCCTTACTCCTTTTCCAACGATCTCGCAAAACGCCGGGCCTGTAGAGGTTCGCAATTCTGAAGTTCAAGTTTACGCGGCGCCCTTCGAGCCGGTCAAGCAAAGCTGCTAAGTCATCAGACTGGCTCCGGCTTCGTTCAAGACAGCCAGCCCCTCGCCTTGAGGAGCCAATCTTAGAATGCCGGGCTGCCTCACTTCTTGCGTTCCAGCTCCTGGAACTCCCTTTCGGTCTGGCGTTTTCGATGAAACACCCAGGCAATGCCCACGCTCAAGAAGTACAGCACCAACATCGGCGCCGCGAACACAAGCAGGTTTGGTATATCGGTAGTCGGCGACAGCAACGCAGCAGTCAGGAATATTCCGATCAACGCGTAGCGCCACATCTTCAGCAAAAAGCCTGGCGATATCAGGCCGAGGCGGGACCCGACCAGGGTTACCGTCGGGATCTCAAACACCACCCCGAGCCCAAGCATTATCATTATGATCAGATCGAAGTATTCGTCGGCGGTAACCAAAGGCCTGAGATTGCCTCCAGCCGCTACTCCCAGGAGAAAGTTGGCCGCCCGCGGAAACGCAATGTAGTAGGCGAAAGCGCATCCCCCCAGGAAAAACAACGAAGTCATCACGATGATCGGCCACGCATATTTCTTCTCGTGCGGGTAGAGTCCAGGCGCGACAAAGCCCCAAACCTGAACCAGGATGAACGGGACAGCAAAGAAGATTGCCGCGTAGAACGCGACCTTTATGTAGAGATTGAAGGCGCCCTGAACGGTAGCGACCACGAGCTTTCCGTCCGGACCCAACATCACATTTGACGCCGAATACAGATCTCGCGGGATCTCGTAGCCTTCGTCCACCACGGTCTCGGTGTTGATGAGCCACGGGCTCGCGGTTACAAGCTTTGGCAAACCGTCCGGTCCCGCTTCGACCTTCACCTTGATCGTCGTGCCCGGCGTTACAAGGGCGTTGCCGATTCTCAACTCGGCCGGAAAACTAAACGCGACTTCCTTACCGATGAAATCCGCAACCTGGGCGACGGCAACATCCCTGAGCGGGACGTCACCCTTCTTCTTGTATTCGACCATCGCCGCCAGCACGGGAACTTGCAGAAAATTGTAGATCTTGTCCGAGAAGATCCAGCACAAAACGAAGCCTATTCCCACGAACAACGCGATCCGGATCAGCCGTCTGCGAAGCTCATCCAGATGATCGAGGAACGACATCGTTCCTTCTTCAGTCTGCTCGTTGGTTACGTCGTCATCGATTTGGCTGTAAGTCGTCATAGGCGGGGCACGGGACTGGAAAGCAAACTGTGAGCGTTCGCGACGATCAAAGCATCAAATCCCACTACCCTGGGTGGGTTGCTTCACACCCAATCTCGCTTTGGCTCAGCGGCGACGGCTTCATTCCGGGGGACGGTCGTAGCCGCCTCGCTGGTTTCGAGTTCGGGAGTATGCTCTTCAAGCCCGGTCGAATCGATCTGGGCCTCCGTCGAAGCGGCCACTTCCTCCGCGATCGATTCGGTGACGGCCGCCGGCGGAGGAGCTTCGATTCGTCGCCGCTCAAGATCCACTTCATCCTCCCACTGGCGCTTGAAGTCCTCGCTCGCTCTTCGGAACTGCGCGAGGCTTTGACCTAGGCTCTTGCCAAGCTCCGGTAGCTTGCGCGGTCCAAAGACGATCAAAGCGATCACCAGGATCAGCAGAATCTCGGGCATTCCCAGACTTCCCATAGCTATACCATCCTTGGCCGAACAACTATCAGGGAGACAACCAGGCGATAAGCCTGGCCTTGATGTTGTAAGAATGAATAGTAGGTTAGCCCGTGAACTCGCGTCAACCACTTTGCCCTTGCCACCTGCCCGGTAAAATAGCCGGTCGTTGAGGAACAAACTGTTGACACGGATTGCACTCTGTCCTATAACCCGTCCTATCCACTGTGCCCCTTCACTGATGACCGACGGATCCGCCCCGAAAGCCAGCTAAAGACCCGATGATTGATTCAAGCCAACCCGACTATTTGCTAACCATCATTCAACACACCTATTGCGCAGACTGCATGTGGGTGAAGGGCAAAATTACGGACGTATACCACGCTTCAGGCATAGTGCGCGGCGAAGACTCGAAGTACTGGCGGGTGCAAATACTATCGCCTCCATGGGATAGACAGGCGCGAGCCACCGAATTCCCTTCCCGCTTTGAAACAGTTGACGTCCCGGCGCTCAAGCTCGAGGCGGATGGCAGGTTGATCCTCGCGACCCAGAATCCCGCGCTCATCCCTGACCTGCTCGTTCAGCTGAAGTGGTTGCTGATCAACCGTCGAAGCAACACCGACATCGAGCGCGACCTTCTGACGTTCGCCAAGGACTGGAAGCCTCAACCGACGAATGAGGCTTGTGTCGTTAACCGCTAACAAAGGAACAATCCGCCGCAGAGTTCACCCATCGCCCAGCCAG
>JBASRN010000023.1:0-18479 GCA_049273855.1 Blastocatellia bacterium
GGCTTCAGCCGCCGTGATCTTCCACTGTTTGGTCTCCTCTTTCTTCCTCAAGTATTCGACGTGGGCACTCTTGTCGCCGGCGAAATTGGTGTATATCTTGGACCACTTCTCGTCGATGCTCTTGAACTCGTTGTTTTTCAGCTGAATTCGCCGGCCATCGGTCTGCCGCGAATTCAAGTAGAGATGTACGTGAGGATGGTCGGTATCCCTATGGATAGCGCCGAACGCAATCGCCTTTGGAAATGCCTGCTCAAGGAAGTTATTCGTCAGATCTCGGATCTGTTGATTGGTCGCCGGGACATCAAACGAAAGGATTATCCGGTAATGCGTTCGTCCTCCTTTCCTCCTTTCGTAGTCTTCCAGTGATCCGAAATAGAGCCTGAGGTTCTCGGTTTTCTCCTTCAGGGAAAGCTTTTCAGAGGCGTTCGATTGGCCCAACCTGGGAGTTCTTCCGTTGGTGTCGCCGGTCAGAAAGTCGGGCGCGTTCCGGGTCCAAACGGGATCAGCATCGCGTTGGCCGCCGCCCTCATGCTCCTTCTTTGCGTCCAAAGATCGATGATCCAAATTGTCTCTTAGTGTTTCGGTGACGCTGCGCTCCGTCTTCTCGGCCTGGTCATGACTCAGCAATGGCAGTTGTGCTGAGCGCTCTTCCGCATTATTTCTTGCCCGATCTCGTCCCTCCGGATCGAGTGCGGACATTCGTGTTATGTAGGAAGCATTCACTGCTTCCTTCAGTGCCTTCTGCAGAACCATATGCGCGTAGTGAATAGTCTTGGGCGACAGGCCACGTGCTGACATATCGGTTATCACGGTTTGGATGTCCATCGGCTTTACCGACGCGAGACGTTTCCTGCCAAGTACCGGCCGGAAGTATAAGCGTAAGAGACTCTCGTAGTCGCCGTGGGTCCTGGCGGAGATCGTGCCGCTTGTCATGATGAGCCACTTATCAAGATAGCTGTCCAAGGTGTCGCGATTTTCAAACGATTCTGTCCCGCGTGCAAGCTCGTTCTCTATTTCGCGCAAGACCGTTTTGGCATCGGTTCGAGACTCAACCTTTCGCCAGATGTATTTTCTCTTTCCGGCGGAATTCCTATACACCTTGCGAACGTACAATTTCTCTTCGCGCTGAACTAAACCCTTCACGTCTGCACCTCCCATCTGCACTTCTCGCTTGTATTATACGGACATGCCTAGACGAGAGGTAACAAAAAAATGGCCAAATGCTCAAGAAAACGACAAATTTTGTCTTCCCAAGTCTTCCGGTGTTAAACTGCCAATGTCTTTTAACCAGCGGGTCGCAGGTTCGAGTCCTGCACGGCTCACTAAAATCTAATCAAAAAGCTACACGCGGTTTCATGGGGGCCCAAGAAAAAAGCTAACAGCCTGTTCAACAGGAGCCCAAGGCGCTTTCTCGTGTCTCAGCCTCACGCTCATAGACGCTGCGTGCGGCGCTGATTGCCGATCTGCTGGTGTCATCTCCGAGATCGAATGTACACTGAGCGCGGAGGTAACACTCGGTGAGTACGAAAGAAGACGGAGTGATCGAAACCAGAGAGCTGAGGCTGGTGGATGGCGAAGGCAAAGTCCGTTGCAAGCTCTTTATCGACGAGGGCGAACCCAAGCTTGTCATGCTCGACGGACGCTGCATCAAGCGGCTGGGAGTTGGGTTGCTTCCGACAGGCGAAGTCGGTATCTCGATGTATGACGATCGCGAGCGCGTTCACATAGCTCTCATTGTGACCGGCGCCGGAACTCCCGATGTCAGCGTCATCGACCGGAGCGGCCGTGAACTCGACGTTGTAGATCAGCAGCCGCCGCAAAAGCCGAACGACGACGACTTCGACTTGATGCCCCACGTAAAAAACAAAGGCTTGAAGTGGCTGCTGAAGAAGTAAGCTCGTTGAATTGCTGCAAACCCGAGTTTAGCGACGAGATTGGGCGGCACGCAGCCTGTATGGGCGGCGTCCCTACCCGCCCCTCCAAAGAACAGCTTAAGTTCCTCCAGCCCCATTGGTCGCAGAAGGGGCGACCACGGAGGGTCGCCCGTATAAGTCGTTCAAGGCATTAGAAGTTCAGCTGCGCGTTCGATGACGAGCAACAGGTCTGTCGATCATCGCAGCCTGGTGCTGGGGTCCCCGAACAATATCCAGGTGCGCCGAACGTCGCCATCACTCACCCCTGCCTTGGCTCGTGCAGTTGCTTCCCCAAGAGTTTGCGGCTGGCCATTGACGCTGACCGAATCGAGCATCAACTTGAAGATCTCCCGATCCATCGCTGCTTGTCCGCCAGGCTCGGTCATCCCAGATGAAGCCCAGACTGCTACTGCTCCACCTCGGGACTTCAGGAGAGCTTCGGCGAGGCTCTCGATCGATGGGTCCTGGAAAAAGCCGGTCAGACAGGTCATCGAGAAAAAGAGCGACAGGCTTTGTGTGTTTGTCAGCGCTCTGGCGTCGCTTGACGTGAACAGGTTACCTCGCCATTGATCGGACGACCCGTGGCCGGCGTAGTTCACAAGCCTCGGGCCGCGGCTTAGTGCTTTCAACAGGCTGCTCTTCACAGCCGCCGCATCGGCCTGGCCTCGATTGATCTCCTCTACCTTGGCCGACTCCGGGATAAAGCGGCGCAACTGACCGCTCATAGTTTCAAAGTCGTATCCGTCGTTGGTGTCCGAAACCAGCAAAACATTTTCGGACGGCTGGAACTGCTCATAGCTAACTAATTTCGCGACGATGCTGGCGGCTTCGAGCGCATTGCGCATCGGTAAACGCCCAACTGAAACCTCGGGCACGCCGTAGCCATCAAAGTCAACAAACCAGTCGTCGCTCGCGGTTTCCATGAAACGCGTGTCGATCAGCCTGGTGGGCACCAGATCGTAGTCACCCAGCCCGAGGTAGTTCTTCGGGTCGTAGCTTGAGTCGCCCGCAAGCAACACGAACCGCGGTGCGACCCTCCAGTGTGTCTTCGCGTAATAGAGAAAGTCCTTCAGCGCCTGGGGCGACTGGTTGCCGTAGCTGAACTCGTCGTACACGTCGTCGATGTTCACGACCGCTGTGTTAAGGCCCTGGCTTTGCCGGAGGCTCCGTAACGGCTCGATTGCTGTTGCGAACTCGCTTCGCGTAAAGATCACTAAGTCGGCCGCCTGAGTTGGAAGACGCCAGCTAGAAGGCCGATTCGCCGTGACACTTGCCGCGCTCTTCGCTTGATCGTTTGTCATCGCAATCAGGGTTCGTTGCCCCGAGCCATGGACCGCAATCGTCAAGTTGAAACCTGAGTTGCCCTTCTTGATCGTACCCAGCAGTTCCTGAATTGCGTTCGGGGCGGTCACGTCGAACATTCGTACCTGCGAGCTGCTGAAACCATCAACCGTCACTATCTGCTTCCCAGTCGCAGTGAATCGTAACGAGTTGCTTTCCGCGATGAACGCATGCCAGTAGGTAATCCTGATGTAGTCGACCAGGCTGACGTCCGACGCACCCGCCAGGGGCGTTAGCCTGATGAGGTTGTGACCTTCCTTAAATAGCGACTGCGGCAGCGCGAATTGAGTCACCCCCGAAACCTGCCCGTCGAAGCTCAACTCACCGGAGCTCCTGCCGTTCACATCGATACGCACTCTATGTGGCACGTTGGTGACGCCCTGCAATGCGACTTCAAGTGTGGCTTGTCCCAACGAGGTTGCAGCCAGGTGCCTCAAGGTGAGCGCCTGATCAACCGGGGCGCCGGCTATGACCGCGCCGAAGAAGTTCTCCTTGTCGCCATTTCTCAACGCCGAGAAGTAAATCGTTCTGTCTTTCCGCTCGACGGTTTGTGGAAAGAAGCCGGCGCCGATCCGATTGGCCCCGGAGGTCACTTGTCCGATTCTCTTGCCCGGGCTGGTGCCAACCACAAGCCAGTAAGTTCGGGTGTCGGTTGACGCTGTGTCCAACCCGAGGCCGTAGAACTCGATTGCGTCGCTTGAATCGAAACTCCCGTCCTTTTCGCCCGTGACTGAAATCGGCAACTCCTGCCCGTCGGCGTAGAGCTGCAAAAGGCGCGGATTGGCTTTGGGATCCAGGCCCGCCGCAGCAAGCTCCGGCTGCGTTACTTTGTAGATACCCGCTTGTCTGACCTCGATCTTTAGTGCTGTTTGCCCGGCTAAGCTCGCCTGTCTGTCCGCGTCTGCTGCGCCCGGCGCGGCCAGCGCCACCCCTGGCTCAACATCGGTTGTTGTGTTCTGCCGCGAGTTGTTTCTACCCAGTTGCCCCAGCAGCATTGCCTGTTGGGATTCGCTCGCTCCCGTCAAGACGTTCGAGCCATCGACGGGGATGGGTCCATGCAGCGTGGTTGTGCCGTTGAGGTCTACGTCTTCAATCCAATATCGCGCGGCGGGCGAGAATTGCGATGGATCCTTCCACGCATAACGCCGTCCCGACCTTAGCGTTGTATCAGGCCCTATCATCAAGGCCGACCCGGCAAGAAGCTGCTGGTTTAGCCGAATCCTCTTTCGGCCTTCTTCGCGATAGACGTTGAAGCCGAGGTTGTCGACTTCCATTCCCGTCCGCCAGTGCAGGAGCACGCCGTCCGAGTATCTTGAGGCCTTCATTTGACTGCCAGCCTCCTGAAGGCTCAGCTTCACCGCGGTAGGGCCGGCGGATCCGTTCCTCGAGATCGATAGCAGATAATCGCCAGCCGGGGGTGCGCCAATCGCCTGCGTGGATACTCGCGCGTAGTGTGTGCCGCTCGCAATTACTCTGTAGACTATACCTTCGGCCGGAGAAAATGGCCTGTCGCCTGTCAACGTATTGGGCATCGGTGTTGTATCAGAAGCCGCGGCGACATCATCCACCGCGACCAGCACGGTTCCCGCCGCGCTCAGCAACTCCAGTTTCAGGTCGATCGGGGTGTTATTCCTGAGCGGGTCACCATCCAAACCGATATACACCAGGTCACCCGCCGATGCAGTGAAGCTGAAAATGTCAACGTCAGTCGAAGGTGCCAGCGTCCCCGAGAAGAAGTTATTCGCAGCCTGAGTGGCATTCGCTATCAAGTTGTTCGGCTCCGTCTCAGCAGTAGCGGAAGTATCTCCCAATCCAACGCCAGGAGGTTGCACTACTGCATAAAGCCTATATGGCTCAGAAGCAAGGATCGAAGCGGCGTTAACATTGACTCGAAGAAACGAGGGGACTCCCGCTAGCGAAGTGCCGGCGACATTTGGAGAGAACTCTCCAAACTTCGCATCGTTGTTAATGTCATCAAACTCCAGGGTGTCGGTAGTTGTAGTGACCCGAAGATCGAAGTCTCTGTTTCCCGCCGCTACACCATCCACCAGCGCGAAAACCCGGGAACCGGCGGCCGGCGTGCCCAGAGAATAGAAGTCCGCCTCGATTGCTGTGCTGATCGAACCCTCAATCCCGAATGCAAGCGGGTCCGCCGTTGCCGGAGTGTCATTCGGTTCGGTCTCTCGCACGCACCTCGTGACTTCGATCGTAAACGCCGACCCGAGCGTCGGCGCCGCTTCATCGACAAATATGAAAACCTGTTGGCTGGCGGCTAGATTCAGACACATCACTTCTTCGGCCAGGCCGTCCGGAGAGCGGTTCGAGGCCCCAAGACACGTGTTCACCGTCTCGGGCGTTGGGGGTGTGGCGGCGGGACACGAGCTTGCAACATATAGCACCAGATTTGAAGAAACGGTATTCTCATAGTTGAAGACTCGGAACGAATAATCTCCAGCGGTCGGCGCGGTGAACGAGTAAACCAGGTCGATTCCGCCAGCGATCACCGCCGTCTGGCCAATTCCTGAAAAGCAAGCCGAGCCGCTGAGCTGGTAGTCGTTGTTTGCGATCGGCGTCGTTCCGGAAGTGGTAGTTGCGTCGACCGGCGTGTTTAACGAAAGGGCGGTCGCGCCCGCGCAAGTGTCGTTTGCGGCGGGAAGAAGCTGCGCAACGCGAAGCTGAACGCTCGTCTGCCCTGCCACCGGCGCAGGCGTGTCGAACAGCCACACAACGATGAAGTAGTTCGTGCCTGCGGTGAGTTGGGTCGTGATCTCCGCCTGGAACGCTTCGACCGCGCATGTGTCGTCGTCACAGCCATCGGTGAAGATGCCGCTCGGCACCTCGGTGAATGGGCCGCCGCAGCTTCCACTCGTGTAAATGGCCATAACCGTGTCGTCAACCGTCGTCGCGGTAGGCGCATTCGCGCACGATGAGATCGCATACTGACCCGTCGCGTTCGGTGTGAATCTGTACCAGATGCTCCGAGAAACATTGGTCTGGCATGAAGCCAGCGGCGGATCGCCTACAGTCGTCGCGTCGGTGATGTCGGCGGTAGTGTCAGTCGTGAATGGGAAGGGGCCGGCGGCTGGAATCACCTCTGCCCCGGCGCACTGATCGTTCAGCGGAGCTGCCAGCGGGGTGTCGCGAGGAGGGGCGTTGGCCGCCGCCGCTTTGCGTTTGTTGAGCAACTGCGTCTTCAGGTCGCGTATGTCCGTCTCTCGTCGAGCTACAAACGACTTGTAGCGCGCGAGCAGTACTTCCTGCTCCCTGGTAAGCTCGCTCCCTGAAATGTAGTAGGCGTACAACGCGCGCGAGATCGCCACGTCGGCTTCAAGCTGGGAAATGGGTAGTCCGCTTGCAAACCTCCTCAATATGTCGGCCTCCTCTTCAGACGCGGGAGCGCCGGCGCGAACTTGCGCGTAGAGCTTGGCCAGGGCAGCTTGCCGCTCGGGGTCGAGCCCAGTTGCCGGGTTTTGCATCGAAGCTCCGGGAACAACGCGTGTCGTCGCGGAAGCTCGGCCCAACGGAAACCCCGGTAGAAACAGCCAGCCGGTCACGCCTGCCAACGTCAACGGCAGAATGAGCCTCTGCCTTGCGCGCCTGGTGGAAGCCATCATTGATAATCTCTCCGTTATCGCTTAATGTGATTCTCCATTGAGAAAAGGCTGAGGAGCGCTCGATCCTCAGCCCTTTCAACGTTGAACCGAGTCATCTTCAGATCATCTCAGCCTGCTTGTCGGGTCACCCAGGAGAATCCACGTTCGCCGCACGTCTTTGTCACGAACCGCCGACTTTGCTTTCGCCGTCACCTCGCCGAGGGTGGGCTTGCCTGCGGCATCAAACAACAACCGGTACGCTTGCTGGTTCATCGCTGTTTGCTGAGCCGGGTCGGTCAGGCCAGAAGACGCCCACACGGCAATCGCGCCGCCTCGCTCCGATTTCAACAAGCCTTCGCCCAGGCTCGCGATGACAGGATCGTGGAAGAACCCGTTCAAACAGGTCATCGTCACAAACAACGGCAAGCGTTGCTGGTTGTTCAGCGATAAAGCATCGTCGTTCGTGAACAAGTCTCGCCACACGTTAGTCGAGCCGTGCCCAATGTAGTTCACGATTGATTTCCCGGCGTTGATTGCTTCGATCAACTGCTTCTTCGCCGCCGCGTCATCCAGGCGGCCCCTGAAAATCTCTTGAACGCCGATGCCCGCCGGAACAAGCTCGCGCAACTGCTCGCTCGCCTGCTCGAAGTTGAAACCGTCGTTCTTGTCAGCCACCAGCAGCACCGATCTGCCAGCGATCACTGATTTGCCATCAAACGAATCGTAGCCGACGATCTTCGACACCAGCGCCGCTGTCTCGGACGAAGTGCGTACCGGCAAGCGGCCCACAAACATCTCAGCCAGGCCGTCGTCGTTGAAGTCCGCGAACCAATCGTCGCTCGCCGTCTCGAGATAAAGGGTGTCGATCAGCTTCGTCGGCACGAAATCCAAGTCACCCGTACCCAGGTAATCTCTCGCGTCAAAGCTCGCGTCGCCAACGAGCAAGACAAAACGCGGAGCTCTCTTCCAGTTGGCGCTGATCAACGAAAGAAACGCCTTGACCGCTTCGGGCCGTTTCTCTCCGAAGCTGAACTCGTCGTAGATGTCTTCAATGTCCACAATCTCGACATCGAAACCCTGTCTCTGCCTATGAGCCTTCAGCGGCGCAAGGCTTGCGGAGAAAGCGTGATGCGTGATGATCAGCAGATCGGCAGCGTGCGAGGATTCGCGCCAGAAGGAGACCTGATTGGCGGTCGTCGACTCAGGCGCCTTGACTCGATCTTCGGTGAACGCGATTAGCGTGCGCCCTGCATCTCCGGCCACGTCAACCGTGACGGCGAACTTGCCGTCCTTCTGCTCTTCGATTCGCCCGATCAACTCCAGCGGCTGACCGTCATTCGTTATGTCGAAGACCCTTATCGATCGATTGCTGAAGCCACTAATCGTCTGCGCTCCGGCCTGGTCTGGGATAGTCATTCGCAGCGCGTCTTGATCGGCTGAGTAAGCGTGCCAGTACGTCACTCGCACGTAATCAACCAGAGTGATATCCGATAGCCCGCCCTCCGCGGTCAGGGTGACGACGTTCGCGCCCTCTCGAAGCAGACCTTGCGGGATCGTGATCTTCTCAACCGAGTGCTGCCGGCCATCGAACATCATCCTGCCTGCCGGCGCCCCGTTTAGCATCACCTTGACCTGATGATCAGGTCCGATGCCCGGCAGGTCGGTCACTCCCTGCAGGGCGATTTCGAGTAAAGCCTCTCCCGGCGCGGCGGCATCCAGATGCTGAAGAGTCAGCTCCTGGTCTACAGGCTGTGAGGCGATCACCGGGCCAAAAAAGTTCTCGGCGTCGCCGTTCCTCAGACTCGAGAAGTAGATCGTCCTCTCTTTACGCTCGACGGTATATGCAAAGCTCCTGGCGCCGCCCGGCTCTGGGTCGCTCCTTACCGAATTGATTCGTTTGCCCGGTTGTTTTCCGCCAACCAGCCAGTACGTGTGAGTATCGGTGGAAGGAAGGTCTTGACCGGCCGCATAGAACTCTATCGCGTCATCTTGATCGAAGGTGCCGTCTTGTTCGCCGGCGACGAGCAGCGCCCGCTCTTCTCTCTCAATGTACAACCGCAAGGTACGCGGATCTGTCTTCGGGTCAAGCCCGGCAGCGACCAGCTCCGGCTGAGTAACCCGATACCAACCCTCTTCCCGTATCGCCAGCTTGGCGCCGGGTTGCGACGCCAAATCCCACGGCCCACCGGTCCGTCTTAGCGACGAGGAGACCACCGAGGGCTGACTCGATAAGAGCTGCCTGATCCTCGGCTCGCCCTTGCCCATGCGACTGAGGACCGCCGCGGTGCTACGCTGCGCCGGCGCCCCGCCCATTTTCTGCGCAGCGATCGGCCCATACAACGTCGCTTTGCCGTTGAGGTCGATGTCCTCGAGCCAGTACTGAACGTCGCGACAATCCCCAATCCGCGATCCGCAATCCACGATCCCATTGTCCCACCATGCGTAGGAATTGCCCGCGGTCATCATGGTCCTGTTACCGGCAATGAGAGCGGAACCCGCAACGATCTCCGGAGTGATGGGAACGCGGTGGCCGCCTTGTTGTCGATAAACGCGGAAGCCGAGGTTCTCGACTTCCATTCCAGTCCGCCATTGCACCGAAACTCCTGTGTCGTACTCGCGGGCGGTGAACGACACCAGTGTTACCGCGGTCGGGCTGCCGGCCTGATCGACTGTGAAGGTCTGCCCCTCAATCGTCATCGTGCCAATGCGAGGACTGCTGTCCGGGTTCGGCTCGACGGTGTAGTTCGCCGATCCGCTGCCGGTTCCGCCGTCGGCAGGACCAATTATCCAGCTATCGTTGCTTATCACCTTCCAGGCGCACCCAGCCAGCGTCGTAATAGACACCGTTCCATCGCCTCCCGCTGCGGGGAAGGAGTCGGATGTCGGCATCAGGGTGAACTGGCAGCTTATGTTGCTCTGATTCACGGTGAAGGTCAGGCCGGCGATTGTGAGCGTCCCGATTCGCGGGATGCCGGTCGCGTTGACGGCAACGTCATAGCCGACCTGGCCGACGCCGCTGCCAGAGGAGCCCGACGTGATGGTAAGCCAGGGGTCGTTGCTCGTAGCCTGCCAGGGGCAGCCACTCGGCGCGGTAACGCTCACCATCCCATCTCCACCATCCGACGCGTACGACTCGCTTGTCGGCGAAATTTCATTTGGCGGCCTCGAGGCCGTGAAGTTCGCGGTCGATGAGTTGTTGCCGCCTGCAGGGTCGCGAACGGGCGAAGCGACCGACGCGGTATTGCCGACCGTAGCTCCGTCCGTGACAGAGCAACTTAGACTCGCAACTATTGTGATAGTCGCGGAGGCGCCGGATGCAAGCGTGGTGAATGACACTGTGCGATTGTTGCCTGAACCGCCGCACACGCCGCCGGCGGTTGAGACACACGATACAAACGCGACCGACGCGGGCAGGTTGTCGGTCACCGTAATTGACGACGCAGGATCAGGCCCGTTGTTCGTGAGAGTGATGGTATACGTAACGTTGCTTCCGGCGACGATGGTGGGGGACGACGCGATCTTGCCTATTGCAAGGTCGGCCGCGCCGTAGGCAACACACGCTGAAAACTCCGAAGTGTTTCCCAATGGGTTGGTCGCCGTTGCCGTGATGAACTGGCCGACAGAAGCTGATGCTCCCGCGAGCGTGATATTGAATGTAACGTTGTTGCCTACCGTCGTTGCCATCGCAGAGCCAAGAAACGTTTGCCCTTCTCCGTTGCCAGACGGGTCACAGGAGGAGTTCGCATAGAAATGCAACGTGAGTGTGGTATTGGCTGTGCTGTTGAGGGTGCCCTGTATGTTCACGCCTCCGCCGACTCCGCCGTTCGCCGACGTCAGCACTGGAAAGTTCTGCAGGTTGTTTGCGCCTCCGTCTCCATCATTCACATCATTAGCCGTCAGGCCAGCGGGTCCGAGATCGATCCCCAGCCCGCCATTTAAGAAGATCGAGTTTGACATAATGGCGTTCGAGGTTCCCGTCTCGACTTTGACGCCGGCGCCGAGGTTGAAGGCGATGATGTTGCCTTCCCCGGCCACGCCTCCAATCGTATTGGTGCTTGCGGAGTTCAAAACAAACACGCCGTTTGAACTGTTCGGTAGGGATGTCGCGCCGTCGGCTTTTGTTCCGATCTTGTTCCCCTGAGCAAGGTTTCCCGTCGCAGTAGCCAGGTTGATGCGCACACCGTCGCCGCCGTTTCCAGAGATGACGTTGCCCGCACCGGCCACGGTGCCTCCAATGGTGTTGTTCGCTGCATCGTTAAGCGCCACACCGCTTTGGTCATTGCCAAGATCGTTGGACCCGGTCACATCCGTCCCAATAAAGTTTCCTTGCACCAGATTGCTGGTTCCAACCGATACGAATTGAATGCCCAGACCGCCGTTTCCAGATATGACGTTGCGCGCCCCCGCTGCAGTTCCGCCAACCGTGCAGTTCATTATGCTGGTGTCGCTCAGCATAAAAATGCCATCGGCCGTATTGCCAATGTCGATCGCCCCGGTGGCGTCGATTCCAATGAAGTTGCCCTGGATCTGATGGTTCATCGAAACCCCGAGTAACACCAGGACTCCCTGACCGTTGCCGGAGATTACGTTGCGAGCTGCAGCAGTCGTGCCGCCAATCAGATGCCCGGAACCGGGGTTGATCAACAGTCCCGTGTCACCATTTCCCAGACCGGCAGTCCCTGCTGCGTTAGTCCCGATGAAGTTGAAGTCGACGATGTCACCACTACCGCTCAATTGGATTCCAATCCCGAGGTCGTCCGCGAAGCGATTGATTACCAAACCGCGCACGGTACTGTTTCCGCCACTTACGTTGAGCCCCGTGACTCCAAGTCCTGCGCTATTGCCGGCCACTTCAATCGGCGGGGTGGCGCTTCCTGGATTCTGAGTCGTGCCGTCGATCGTAACCGGTTGCGTGATGGTCGGAAGGGCTGAGAGCGGAGTGATCGTTTGAGTGCCTGCCCCCGGAATGCTGAATGCGATTGAGTCGGGACCCGCGCTCGTATTAGCATCCATTATTGCCTGTCTGAGCGAGCCTGCGCCGGAGTTGGCTGTGTTGATCACAGTGAATATCGCCGCCGGGGCTGTCGGTATGACAGTCGGCTCGCTTGCGTCGCTCTTTAGCACAACCAGATCACTGAGCGCGTCTACGTTCAAACGCATACTCAGCACGGCAACTGGTTCGCCATCAATGTCGAGTGCGCCCGCGACTCGCAAACTCGCCGACATCGATCCCTCGGCGGCGCTTCCGGGCGCACCCGCGAATTCGTTGATGATCATGTGCAATTGGCGCCCAGCTTGATCCAGAAGCAACAGATCGTCTTTCGGCGAGCTTGAAATGCGCAGCGGAACTAGTACTGGCGATGAACCAACAGTTGGGCTCTTCCGAGAGAGCGGCAGCGCGGCAGCGCTGGTTTGTTTCCAGCTCTCTCCCTTTGTTGACTTAGCTCGAGAAAACACGTGGCACTTCCCATCGTCGGAGAGCAAAGCTATCTCGTTCCGCAGGTCGCCGGTGAAATCACCAATCGCAAGGGAAGTGATCGAGAACAGACTCCTAACTCGGGTAACGCGAGGCGGCTGAGCGTCGAGCGTCTTACCTTCAATAGTGGAATGCTTGCGGTCTCTGCCGTGAACGATCAGCAGATCACGCCCCGCCGCGACGGCCATATCAACGGGGTAGTCATCATCAAGCTGTCCGATCGCGAGGGACCTGGATTCCGAAGGCAGACTGAGTACTTCAGGAGCGGCGTTGAGCGCGCCCGCGCCGGCTTCATAAACCAGGAGCCTCGCGCCTGCGGCCCCGTTTACCGCGACGATAACGTCCGCCAGCCCATCCATCCTGTTTGCGTCGCCTGTCACAAGCGCGGTCACGACGCCGGGAAGCGCGATTGAACGAGCCAGAGTGAATCCGCCATCACCATCTCCCGGTAACAAAACGAGGGAGCCGGCGCCAATCTCCGCGGCGACGACATCGCGATGGCTGTCGGCGTCAAAATCGCCCGTGCCAATGAGCTGAGGAGCGCCAGGCACGTCAAACACCCGCGATGTCGCGAAGAAGGGCGACTGAATGTCGCCCGCATTTGGTGCGCGCAATTGTTCGCGATGGGCAATCGCTTCGCTGGTGTTTGGAAAAATAGCATCAACGTCGCCGCGCTGAATGCTTATAACTCCGTCCTTCGTCCCGGCATAACCGGCAACAAGATCCTGAACTCCATCCTCGTCAAAGTCTGCCGACGCGAGCGACAGTGGGCGCAACTGGTTGTCTCTAAGTTGCGGAACCAATCTTGCCGAGCCTTGATAATCGGCGGGCGCGGTGTGACCGTCACGGAAGTTAATCCACGGATTGCCGCGACCCGCCGCGCGAGCGCTGATCGCGTTTGTAAGATATTCGCGCACGTCGCCGACCTCTTGACCCGATGCCATCAGGTCGTACGCGCTTGTTCCCGATAGACAAATCGAATACGCAAGCGGGAAAAGAACAGTTAGAACCGACACAAACAGAACAATGTTTCGTTTCATTGTGATTATCCACCGAACAAGGCATTCGGGACTAACGACGCCTGCTGTCCCACAATTGTGTATGGCCGGAAGTGTGTAGGTAACCCGAGAGGAAGTCCGCTGCTACCAGGCCCACCGTGCCGTTATTTGCTCACGCTCAATGAGCAATAAATAGCTCTCAAAGCGGTGCTATCTTAGTGACACTCGCGCCGTCCGGTCAAGGCATCGGTCGTCAGGCATCGTTCGCCAGCCAGTCCGAAACTCGGCGGCGTAAAGAATCGGCCTCAGGTGCACCATACTCCGGGATGATCCCTGGTTCGTCAGTTCAGCGCTGCATCGGTGGGAGGCTTAACGGCGGGAGCCGCGGCTTGTTATGATGGCCTCGCTGGCGACCACTGGTTGATCCCTACGCTGATATGAAATTTGGGACCGTGCCATCCTTAGCTCTAGCCGGATTGCTCGGCGTCAACTGCTGCTTGATCGCGGGTACGCGAGCTGCCTCACCGCAAGTCTCGCGTGCCGTCGTAGATGAAACCCGCAAGGGCCGTGCTTCATTGGGAGGCTTCATTGTACTGCCATTCGCGCCGGAGCAGACCGCGGGTCGTCTTGGCGGAGCTGCCGAGGCGGACTCTCTGGTCGAAGAATCAAAGCGGGCGATCATCAAAACCGGGATCTCGGAATCTTATTTTGAGAAGCACTTCAAGCTGATCAAGGCCGTAAACGAGCCTGCGGATAGACGGGTCGAGTGGTCGTACTCCGTCAACGAATACGAAGCGCAACTCGTCGACGCAATTGGCTTCCACACGGCGGGAGGCAAACGCACTTATGTTCACGGGATCAAGAACCAGCTTTATTCAACTCACGAGATCGCCAAGACTCTGCCCCGCCGCCGAGCAAGAATGATTCTTTTATCTTGCATTGGTGAGTTCGAGGGCGAAGAAATGACCTACCGGGCTTTGACCGTTCCAGGAAGAGCGCGACTCTACTTGACCGCCAAATCAAAACTCATCAGGAAGGAGCGCCGGACAGGAGAACCGGAGGGCGAAAAGGGTCCTCGGTTCTTTTACGTTGGCTTTGTGGATGTCGAGACCGGCAAGTGCGTGAAGAAACTGGGCAAGGCGTCGTCTTAAGACGCGCGTACGGCAAACGAGGGCCGCGAACTCAGTGTCCGCAGCCCTCGAGATTCGGCCCATCAGAGAAATGAGCGGGCGCTTAATTGAATCGCATCGCTGGGTCGCCGAAGAGAATCCACGTGCGGCGAACGTCCCTGTCGGTGACTGCAGACTTCGCCCTGGATGCGGCCTCACCCACGGTCAACGGCTCCGCGCCGAATAGCTCCCGATGAAAAGCTTGATTCATCACCGACTGCGCTGACGGGTCTGCTTGCGCGGTTGAAGCCCACACCGCAACCGCTCCTCCTTTGCTCGCCTTCAAAAGCGACTCGGATAGGCTCTCGGCCACGGGGTCATCGAAGTACCCGTTCAGACATGTCATCAAAACAAATAACGACAGACTCTGACCGTTGGTCAGGCTCCTGGCGTCGTCACTTGTAAGAATACTGCCCCTCCACTGGTTCATTGACCCGTGGCCATTGTAGCTAACCACCCTCGCGCCTTTGTTGATCGCGGCAAGCAACTGCGCTTTCACGATCGCGTCATCAGCGCTGCCTCGCCGCACTTCCGTTACGACGGTGCCTGCCGGAATAAAGGGTCGCACCAGGTTGTTGGCCGCCGCGAAGTCGAACCCGTCAGTGCTGTCGGATGCAAGCAGGATCGAATTCACCACGCGGGAGGTGTCATAGCCCGCTATCTTGGTCACCATCGCGGCGGCTTCGGACGGGTTGCGCACGGGCAGCCGGCCCATTGCCAGCTCAGGGGATCCATCGTCGTTGAAGTCAGAGAACCAGTCATCAGACGCCGCCTCCAGGTACCGGGTATCGATGAGCTTTGTAGGCACGAGATCAGCGTCGCCGTACCCCAGGTAGTTCTTCGAGTCGTAGCTCGCGTCTCCTGCCATCAGCACAAAGCGCGGGCCTGGCTGCCAGTTGGTCTTCGCATACTGGAGGAAGTCTCTGATAGCTTGCGGCGTCTTGTTGCCAAAGCTGAATTCATCGTAGACATCCTCAACGTCCACGACCGCGACCGACAGGCCGTCTTTCTGGCGCAGTACAGCAAGCGGCGCGAGACTGGCCATCAAGTCGTGGCGGGTCAAGACCACGAAGTCCGCGCCGCGCCCCGCCTGCCTCCAGTTCGACGGCGTGTTGAGCTTCGGCGTCGCGCTCTTCGCCTGTTCGCTGGCAAAAGCATAAAGCGTTCGCTGTCCATTGCCCGGCACCCTGACGGTCAGCGTTCCCGGACCCGTCTTGCCGAGACCCGCACTGGTTAGTAGTTGCTGGGGATTGTTCGCGTCAGTCACATCCATGACTCTCACGCCGCCCGATGTGAATCCGGAGAGCGTCACTTGCTGACCGCCTTGCGCCGTGAGTTGCAACTGATTCGAGTCTGCCCGGTAGCTGTGCCAGTAGGTCACTCGCGCGCTATCTGCGAGCGAGATGTCGGCGCTACCACCGAGCGAAACCAACTGTAGAGAGTTCACGCCTTCCCGGAGGGACGATTGCGGCACCGCAAAGCTTTCCGCGGCTTTCGCTTGACCGCTGAAACTGACTGTTCCCAGAGTGGTTCCGTTGAGCGTGACTCTGACCTGATGGGCCGTTGCCGTGACTCCCTGCACCGCAACCTCTATCGATGCCGCGCCGAGGGGCGAGGGTGACAGGTTCGTCAAGGACAGCGACTGTTCCACCGGCGCGCTTCCAATCACCGGTCCGAAGAAGTTTTCCGCTTCCCCGTTCCGCAACGCTGAGAAGTAAAGCGTTCGGTCTTTTCTCTCTACCGAGAACGGGAAACTCTTGTCTGCGGGTGCTTGACCAGTCCCCCGCCCCGCCGCGATTCGCGTTCCAGCCTGCGATCCGGTCGCAAGCCAGTAGACGTGCGAGTCTGTGACGGTGCTGTTGATCCCGACGCCGAAGAACTCCACCGAGTCGGAGGGATCGAATCTGCCATCGTGCTCTCCGTTGACGAGCATCGGCACCGGCCGCCCGTCTACGTAGAGCTGCAGTCTGCGCGGATCAACCTTTGCGCTGAATCCGGCAATGACCAGATCAGGCTGCGTCAGGCGATACCAGCCTTCCTGCCTGACCCCGAGCTTGACCGCCGGCTGACCCGCCAGATCCGTTTGCAATTGAATGGCAGCCGGTGTGAGGTCGGCGATACCGGCTCTGCGCTCAACTGCAACCGATCCCTGTCCGAGCGTCATCTGCGACTGTGCCACCCCGATCTTGCCCAGCAGGATCGACTGATCGACGGTCGGAGCTTTGCCGCTCTTCTGGTTTATGTTGATTGGACCGGTCCAGGAACTCTTGCCCTTCAGATCGATGTCTTCGAGCCAGTATCGCGTAGAGATGCTGCCCTGATTTAACTGGTCGGCCCAGGAATAGGACTTCCCTGCTGTGAGTGCGACATTGGGTCCAGTCACCAGGGCAGAACCAGCGATGATTTGTAAGTTGATCTTTATGCGCTCGCCGTTAACCTCGCGGTAGACGTTGTAGCCGAGGTTGTCCACTTCATAGCCCGACCTCCACTGCAAGAGCGCACGCCCGTCATCGAAGCTCTTGGCGATGAATTCATTCACCTTCGCTGCTGTCGGCACTAACGCGTTAACCTTCGCCCACCAAGTTCCCCACTTACTGGTGCTCCCGTCTAAGCTCGGTGGCGCCTGCAGTTTGGCGTATTCCTGGATGGTCCAGAAATTGGAGTCGCCGGTCGGGTCAACCATCGTATGGCTGTAATCACCCCAGCGGTTTCTGCCGGTGCTGAAGTCTTTGCTGTAGCAATCCTCGCCCGCCTTGAAGATAGCCGGATCGCGCATCGTGCCTAAGCTATCGAGGTGATCGCGATAGGTATAACCTGCAGAGCCAAACTGTGCCGACGAAAACTCCGAAAAGCCCAGCAGCACGTCATCAGCGGCGTTCACGGCGATGGAAGGATAGGCGTACCACTTACCACCGTTGGTCGCCGTCGCGGTTGGGTCTTCAACTCGACCGCCTTGCAAGACATTTCCTGAGGTGTCTAGTTGCGTCCATTGAGCGGCAGTGTGAGTAAGTCCACCTGCCGGGATTCCAACCGTCTGAGGATACCAAATGCTGCTGTCGCGGAAGACAACGTTGTTGCGGATAAACGCATCGCCAACGTCCATGTTCATCGGAGTCGTGGCGCAGGTACCCATGGCTTGCGGCAGTATATTACCGCCCGGTGGCGTCCACCCGCCTCCAGGCCTGGTCTTGGTAACGCCCAGAGTGAACACCGGAGCACCCGGCGTACCCGTGATCGTGTGCATCCTGTATGTAGCACCGGCACTGCCCAGATGGGCGACCAAGTACTCAATGTTTTCCGTCGCCGAGTAGGTGGTTGCCGGATGCATGCAAAAGCCAGCGTTCATTGCGCTAACGCCGGTAAAATATGTACCAGAGAGCACGCCCGTGCGAAGGGTCGGATAGTCGAGCACCAGTGAGCGCCCATCGCTGAACGCCCCAGACGCCCCATTGAACATATTGATCGAAACGACCACCCAGTTCTTGTTGAAACCGAGCATCGGAAAGTCCGCGAAGTTAATCGGAGGGGAATCACCGCCGATGCGAGCGGGAACCTTGAACAATGCGAAAGCCCCGCTCGGGTCGTTGGTTAGCGATACGCCAACCAGAATTGAAGTGGTCGCAGTTCCGGCGTCAGACACGCCGGCAACGATCCACCTGTCGTTGTACGGATCATACTGCACCCGTGGATCAAACGGGTCGATCGCGAGCGGCGCTGCCCAAAAGTTGGGCATTGAAACGTCGCTGCCAATCGTCGCGCCCGTAGTTTTGTTCTGGACTCGATAATTGTTGTTGAGCGTCCCGAAGACCTTATTCACCGCATCTGTTCCAACCGCGCCGGTGGTGTCTGGAGGGATCGTAAAGAACGCCGTACCCGGCGGGGCCATGCCAATGTCATCCAGACCTGCGAAGTTACTCGAGGGCGCTGGAGAGGGGATCGAAGGACCGGGAATATCCACAGGAGCAGGTAAGGAAGGCTGAGCCTCACCC
>JBASRN010000038.1:0-5664 GCA_049273855.1 Blastocatellia bacterium
ATCCACACGAGGCGAGAGAAAAGAGAATAAGCGGGTCGGTACTTGTCGAGTTGACCACCGACGAAAAAGGGAAGGTGACGAGTGTGAAAACGATATCGGGCCCGCCGGAACTGCGCCGAGCAGCCGAGGAAGCGGCGAAGCGGTGGGAGTTCACACCCACTCTGCTCTCAAAGGTGCCGGTGAGAGTTATCGGAACGATCACGTTCAATTTCAATCTCTAGTCCCAAAGGCCGCGGTCAACTCAATATGACTCCCACCATTGCCCAGACAAGAGGCACGCGCTTTCTGGCACCCGCGGTGCTCGCAAGAATAAGCTCGCTCGAACTCGTAGCTCGATCCGTAGTCGAAGGCTTTATCTCTGGGCTTCATCGCTCGCCGCATCTCGGCTTCTCGACCGACTTCGCCGAGCACCGCCAGTACATGCCCGGCGATGACTTGCGACACCTCGACTGGAAACTGCTTGCGCGGACCGATCGGCTCTACATCAAGAAGTATCAAGGCGACACCAACGCCCAGATTCACTTGCTGGTTGATGCCAGCGCTTCGATGGGCTACGCGAGCGGCGAAGTCTCGAAGCTTCAATACGCGCAGTACCTCGCGGCGTCGCTTGCGTTTCTTGGGGTGCGCCAGCACGACTCGATTGGCCTGGGTGCCTTCGACGAAGAGATGATCGAGCACGTCCCGCCACTCTCGCGGTCGGGCCATCTGCGAACCGTGCTCGGCGTGCTCGAACGACTGACTCCGGGAAGAGGGACGGCGCTTTCAGCCCAGCTTCATCGGATGGCGGAGCTTCTGACCCGGCGTGGAATCGTCATACTGATTTCGGACCTGTACGATGAGCCCGAGCGCTTAATGGAAGGCCTGGAGCACCTTCGGTTTCGAGGCAACGAAGTGATCGTGTTCCACGTTATGGATCGGCAGGAGCTTGATTTCGATTTCACCGAGCCGGTTGTGCTGGAAGACAGCGAAACCGAAGAGCAGCTTCACGTCTTGCCGGACATCGTTCGCGGTGAGTACCTGCGGGCTATTCGTTCGCACATCGCAGCTATAGAAGACGGGGCGGCGCGCAATCGAATTGACTACGAGTTGTTGAGGACGGATGAGCCGCTGGACGCGGCGTTGTCGTCGTACCTGGGAAGGCGTTCTCAGTTTGTATGAAAAGCCGTAGGGGGTTCCTACAAATGGAAAGTACGTGGTGATGGCAGAAACCTCAACATCTGGTGAGTCAAATTGGCGTTTTTGAACCCACTCTTTCTATTAGGCGCACTCGCGGCCGGCATTCCCGTGCTCGTTCATCTCGTGCGCCGGACGCGCGCGGCCAAGCTCCAGTTTGCCTCGCTTATGTTTCTGCGGCGCATCGAACAGAAGACCATCCGCCAGCGCAAGCTCCGCAACCTCCTCCTGCTCGCAATGAGATGCGCGGCGCTCCTGCTGCTTGCGTTGGCGTTCTCGCGCCCGTACTTCACAAGCGCCAACTCGCCGGGTGCTTCCGCGAATCACCCCAGCAGCGTCATCCTCGTCGATGCGTCCTACAGCACGCGGTACGGCGACGTGTTCAATCGCGCGCGCCTGGCCGCTAGAAAAGTGATCAACGACTCGGCGGCCGATGCCGAGATCGCGGTTGTTAGCTTCGCGCACTCGTACGACATCCTGATGCCGTTGAAAGCCAACCGCGCCGAGGCGAACGCGCTTGTCGATCAGATGCAACCCGGGCTCGGCGCAACCGATTACCTTCAGGCGATTCAAGCCGCAATTGCGCTGCTGAAGGACGCTGCAGGAAAAGAACGACGAGTTTACTTGATCTCCGATTTCCAGGACGCCGGCTGGAATCGCTCGGCTACGCCGGTCAAGCTGCCGCCCGATATCAAGCTCATACCGATCGATGTCTCGGAGTCGGGGCCCAAGAACATCGCGGTGTCCGCCGTGAAAGCCGATCCAGTCGTCTACGCTCAGAAATACGCGGGCAAAGTCATCGCGCGGGTTGGCAACTTCAGCACCGAATCCATCTACGACGGAACGATCGAGTTGAAGCTCAACGATCTTACCGTCGAACGGCGGCCGTTTAAGCTCGACCCGGGCGCTACGCAGGCGATCGAGTTTACCGGCTTCAACGTGCCCGACGGCGCAAACCGCGCGACCGTCGAAGTCACCGGTGACAGCTTTCCGCTCGATAACAAGTTTTTCTTTACGATACGCCGTGACAACCAGACCCGCGTGCTGGTGATCGATACGCCGGTGCGCGGCAGAAGCGAGAGCTTCTTCATCCAGCAGTCGCTGATGGCGGGCGAGAACAACCAGCACGCGCTGACCGTGAAGACTCCGGGCACGGTCGATCCATCGGGTCTAGAATCGTATCGAGTGGTGATGGTCAACGACGCCGCGGGCATAAGCGAAGCACTATCGGCGGCGCTCAAGAGTTTTGCAGAACGGGGCGGCGGCTTGATACTGGCCGCGGGCAAACACACCGACGACGGCGACTTTAATCGTCTGTTTGCCGGCGTTTCTCCCGCTCACCTGGACGAGACGGTTCGCTCGCGCGGGTATGCTTTGATGAGCCAGGTCAAGACAGACCATCCGATCTTCAGCGCGTTCAGCGGGAGCGGGCGGCTAACCTCGACGCGGGTCTACGCGTATCACCGGGCAACTCCGCGCGAGGGGACGTTGACGCTTGCGGCGCTGGACGACGCGAGCCCGATCGTGGTCGAAGGCTCGGCCGGAAGAGGGAAGGTCTTGCTGGTGACGACGACGTTGGACACGGCGTGGAATGACTTGCCGTTGACGCCGATGTTTTTGCCGCTGGTGCGACAGATGCTCGAGTACCTCGACGGGCGCGCGAAAGCATCGGCGTGTCTGGTTGGCCAGGTGTTCAACGCGGCGGCCGATCCGGACGGTTCGATGCCTGCTGTTGATACTCCCAGCGGAAAGCGCGTGGACGATGCACGAGCTGGTCAGTCGAGCGAGCAATCAGTTGACGCGGCGGAGATCGGCTTTTACAGACTTCGGTATCGCGATCGAAACGAGTATGCCGCTGTGAATCTGGACACGAAAGAGTCGGATTTCGGGAAGCTGAACATTGAGGAGTTGATCGCGGCGATTTCGCGAGGAGAAATCGGTCAGGAGATTCAACCTGCGCAATCGCCTCGTCTGACTGCTGAGGAGACGGAAGCGAAGCAGCGGTTGTGGCTGCCGTTGCTGATAGCGGCGTTGCTCGTGTTCGTCGCCGAGGCCGTGCTCGCGCGGCGAATCCGGATGGCGAAGTTGATCGGTTAACCAGAAACGGGAGATCGCCACGAAGGCACAAAGACACAAAGCCGCGCCAAGATAACTTCGTGCACCTTTGAGTCTTAGGGTCTTGGTGGCGGGTTGATTCAGCATTATACTGACTTCACCGGGAGGATCGCGTTATGAGTCCTCAGTCTAAGAGCTTCGAAGATGTGATCAACCAAGTCCGCGCGCGAATAATGACTCGTGCGGTGTTGCGCGGTCTGCTTATCGCACTAGCGGTGGCGGCCGGCTCGCTTTTGGTCGCGGCGTTTGCGGCTGGGCAGTTTCCCCATAAACGCGGCTTTATCGTGTTGCTGCGAGTTCTGCCAGTCGTGCTCACGCTCATCGCGGCGTGGCTTTTTCTCATCAGACCGTTTCGGACAAGACTGTCGAACAACGTCATCGCCCGGCTGATTGAGGAGAAGTGCCTGCTTGCTGACCGGCTTGTCACATCGATCGAATACAACGAAGCTCCGCGCAATGCGTCACCGGCGATCCTTTCACGCCTCAACGAAGACACAGCGGAGCGCTGCTCAACCATCAGTCCGGACGAGGTGATCGATCGTCGTCGCGCCTATGCTTATGGAGGAGGGGCCGCGCTGATCGCAATTGGGATGACCGCTGCGCTGTTTTTCGGTCCCAAGCCTCTTGCGAAAGGCATCGCTGAGCTTTATGCGAACGGCGACGCGGTGTCGGCCAGCGCGATGTTCATAAGCGTGAATCCGGGGACCGCCCGTGTGCCGCGCGGCTCGGACCTGCAAATAAAAGCAACGCTTTCGGGTTTCAACGCCGAGATTGCCCAGGTGTTTGTGCGCAGGGAGGGCACAGACAACTGGGTGGCTCAGCCGATGGAGCCGGCTAAAAATGACGGCGAGTTCCAACACGTGATCTTCAACATCCAGGACTCGGCCACTTACTACATCGAAGCGAAGGAAATCAGGTCGCCGGAGTTTGCGCTCGAAGTCGCCGACCTTGCTTTTGTCAAACAGATCGACCTCCTGCTGAACTTTCCGGCTTACACGCGCTTGCCCAGCAAGAAGATCGAAAACGGTGGCGAGGTAGCCGCGCTAAAAGGCACGGTTGTTCAGTTGTTCGCTCATCTGAGCGGCCCTGTGAAGTCCGCGCACATCGTGATCAACGATGGAACCAAAGTTGAAATGAGCAGCGCGGCTGGGAATCTGTTCACCGCGCACTTTTCGGTCAAACAAAACGGCACTTACAAGATTGAAATTACGAGTGAAGACGGCGAGCGGTACAACGGCTCAAACGAGTACGACATCACGGTGCTTGAAGACAACGCACCGACCGTTCTGATCGACAAGCCCGGCCGCGACATGAAGGTCAGCAGCATCCAGGAAGTCTTCACTCAGGTTCGCGCCGAGGATGACTATGGCATCAGCTCGATCGAGCTTGTCTACTCGGTGAACGGAGGCGAGGAGCAACGGGTTCAGTTGCAGGACTTGAAAAGCGAAGCTGCGCACTCGCTTTCCGGCGCGCACACTTTTTTCCTGGAAGAGTACGCGCTGAAGCCGGGCGATTTCGTTTCGTACTATGCGAAGGCGCGCGACAACAACCAGGAAGCGACCAGCGATATCTACTTCCTCGAAGTCCGTCCCTTCGATCGCAACTTCCGGCAGTCTCAACAACAGGGAAGCGGCGAGGGCGAGCAGGACCAGAACGCGCTGACTCGCCGCCAACGCGAGATAATCGCCGCGACCTTTCGAGTCCAGCGCGAGCAGGCTAAGTACACGCCTCAAGAGAAGGAAGAGAACTTCGGCGCGGTCACGCTGAGCCAGGAAAAACTGAAGACCGACGCCGACGTGTTGATCGAACGCATCCGGAGGCGGATGGGCGATCAACTCGAGTCACAATCGGATTTTGCCAAACTAGTCGAATACCTGACGCAAGCTTCAAAGGAGATGGACGGGGCGGCAGGCGAGTTGCGCGCCCGCAAGACCAAAGAAGCGCTGCCCCCCGAGCAGCGAGCCCTGCAACAACTGCTTCGCGCCGAGGCAATCTTTCGCGATATTCAAGTGGCGCGCGGAGGCGGGCAGGGCCAGGGGAATAGTCCGGAAAATCAGGAACTCGCCGATCTGTTCGAGCTGCAGCTCGACAAGATGAAGAACCAGTACGAGACGATTCAGCGCGAGCAGAAAGCCAACCAGAGTCAGCAACAGGATGAGATTGCACGGCGGCTCGCCGAGCTTGCGCGGCGGCAGCAACAACAACTCGAACAGCAGTCGCGGTCCCAACAGCAACAACAGGGCGGCGGTGGCGGCGGCTCTCAGCGGCAACAGCAGGAGATGATCGACGAAGCGCAGAAGATGGCTCGTGAGCTCCAACGATTGTCTCGCGACCGGCGCGATCCGAAACTCGAGGAGGCCGCCCGCCAGCTTCAAC
>JBASRN010000149.1:0-23300 GCA_049273855.1 Blastocatellia bacterium
CAGCAACCCCAGCGCACCGCCCAATCCGGCCAGCAACATACTTTCGACCAGTAACTGCCGCACCATGCGCCCGCGGCGCGCGCCGAGCGCCGCCCGAATCGCCAGTTCCTTCTGTCGAACCGTCGCCCGCATAAGCAACAGATTGGCGACGTTGGCGCAGGCAATCAGTAGCACCATACCGACCGCGCCGAACAAAATCCATAACGCGCGGACGCTCGCACCCGTGATCTGCTCCTGCAAAGGCAAGACGGTGATGCGCCAGCCACCGTCAGCATTATTCGGCCCGCGATAACCGCGATATTCCCGCTCGAACTTTTGTGCCAGCGAGGTGAACTCAGCTTGCGCCTGCTCCAAGGTCACTTGAGGTTTGAGCCGCCCGAGCACGTTGATGGCGTACACGCCGCTGCGCTCGGCGACTTGCTTTGGATCGAGCGCCAGCGGCAGCCAAACCTCCGCCGGTTCGGCAAAACCGAAACTCGCGTGCGGAAACTGAAACTCGGCGGGCATGACGCCGATGATCGTGTAGTTCAAATCGTTGAGCTTGAGTTGTTGGCCGATTACATTCGCCGCGCCGCCCAGTTGCCGTTGCCAGAAACCGTGGCTGATTACGGCGACATTGTCGCGCCCCGGCTGATTTTCATCAGCGGTGATGACACGGCCTTGCGTCGGTCGCGCTTCGAGCAGCGCAAAGAGATTGGCCGTCACGCGCGCGCCCGCGATGCGCTCCGGATCGCCGCTGCCCGTCAGGTTTAAGTCCGCCGTATGGAACGCCGCGACCTGATCGAAGCTTTGGGTCTGATCACGGTAATCCACGTACTCCGCCGCCTTGGCGGGCAACTGCGTGATGTTGATCTTCAAAAAGCTGCCCCAGAGCAGCACCATTCGGTCGGCTTGGGGATAAGGCAACGGGCGCAACAACACAGCGTTCACCACGCTGAAAATCGCTGTGTTCGCGCCGATGCCAAGCGCCATCGTGAGCACGGCAATCAAAGTGAAGCCGGGTTTCTTGAATAACATCCGCAAACCAAACCGCAGATCTTGAAACACTTCGTCCTCCATTCTTCCTGGCTGCAGGAGCAACGCGTCCCAGAACGCCCCCAGACTTCGTCGCACCAGATCGAGTTTGGTTTTCCAATTAAGCTTGTCCCAATCGGCGAGCGACATTTCGCGATAACGCAGCTCGGCTTCCCACTCCTGACGCCAGTCGGCGCGTAAGCGACGCGGCACTATCACGCCGATCGCTCGAATCAGCCAGAGCCAGAAGCGAAATCGAGTTGTGCGTGTCGCGTCAGTCATCAGTCTCGTTCAGTAGGCAGTAAGTAAGCAGTAGGCACTGAAAAGAGCGTTCTTTACTGCTTACTGTCTACTACCTACTGCCTACTATTCATGCCGGAGCGCGACCATCGGATCTACCTTGGTTGCCCGCCACGCCGGAACATAACAGGCAAGCAACGCGATCAAGAGCAGAACGCTGGCAATCGCGGCAAACGTCAACGGATCGGTCGCACTGATTTCAAACAGTAAATGAGCGATCAGCCGCGTGACGGCCAAAGCTCCGGCCAGCCCAATGCTTACGCCGGCCAGCACCGCTTTCATCCCCTGTCCAATGACCAGTCGCAAGACATCGCGTCTTTGCGCGCCGAGCGCCACTCGCAAGCCCAATTCAGGCGTGCGCTGCGTCACGGCATACGAAGTCACGCCGTAAATGCCTAGCGCGGCCAACAGCAAGGCCACCACTGCAAACACACCGAACAACACCAGGCTGAAGCGACGTTGGTCGAGCGATGAAGAAAAGATTTGTGCCAGCGTGCGGAATTTCGTAGGCACATCGCGATTGAGCGAGTACAGTGTAGATCGCAAGACGGGAATGAGCGCAGTGGCGTCGCCTTGGGTGCGCGTCACAATCGTAAAGCTCCAGGCTTGACGTGGGCGTTGCAGATAATGCGCATAAACCGTGGGCCGCGCATTCGCATCAAGTCCGAATTCGCGCACGTCGCTTACCACACCGACGATTTCCAGCAACCGTTTGTCGCCGTCCATATTGCTGTATTGAAGGTGTTTGCCCAGTGGCTCTTCATACGGCCAGTACTGACGCGCTAAGTTCTCGCTGATTACCGCCACGTGCTGGGTGTCAGGGCCATCGCTTTCGGCCAGCAATCGCCCGCGCAATAATTGAATCCCCATCGCATTGAAGTAACTCGGAGTCGCAATGCGCAATTCAGCGTAGCCTTTTAAGGCCGGATCGTTGTCAATCAAAAATTGGCCGTCGGCGCCGCCGTCGGTCATTGGCAAGCCGTTGATGCCACCGACCGCAGCGACACCGGGCAAGGCTTTCACGCGTTCCACCAATTGCTGATAGAAGTAGGCGCGTGTTTGCGCTTCGTTGTTGCCGCTTTGTACAGGCACCGAAATTTCCATCGCGACAGCGTTCTCCGTCCGAAAGCCAGGATCAATGCTCAGCAGTTTGACGAAGCTTTTGCCTAATAACCCCGCGCCCACTAACAGCACCGAGGTCAACGCGACTTGGGTCACGACCAATAAGCCGCGCAAACGATGGCTGGCCGCATGGGCGATATGTCCGCGCCCATCTTCTTTCAAACTGGAGTGCAAATCCTGCCTGCCAAACCGCAACAACGGCACCAGCCCCAGCGCTACAGCGACGAGCATAGAGAGCGCAAAGGTGAAGGTCAGGGCACGCGCATCAACGCCGATTTCTTCGGCGCGCGGCAGGTTATTTTGATTCAAGCTGAGCAACACCTTCACGCCCCAGATCGAAAGCGAGACACCCAAACCTCCGGCCAGCGCAGCCAGTAACAAACTTTCCGTCACGAATTGCCGGGCCAGTCGCCAGCGTGTTGCGCCCAGTGCCGCACGGACATCGAATTCGTGCTGCCGCGCGGTGATTTGCGCCAGTAACAAATTGGCGACATTGGCGCAGGCGATCAACAAGAGCACGGCAACCGCCGCCATAATGACGAGCAGCGTCTGACTGGACGAGCCGACCATCGCTTCTTGCAACGGCGTGGCGGCGAGGTCAACCAGATCAATGTCCTTGCCGTTTTCTTGCTTGAGCTGTTTGCCGATAGTGCTGAGTTCAGCGCGAGCTTGCGCCAGTGTGACGCCATCTCCCAGGCGCGCGATCACGCGCCGTCCGTGCGACGTGCGCGATGGCGTCGGCTCGTCTAATTCTATTGGCACCCAGATCTCGGCATTTTGAGGAAAGTTGAAGCTGCGCGGCATCACGCCAACGACGGTGTAATTGGTATTGTCAATCCGCAGCGGAGTAGTGGCCAGATCACTGCGACTGCCCAACAAGTTCTCCCAATATCGAGCGCTCACCACCGCGACGGGATTTCCGCCGACTTTGGTTTCTTCCGGCAAAAAGCTGCGCCCGATGGCAGGCTGGATGCCCAGCACCTGGAAGAATTCGCGCGAAACGAACGACACTTGAGCGCGGACAGGTTCGCTGCCGCCGAGCACAGTGATTTCTTGCGTCCCATATTCTGCGACCGCCGCCAACGTGTGATTGCGCGCTCGCACGTCCTGAAAATTCCGGTCGGCAAACGTCATTTGCCGGCTCTGCGCATCTACCTCTCTGAGGCTGACAATGCGTTCCGGTTGCGGATACGGCAACTGCCGCAGCAGCACAGCATCCACTACGCTGAAAATCGCCGTACAAGCGCCAATGCCAAGCGCGAGCGTAAGAACAGCGATCAAAGTGAAGCTGGGTTGCTTCCATAACATGCGCACGCCATAACGCAAATCTTGAAACATATCGTCCTCCCATCGTAGTTGTTGGAGCCAGAGCGCATCCCAAAACGCGCCGAGACTGCGGCGCAGCAAATCAAGTTTCGTTTTCCAATTGAGCTTGTCCCAATCGGCAAGCAACAACTCGCGGTATCGCAGCTCGGCTTCCCACTCCTGCCGCCAGTCGGCGCGAAGCCGGCGCGGCACGATCACGCCAATCACGACAATCAACCAGATGTGCGGTCTTGGACGACGTTTTTTGGTTTGATCAGGCGCAGACATGACAGTTGTGCAGTATCTACTGGTGTCGCAAGGCAAGTGTCGCTTCGACTCTGGTGGCCCGCCGCGCCGGCAGATAGCAGGCTACAAGCGCCACCACTGCCAGCAGCACCGCCACGCTCGCGAAAGTGAGCGGGTCAGTCGGGCTCACGACGAACAACAAAGTCTGGATCAACCGAGTGAGCGCGAATGCACCAACGAGGCCGATCGCCACACCCAGTAGCGCCGGGCCCATTCCCTGCCCGATTACCATACGCAGCACCTGTCGCGGCTGCGCTCCAAGCACCATCCGGATGCCAATTTCACGAGTGCGCTGCGCGACCGAATACGAGACCACCCCGTAAACTCCCGCCGCTGCCATTGCCAAAGCGACCAGCGAAAAGATCGTCATCAGCAGCATCGCGAAGCGAGCCTGGGCAATTGAGCTTGACACAATCTGGTCGAGGGCTTGCAGTCTCGCTACCGGCAAGTCTTTATCAAGTGTTTGGACGGCATCTTTCACGCTTCCGCTCACCGACAGGGGATCAACAGTCGTGCGCACTGCAAGCATCATCGGGCGCCAGACACCAAAAGGATTGGCGTAGGCGTGCTGCGAATGTAGGAAGTACATCTCCGGCTTCAGCCCCGCCGTCAGTCCGTGGTGCTTTACGTCGTTGACGACGCCGACGATCGTTAGCCACGGGCTGCCGGGCGTGCCGAGATTGACCCTCTTTCCGACCGGGTCTTCGCCAGGCCAGTAGTTAGTCGCCATCGTATTATTAATGATAAGGGCACCGGGCGCGTCTTCGCGGTCAGCTTCGGTGAAGTAACGGCCCCTAAGCACAGGCGCTCTCAGCGCGCGGAAGTAGTCCTTGCTGACCAGGCGATAGTCGGCGTTCTGTATGACGTCTTCGGACATGCGCGGTCTGCCTTCGATCTCGAATGAGGCATTGGAATTCAATCCGCTCAACGGCAAATGGCTTCCCAGGCCAACGACTTCTACTCCGGGGATGGCCTCAATGCGTTCGACTAATTGACGGTAGAAAGCATCCACTTGCTCCTTCTGCTGATATCTTGCGGACGGCAAGGAGAGACGCGCCGTCAACACATTCTTCGGATCGAAGCCGGGATCCAGGTTGAGCAGACGCGAAAAACTCTTGATCATCAGTCCGGCGCCGATCAGGAGCATCAGTGCCAGCGCAACTTCGGAAACCACAAGCACGCGGCGCGTGCGCTTGCGTCCTGCGCTCGCCGAGACGGTAACGCCTTCCTTGAGCGAGGCCTGGAGATCGGGTCGCGACGCTTGCAGCGCGGGCACTAATCCGAAAATGCTGGTGGTCAACAGCGAGACCACTAGCACAAAGCCCAGAACCGTGCCATCGACACTCACTTCATCAAGCCGCGGGATATCGGGTGGCGCGATCGCACGCAGAGCATCGATGCCCCACCCCGCCGACAGCAGTCCGACAGTTCCGCCCAGCACGCTCAAGAGCGCGCCTTCGGTAAAAAGCTGGCGAATAATCCGGATCCGTCCAGCGCCAACCGCCAGGCGAATGGCGATCTCCTTCTGCCTTGCTTCCGCGCGCGCCAGCGAAAGCATCGACACGTTGGCGCAAGCGATCAGTAACACGAAGCCGATCGCCGCCAGCAGCACGACCAGCATTCTTTGCAAATCTCCCAGGATCAGTTCATAGATCGGGATCAGATTCAGACTCGACGTTGTATTCGCACCTTGGGGGTATCTGTTCTTTTGCTCATCGGCCAGCCGTGCCGCGAGCGCGTTCATTTCATTGCGCGCCTGTTGCAGCCCGACTGTCGCCTTCAGCCGCGCGACGATGTGGTAGGAACGACTCCGAGGATTGAGGTTGGCGGGATCGAGTCCAAGCGGAACCCATAACTCCACTTCTCGATTGATGAACTGAAAGCTGCGGGGCATGACACCGATGATGGTCGTGTTGACTTCAGAGACTCTTACCTGCTGACCGATGACGTTTGGATCGGCGCCAAAACGGCGCTGCCACAGACCGTAACTCAGCATTGCAACTTGAGGAGCGTCGGGCTTATCCTCCTCCGCCGTGAAGGCACGGCCCAATGCGGGCGCAACAGCCAGGACCGTGAACAGACTTGCAGATCCGCCCATCGCTGCAACGCGCTCGGGTTGACCATTGCCTGTGAGAGAAAGGGTCCCTATGGCATAGGCGGCCATGTCCTCAAAGACGTGGTTTTGCGCACGATAGTCAAAATATTCCACGTCTGTGAGGCTTAATGTATGGCCATCTCTGGAAGGCTCCCAAACCGTGATGACTCGGTCAGGGTCGTGAAAAGGGAGCGGACGCAACAGAACGGCGTTGACCACGCTGAAAATGGCGGTGTTAGCTCCAATTCCCAATGCAAGCGTGAGCACGGCCACGAAAGTAAAGCTGGGATTCTTCACCAGCATTCGGATGCCATAACGCAGGTCTTGAAACACCTCGTCCTCCAATCTCTGTGGTTGTAACGCCAGCGCATCCCAGAACCCGCCCAGGCTGCGCCGCAGCAGATCAAGTTTGGTTTTCCAGTTGAGCTTGTCCCAATCGGCAAGCAACAACTCGCGGTATCGCAGCTCGGCTTCCCACTCCTGCCGCCAGTCGGCACGCAGCCGTCGGGGCACGATCACCCCTATCAAGCCGATCAACCGGAGGTGTGGTTTCGAATCGCTCTTCATCGACCCGGGATAAACTCTTATTCGGAACGCAGCGCAGTCATCGGATCCACTCGGGCGGCGCGCCGCGCCGGCAAGTAGCACGCGAACACCGCTACGCCTCCAAGCAGAAAAGTGATCGTCGCGAACGTCAACGGATCGGAAGGGCTAACACCGAAGAGCAGACTCGTAAGCAACTGCGTCAAAACAGAGGTGGCCGCCAAGCCGATCCCTATGCCAATCAGAGCCAACATCATTCCTTGCCCGACTACCAGCTTGAAAATATCACTTTGCCTGGCGCCCAGCGCGACGCGGATTCCCAGCTCGTGCGTCCGCTGCGCCACCGTGTAGGAGGTCACCCCGTAAATCCCAGCAGCCGATAGGATCAGCGCGATCCCGGCGAAGATACCGAGCAGGGTCAGATTGAATCGCGGTTGTGTTATGGACTCGCTGACTATGTTATCCATCGTGCGGAGATCGGCGACCGGTTGACCGCGGTCAACATCCTGAGCGGCCTCGCGCGCTGCCGCCGCCAAACCCGCGGGATCGATCTGCGTACGAATGACAAAAGACATGCCGGAGAAGGTGTCTTGCAGAGAAGAGAGGTAAACTTCCGGCATCGGTTCTTCCTGCAACTCAATGGTCCGGACGTTTGCGACGACGCCAACGATCTCAAACCAAACCGGCTGATTTTTACGGTCTGTCCCTCCGAAGCCGATGCGCCTGCCAACCGGATCCTCGCCCGCGAAGTAGTCGGCGGCCGCTGCCTGATTGATAAGAGCGACCAGCGGGTTGTCCACGCCGTCCGTCTCAGCAAAAGCTCGACCCCGATCGACTGGAATGCTCAACGCGCGGAAGTAATCCGTGCTGACACAGCGATAATTTGCGTGGGGCCACTTGTCCACAGGCAGGGGCTCGCGCCCTTCGATCCTAAAGCCCAGCGTCGGTCCCTTTGAGAGCGGCAGAGTGTTGATCGCGCCGACCGTTTCGACACCCGGAATCGAGCGCAGGCGTTCTTCGACCTGCGTGTAGTAAGCGATGAACTGCGGATCTTGCCTGAAGTTCGTTCCCGATGGACTCAATCTGAACGTCAGCACATTGTGTGAGTCGAATCCGGAGGTAACGGACTGGAGTTGTAGAAAGCTGCGAAATAGAAGCCCCGCGCCAACCAGCAACACCAGCGAGAGTGCAACTTCGCCGATGACGAAGAGACCGCGCAACCGGTTGCGTGTCCCCCCGGCTGCTCCCCGCGCGTTCTCTTTCAGCGATTCGTTCGTATCCGCTCTGGATACTTGCCACGCAGGCGCAAACCCAAAGACGATGCCGGTAAGCACCGAGACGAGAATCGTAAATCCGAGCACCTTGAGGTCCACGCCGATATCCTGATGGCGTGGGAAATCCTTCGGCAGCAGTCGCGTCAGCAGATGAATGCCTTGCCACGCCAGCAGTAGACCAAACGCGCCGCCGGTGACCGCGAGCATTACGCTTTCGGTGAGTAGTTGCCTTACGATCCGCAGCCGCGACGCGCCAAGCGCCGTGCGAATCGCGATCTCTTTCTGTCTTGCCGTAGCACGAACCAGCATCAAGTTCGCAACGTTGGCGCACGCGATCAGCAACACAAAGCAAACCGCGCCCAGCAACAGCAATAACACCAGGCTGGTATCGCCGACGAGATGGGTGTGCAGAGACACAACCCGGTTGAAACGGTTGTTGTTGGTTTCCGGATACTGCTCACGCAGGCGCGCGGTGATGGTTTCCATTTCGTCTTTCGCCTGCTGTAGTGGGACGCCGGGTTTGAGTAATGCCACTGCGCTCAAGAAGCCGAAGCCGCGCACCTGCGTCACATCCATTGTTGGAGTGACTGCCGGCGCGAGTCTGACGGGCGGCAGCCACGCTTCGGTTTTGTCCGGATATTGAAAACCCGCCGGAGCGACGCCTGCGACGGTGTAAGTAATGCCGTCAAGCGTTATCGGTTTGCCGACGATATCCGGGTCGCCGCCATATCGCCGCTGCCATAAGGCGTGACTGATGACGACGATCGGATCGTGGCCTGCTTTTTCGTCTTCGGGAAGGAACAACCGTCCTTGATGCGGCTGCGCCCCGAACACGTCGAAGAAGTCTGCCGATGTCACGGCGAGGGTGATGCGCTCGGCTTCATTCTCACCGGCGAGGTTCGCGGTGCGCGTAAAAATCGCCGACAGATGTTCGAAGACCGTGTTCTGCGCGCGCCAGTCGAGAAAGTTTGCAGGAGTAACCTGAATGCGCTTGCCCTCTTTGCTGATTTCCTGAATGGCGACGATCCGATCAGCGTTGAGGTACGGCAGCGGCCGCAACAAGACGGTATTGACGACGCTGAAGATCGCGGTGTTGGCTCCGATGCCGAGTGCAATTGTGAAGATGGCGATCAGCGTGAAGCCCGGCGTCTTGAGCAACATTCGCGACCCGAACCGCAAGTCTTGAAACATCTCGTCCTCCATTCGTTGTGGTTGCAGCACCAGCGCGTCCCAAAACGCGCCCAGACTTCGTCGCACCAGATCAAGTTTGGTTTTCCAATTAATCTTGTCCCAATCGGCCAAGAGCATCTCGCGATATTGCAACTCGGCTTCCCACTCCTGACGCCAGTCGGCGCGCAAGCGGCGCGGAACTATGAGACCGATGAATTGGATCAGCCACAGATGCGGTTTCACGTTCGCCCCGGTCATTCGTGCCGCAGCGCCTCGAGCGGTTCAACTTGCGCCGCTTTTCGGGCCGGCAGCCAGCAAGCCACCAGCGCTACCAGTGTCAGCAGTGACGCAATTATCACGAAGGTCAACGGGTCAGTTCCTTTCACCCCGTAAAGCTGCTCAGCCACCTGGCGCTGCCACGCTTCGGCGCCGAAGTATTCGCTCGCAAGCAGTCGCTTCAGGGCGTACCCGGTCAACGCGCCGGCTGCCAGTCCCAACAGCACCAGTTTCATGCCTTGCCAGACCACAAGCCGCCAAACGTTCATCTTCTGGGCGCCAAGCGCCATCCGGATGCCGATCTCGTTTGTGCGTTGGGCGACCGAGTAGGCCAGCACGCCGGAGAGTCCGATGGCCGCCAGCGCTAGGGCCAGCCCGCCGAAAAAGCTCAGTAGCCTTGCGTACAAGCGTTCCTGTCCCAAGGTGGCCTGCGAGCGCGCCGTTTGTGAGCCGACTTCTGCTACAGCCAAATTCCTGTCGAGTTCGCGCACGACTTGGCGCACAGTGGCTGCGAGCGGGGTTGGTTCACCCGCTGTGCGCATTGTGAAATGCATCTCGCCGATAAACTCGCCTTCCTGCTGCCAGGGCGTGTAGATCAGCGGCGTGATCTCTTCTCGCTGGCTCATGTATTTGGTGTCGGCAACCACGCCGATGATCTCGACTTCACGTTTGCCATAGATAATCGTGATACGTTTGCCGATCGCGTCTTCGTCAGGGAAGAACTGGTGCGCAAAGGTTTGACTGACGATGGCCACTTTGGGCGCACGCTGGTCATCTTGCCCCGTGAAGCCGCGCCCGCTCAGCAGCGGGATTTCCAGCGTCGCAAAATAGTTCTCGCGCACCGCCTGCCGGTTGGTGATGTGTTTCCCCTCGGCAGTCATTTCCGTCTCACCGGGCAGCAAGATGTCAAAGAACCAATTGTCATTCGCGATGAGCGGGACTTTTCCGAATGTCGCCGCGCGCACGCCGGGCAGGTTATCCATCCGCTCAAAGAGCTGTTGATAAAACTGCATCAGCCGCTCGGCTTTGTAACCGCTCTGTTCCGGCTGCAACCTGAAGATCAGGAGATTTTCCTGATTGAAGCCCAGGTTCACTCGTTGCAGGTTGGAGAGCGTGCGGATAAACAAACCGGCGCCGACCAACAACAGCAACGAGAGCCCGACCTGCGCCACGATCAGCCCCTTACTGAGCCGCGATACCGCGCCTGTCGTGCGGCGGCTCTGTTTGAGCGCGGACGCCAGATCAACGCTGGCCGCGCGCCACGCGGGCGCTAGTCCGAACAACAAACCGGTCAAGAGCGAGACGCCCATCGTGAACAAGAGCACACGCCAATTCAGACTGACGTCAACGCCGCCGGGCAAGAATCTTGTCTCTTTGTCGGTCAGCGCCAAAAGCGCGTTCTTGCCCCAGAGAGCGAACAGCACGCCAACCGCGCCGCCCAACGACGCAAGCAACACGCTTTCAGTCAGCAGTTGCCGCACCAGACGCCAGCGCCCCGCGCCGACCGCCAGTCGCAGGCTGATTTCCTGGCCGCGATACGCCGCGCGAGCCAGCAACAGGTTCGCCACGTTGGCGCAGGCAATCAGCAGCACGAGCGCCACCACGATGAACAGTCCATAGATCGTGGTTGAATAACCTCTGCGCCTGTCCAGCATCCCAAGGCTGCCGGATTCCGCAATCAGGCGCGGGTAATCCTTCGGCTCGAGTTGCGACGGCTCATTCGCTTTGCGAGGCGGCGGCCTGAGCTCCAACGCGGCAGCTTGAAAGCTATCATTCAGGCTGTCGCGCGCTTGTTCGTATGTCGCGCCCGGTTTGAGCCGCCCCATCAAGTTCATCCACCAGACGCCCGGTTCGTTCGCCGTGCCCATTCTGCTGCGTTCGCCCATCAGCAACGGCTCGCATGCTAACGGGACAGTTACTACCGGGTGATAATCCACTTGCGACGTTCCGGTGAAAGCGGGCGGCGTCACGCCGATGATTGTGAAAGACGTCTTGTTGAGGTTGAGTTGTTGGCCGATGACTCCCGGGTTTGCGCCAAACCGCTCTTGCCAAAACTGATGGCTGAGCACGGCTACTGGCGCTGCGCCTTGCCTATCATCTTCGTCAGTGATTCCGCGTCCCAACGCCGGCTGCACTTGCAGCCCGCCGTAATAGCCGCCCGACACGGCTTGCCCGCTGACAATCTCCACTTGCTCGCCCACTACCGCGGTCACTTCTCGAATTGGAGCGAAGGCAAAGAAATCGCTGAGCGGGTTTTCCGGCGCGACGGCGCGGGCCCGGCCCATTCTTTCAAAGACCTCGTAGCGAAACAGCGAAAGCCCTTTTGTGTCCGGTGGCCCGGGCACGAACGACGTGCCGCTCATTCCATTTGTTCTGAACGAACGTCCGGATTGCCACTCAAAGAGCACCAATCGCTCGGGCTCAGGAACGGACAGCTTTCTTAGGAAGACGGCGTCTACTACGCTGAACAACGCGGTGTTGGCGCCAATCCCCAACGCCAGTGAGAGTACGGCTACAAGGGAGAACCCCGGCTTCTTCAATAACATTCGAGCGCCGTAACGAATGTCTTGAAACATCTCGTCCTCCAATCTTTGTGGTTGCAACAGAAGTGCATCCCGAAACGCTCCGAGGCTGCGGCGTACTAAATCCAGTTTCGTTTTCCAATTGAGCCTGTCCCAATCGGCTAGCAACATTTCGCGGTAGCGCAACTCGGCTTCCCACTCCTGGTGCCAGTCCGCGCGCAACCGGCGCGGCACTATCAAACCGACGAACTTGATCAGCCACAAATGCGGTTTCACGTTTCCTTTGTTATTCGTGTCGCAGCGCCACCAACGGATCAACCTTAGTCGCTCTGCGCGCGGGCAAGTAACATGCGAGCAACGCAACGCTCAGCAACAACAAAGCAACACCGCCGAAGATCGACGGATCGGTCGCGCTTACGCTGTAAAGCAGGCTGGTCAGCAAGCGCGTCACCGCCCAAGCAGCCAACAATCCGATGCCAACTCCGCCGAGCGTGAGCTTGATGCCTTGTTTCAAAACCATACCGAGGACATCCCGGCGTTGCGCTCCCAACGCCAACCGCACGCCAATCTCGCGGGTGCGTTCGGTGACGCTGCCTGAGAGCACGCCGTAGATACCGATGGCTGCCAGCGCGAGCGCGACGAGGCCGAACGTCTCGAACAGGATTAGCGCGAAGCGCCGCTCGGCGGCTGACTTCGCGAGCAAGTCGTCCATGATGGCGACTCGTACAATCGGCTGATCCTTGTCCACCGACCAGATTGCCTGTCTTATCGCGGGAGGGAGAGTGGCCGCGCTGCCATGCGCACGAACCACAAGCCATCGCGCTCTGTCCGGGAACATGCCCCACTGTCTGTTTGTCATATACACCGCATCCGTCTGCGCCACCTCCAGCGACGTCTGCTTCACGTTGCCAACCACCCCGACGACTGCGTTCCACGGCCCGTCGGTGGGACCTATGCGCAGCCGCTGGCCGATCGGATCTTCATTCCCGAACTTGCTTCTGGCTAACGATTCGCTGATCAGCACGGCCGGAGGTGCGTCGGCTTCGTCGTGAGCATTGAGCACGCGTCCGCTGCGCAGAGGGATAGCCATCGTCTCGAGGTAACCGGGACTCACCGCGTACCTGTACGCACCGCTATCCGCCTCGGGGTTGCCAGTCGGACTCGACTCAAAATGCACGCCATAGCCGTCGTCGAGGTCTCCGCTCAGCGGCAACTGGCTGGTGAACGCGGCCTCGGTGACACCCGGGACCTGACGTACCGCCTCCACCGCTTGCTCGAAGAACCGGTGAGTTGCGTCGTTGTCGAATCGGGGACCCGACGTCTGAACCTGCATAGTAAGCAGATTCGAAGTATCGAACCCGGGATCAATCGCGAACAGATGCTGCAGGCTTCGCAGGAGCAATCCGGTACTCACCAGCAGCACGAGGGCGAGGGCGACTTCGGCCACCACCAGCATTCGGCGCAACCATTGGTGACCACCAGCGGTTCGATGCGAGCTTTGTTGCAATCCGATTTGCAGGTCCCTGCCAGACGCGTGCAGCGCTGGAATAAGCCCGACCACCACTCCGATCACGGTGGTGATTCCGAGCGCGAAAACGAAAACTGCGCTGTCAATGCGAATCGTGCCTACCCGCGGCAGTCCGGGTGGACTGAGCGCCACCAGCGCCCGTATACCGAATTCCGCGACGATCATTCCCAGGGCCCCACCCACGACGGCGAGCAGCAGGCTCTCGGTAAGCAATTGCCGAATCATCCGCGTTCTTCTCGCGCCAAGCGCGACGCGCACCGCAAACTCGCCGCGTCGCTGTGCGCCGCGAGCCAGCAGCAGATTCGTCACATTCGCGCAGGCGATGGCGAGCACCAGCACGACCGCGCCAAGTACGGCGAGCAGAGCTGGTTTGACGCCGCTGGTAACGTCATCCTGCAGAGAGTTCACTATCAACCCCGGATCCATTGACGCGTGTGGCGGTCTGGAGAATTCCGGCACCGGATTATGCGCGATTGAATTGAGCTCCAGCCTGCCCTGATCGGTTACGACGCCAGAGCGCAACCGCCCCACCATACGGAGGTGATGACCCCACTCCCTGCTGTCGGGTAAAAGGGCAGTGTCATACTGCAAAGGCGTCCAGACTTCAGCGGCGGGTGCCAGAACATTTTCGAACGCCCGCGGCATCACTCCGATGACCGTATAAGGTTTGGAGTCGAGAGTGACCTGTCGCCCTACGATCTCGGCGTCTTCGCCAAAGCGTCGTCGCCATAACCCGTCGCTGATTATCACGACAGCTGCACCGTTGGGCTGATCGTCGGATTCCTGGAAGTCGCTTCCCATCGCCGGCGAGACGCCCAGCACTCGGAAGTAGCCCGCACTCACGCGCTGCCCATCAAACCGTTCCGGCTGGGCTTGTCCGGTCAAGGCTGGCTGCCAGACTCTCATTACGGCCATCGCGTCGAAGGACCGACCGCGTTCGAGCAGTTCGCGATAAGTGCCGAACGTAACGTGGACCCGCGCGCCTTCGTTGCCGAAGTCCCAGACCATGGTCAGTCGGTCGGCGTGCGGATAGGGCAACGACTCGAACAGAATTGGGTTCACCGCGCTGAAGATCGCCGTGCTGGCGCCAATTCCCAACGCCAGCGTAATGATGCCAATCAACGTGAAGCCCGGATTCTTCAACAGCATTCGCGCGCCATATCGCAGGTCTTGAAACATTTCGTCCTCCAGTCTTTGTGGCTGCAACACCAACGCATCCCAGAAAGCGCCGTGACTTCGGCGCAGCAGATCGAGCTTGGTTTTCCAATTGAGCTTGTCCCAATCGGCGAGCAGCAACTCGCGGTATCGCAGCTCAGCTTCCCACTCCTGCCGCCAGTCGGCGCGCAATCGGCGCGGCACAATTACTCCAATCAAGCGGATCAGCCACAGCCAAAACCGAAAGCGAGTTGTTTGCGCACTTGTCATTTCGCGCTCTAGTTGCTTGTAACAATTGCCTTTCTAGAAAAGCTTGCGCTCATGTACGGGCGGCCCTCCGTGGCCGGCCCTTCTTGACGCGGTTCACGTCTGGCCGAAGAGGGGCGGCCACGGAGGGCCGCCTGTACATGCAAACAATTGGGCCGCCCGTACATGCCAGCAAATTCGTTCGTCCCATCTCACTACTCATCTCGCAAAGCGACCAGCGGATCTACGCGTGAGGCGCGGCGAGCCGGCAAGAGTCCCGCGACGGTGGCAACTCCAACCAGCAATATCGTGGCTGCCGCCATGGTCGCCGGGTCATTCGGCTTCAATCCGAACAACAGGCTTTCCGCAAGACTGGTGACGAACGAAGCGGCAACCAATCCGAGGACCACGCCGCCGCCGACCAACACCAGCGCCTCACGTAAGACCAGCCACTGCACGTTGCGGCCGGGTGCGCCCAAGGCCATGCGGATGCCGATCTCGTGCGTGCGGCGCGCGACTCCGTAAGACAACGTGCCGTAGAGCCCGACACAGGCAAGCATCAGCGCCAGAAGACCGAAGAACGCCGCCAGTCGCGCCACCAGTTTTTGCGGAACGAGCGAGCGGCCAACGTGTTCAGATAGACTCACGACTTCATCCACCGGCAAGTTGGGGTTGACCTCGCTGATCGCCTGCCGAATCAGCGGGATGACCGCAGCCGGAGCGCCGGAGTAACGCACGACAAAGTTGTCGAGGAAACCGCTTCCTTGCGCGTGCGGGTAATAAGCCCCCGGACGTGGCTGCTCGGTCAGGCTTGCTGATTTGGCATCTTTCACGACGCCGATCACTTCAAACTTCTCGCTGGATTCGGGACCGTTAATCCCAAATCGCTTGCCGAGCGCGCCATTCGTGAAGAACAAGCGCGCCATCGTTTCGTTGATGACGGCGACTTTCTGGGACTTGTCCGTGTCTTGCGGACCGAAGCCGCGACCCAGCACCAGCGGGATGCCCATCGCGTTGAAATAGTCCGGGCCGACGACGTTGTTGCTGGTCAGTCGGTTTTGGGCCTCCAATGCGGTCTGGTCGCGACTATATGGATGGCTGTTCCAGCCGCCTTGATTGAAGATCCAGAACGCAAATGAAGCTGACTGGACGGCCGGCAACGCTTCCACCTTTTCTTCAACATCGCGGAACAAGGCGGCGCGGCGAGCTTCGTCCGCATAGCCGGTAGTGGCAGTGTCCATCTTGAACAGCAGAACGTGCTGTTGATCAAAGCCGGTAGGCACGCTTTGCAAATTGATCAAAGTGCGCACGAATAATCCTGCTCCAACCAACAGAAGCAGCGACAGCGTCACCTGCCCGACAACCAACGACTTGCCCAGCCAACTCTTGGAGGACGCGCGCACCACGCCGCGCCCGCCTTTAAGCGAGGCGTTCGGTTCGAGGCGTGCCGCCCGCAACGCCGGAGCCGTGCCGAACACCAGCGCCGACGCTAGCGACGCAAGCAAGGTGAAACTCAGGATGCGTGCATTTGGCGTGACATCAATCGGCAACTGCTCCGCACCGGCAGAGGTCATTACCACAAGAAAACGGCTGCCCCACCATGCCAGCAGGATTCCGGCGAGCGCGCCCATGCCGGACAGCAAAACGCTTTCGGTGAGCAACTGGCGAATCAGGCGCGTGCGGCTTGCGCCCAACGCCAGCCGCACGGCGAACTCCTTCTGCCGGGCTTCCGCGCGCGCAAGCAATAGATTCGCGACATTCGCGCAGGCAATCAGCAACACAACTGCGACCACGGCCATCAGGATTCGCAACGAGAGCGAGAACTCCTGGCGAAGTTCCGACAGCCCACGGCCCCCGGGTGTCAGTTCGATACTCGCGCGCTCGATGTCTTGCAAGCGTTCGGCGGGAGGTTGCGCGCCTGCGGTCTCTTGCAGGAACTGTTTGAATTGTACGTTGACGGCGGCGTTAGCCTGCTCCAGGCTTACGCCATCTTTTGTCCGCGCGATCAAATAGAGCGACTGGAACACGGGGTCAGTCCGGCCGTCCCAATGCGCCGGCGGCATCTGCGCCCCCATCGCCAACGGCACCCAGAGGTCCGGCGCCTGGCCGACCGTCGTGCCGAAAAACTCGCGAGGCGCGACGCCGATGATTGTGTAAACCACATGGTCGATCGTGATCGTTTTGCCGACCACGCCTGGGTCGCCGCCCAATCGGCGTTCCCACCACGCATTGCTTATCACCGCAACCGGGTGGCCTCCTGTGTTCGGATCATCGGTGTCGCTAAACGCACGCCCGATGCTGGCATTGACTCCCAAAACCGAGAAATAAGTCCCGGAAACCAATTGCACATCAATCTGTTCAGTCTGGCCGGCTGCTCCACTTGTGTTGACCGATCCATGCACGTTCCACGGGATGCTGATCAGCGCACCGACATCGGAGAATACTTCATTATTCTGTTGCACCTGCCGATAAAACGGATAAGAAAAAAGGTCCGGGCTCTTGTTCGGGAAGCCAATTGTCACCCCAGCGCTCTCCCCTTTGCCGAAGAGCACCAGCTTTTCCGGCTGTCGCACCGGCAGCGACTTGATGAGCAGGACGTCGATGAGGCTGAAAATCGCCGTATTGGCTCCGATTCCCAGTGCCAGGGATAGCACCGCCACCAATGTAAACCCGGGTTGTCTCAGCAGTATTCGCGCGCCGTAGCGCAAGTCTTGAAACATCTCGTCCTCCAGTCTTTGTGGCTGCAACCAAAGCGCATCCCAAAAAGCACCTAGGCTGCGTCGCAGCAAATCGAGTTTGGCCGGCCAGTTGAGCTTGTCCCACTCGGCAAGGAGCGTTTCGCGGTGTCGCAACTCGGCTTCCCACTCCTGCCGCCAGTCGGCGCGCAACCTTCGCGGCACGATCACGCCGATAAGCACAACCAGCCAAAGGTAAGGCCGTAGGGGTGTTTTCTTTTCTTCAGACATTGCGAGCGGCTTCGCGAAAAAATCCGCGTCAATCAGTCAAATCCGTGTTATCCGTGTTCCATTACGGAATAGAACGCAGATGACACGGATTCGACAGATTTGCACGGATATACTCCTTTCACTCGTGACGCAACGCCTCGAGCGGGTCCACTCGCGCGGCTTTGCGCGCGGGCAGCCAGCAAGCGATCAGCGCTACCCCTGTCAGCAGCGAGGCGATTACCCCGAAGGTCAACGGGTCCGTCCCAGTCACCTGGTAAAGCTGCTCCGCCATTTGGCGCTGCCACGCGTCCTCGCCGAAATACTGGCTTGCCAGCAGGCGCTTCAACCCATATCCGCTCAACGCACCGACAGCAACGCCGAGAAGCACCAGTTTCATTCCTCGCCAGACGACCATTCGCAAGACGTTCGCCGGTTGCGCGCCAAGGGCCATCCGGATGCCGATCTCGTTGGTCCGCTGCGCGACCGAATAGGCCAGCACTCCCGACAGCCCTATGGCTGCGAGCAGTAGCGCCAGCCCGCCAAAAAAACTGAGCAGCCTGGCATACAGGCGTTCCTGCGCAAGGCTCTCCTGCGCCCGCGCCGTTTGCGAAATGACATTCGTGACCGGCAGATTGCTGTCCATATCGTGAACAGTCTGTCGCACGGCGGAGACCAGCGCGGTCGGCTCGCCCGCGGTGCGCAGCGCGAAGTACATCTCGCCGATCTCCTCACCCTCTTGCTGCCAGGGGGTGTAATGCAGGGGTTCGATGTCATCGCGTTGACTGTTGTACTTGGTATCGGCGACGACCCCGACTATTTCGAAGTCACGTTTGCTATCGGCATCCCTGACGTGTTTGCCGAGAACGTCTTCATAGGGGAAGAACTTGTTGGCGAAGGTTTGGTTTACTATGGCGACGTTTGGAGCCCGCGCGGTATCCCGCGCAGTAAATGCTCGTCCGCGAAGGATAGGGATCTCCATCGTCGAAAAATAGTTTTCACGCACCATCTGCCGGTTTGAAAGGTGCTCAGCGCCGGTGCTTTCCGTCTCACCAGGAAGGAGAAAGCCGGTGTTGTACATGTAGTGGGAAATGAGTGGGATGCGGCCAAAGGTAGCCGAGCGCACGCCGGGCATGTTGTCCAATCGTTCAAAAAGCTGCTGGTAGAACTGCACCAACCTCTCTTCTTTGTATCCACCCTGCTCGGGCTGAAGCCCTAAGAGGAGCAGGTTCTCTTGATTGAAGCCGAGATTGACGCGTTGCAGATTGTACATGGTGCGGATAAACAAACCCGCGCCGATCAGTAACAGAAGCGACACCGCGACCTGTGCTACGACCAACCCTTTGCTCAACCGGGATACCGTGCCCGTGTGGCGCTTGCTCTGCTTCAGTGCGGTTGATAGATCCAGGCTTGTCGCGCGCCACGCGGGGACCAGACCGAACAGGATGCCGGTCAGCAACGAGACAGCCACGGTAAAGGCTAGCACCCGCCAGTTTAGACTCGGGTCAACCTCCGCTGGCAAGAAGCCGCTGTTCCGGTCGGACATTGCTACAAGTGCACTCTTGCCCCAGAACGCGAACAGCACGCCGACCGCCCCGCCCAACCCGGCCAGCAGAATGCTCTCGGTTAACAGTTGGCGGATCAAACGCCAACGCCCCGCTCCAACCGCCAGCCGCAAGCTGATCTCGCCGCCACGCAACGTGGCCCGCGCCAGCAGCAGGTTCGCCACGTTGGCGCAAGCAATCAACAGCACGACACCGACGATCATGAATAACCCGTAGATCGTAGCGGAGTAGACCTTGCGGATTTCCATCATCCCCCGGCTGCCTGATTGCGTTACGAGGTGCGGATAATCCTTCGGATCGATTTGGGCCGGCTCACTGTCCTTGCGTGGCGGCGGCATCACTTCCAGCGCACTTGCTTCAAACGTGCCGTTCAAACTGTCGCGCGCTTGCTCGAGCGTCGCCCCTGGTTTCAATCGGCCCATTAAGTTCAGCCACCAAAGACTCGGCCTGTCTTTTTTTGCCATGCCGGTTCGGTCGCCAAGCAGTAGCGGTTCAAACGCAAGCGGGACGGTGACGTCGGGACGCTGGTCGACCTGCAAGGTGCCGTTGAATGCGGGCGGCGTCACTCCGATGATCGTGAACGACGCCTGGTTGAGTCTGAGCTCCCGGCCAATCACCGCGGGATCGGCGCCAAAGCGCTCGGACCAGTATCGATGCGTGAGCACGACCACCGGCGGCGCGCCGGCATGGTCATCGGATTCCCCTATCGTGCGTCCGAGCATCGGTTGCACCCCGATACCGGTGTAGTAACCGCCGGAAACCCCTTGCCCTTTGATCACCTCGGCTTGTTCATCGGCCACCGCAGTCAATTCATAGATTGGAGCAAACGCAAAGAAGTCGGAGAGCGGGCCATCCGGCTGTAGTGACCGGGTCTCGCGCAGCTTTTCAAAGGTGTCGTAACGAAACATCGAAGCGCCGCGGGTGTCGGGCGGGCCCGGCACAAAAGTCCCGCGCATGCCGTTGGTCCTAAAAGGGCGTCCGGCTTGCCATTCAAAAAGCACCAGGCGTTCCGGCTCGTTGACCGGCAGCGTCCTCAACAAGACGGCATCCACTACGCTGAACAAGGCCGTATTCGCGCCGATTCCCAGCGCCAGCGAAAGCACGGCCACCGCGGTGAACCCTTTGGTCTTGAAAAGCATCCGGATGCCGTAACGTATATCCTGAACCATTTCATCCTCCGATCTCAGTTGTTGCAGCCAGAGCGCATCCCGGAAGGCGCCGAGGCTGCGCCAGAACAACTCGAGTTTGGTCCTCCAGTTGAGCTTGTCCCAATCGGCGAGCAACGCTTCCCGGTATCGCAATTCGGCTTCCCACTCCTGGCGCCAGTCGGCGCGCAAACGGCGGGGCACGATCACGCCGATAAAGGCGATCAGCCAGAGGTGAAGGTTCAGCGAAGGTTGTTTAAGGCGAATAGCCATCTGCTTCAGCCTCTTTACCGCTTTTCTATTCGTAGCGCAGCGCGACCATCGGGTCTATGCGAGTCGCCCGGCGCGCCGGCAGGTAGCCGGCAACCATCGCTACGGAAACCAGCAAAAGCGTCGCAACGATGAGCGACAGCGGATCCGTCCCGCCCAGTCCAAATAGCAGGGACGAAACAAATCGTGTTACACCGAACAGCACCGGCAATCCCACCGCTACGCCGACGATCACAAGCACCAGGGCCTCACGCAGAATCAGCCAGAGCACGTTGCTTGCTCGAGCCCCAAGCGCCATCCGAACCCCGAGCTCTTTTGTCCGGCTGGCGACGCCGTAGGAGAGAATGCCGTAGAGCCCAATGCTGGCTAGCAAAAGCGCTAACAACCCAAAGAAGCCGGAGAGTGTCGCGATCAATCGCTCCCGAAGAAGCGATGTTTGGATCATGGTTTGGAATCCCTGAAAACTCACGGAAATGGAGGGATTGATGTCGTCGAACAGGCGCTTCACCGCTTCTACCATCTGGTCCTGGGGCAGACTCGACCGGATCATGAGCTGGCCGCCTGGTGCCGGACGGGGATCCTGCGCAGAGGCAAAGTATGCGATGGGGCCAAAATCTTCGCGTAAGTCTGAATACTTGGTATTTCGAACCAGCCCGACTATCTCGAAGAGAGTCTCCGGATCATTTGGCGTCTTCTCGATCCACAACCTCTGGCCAACCGGGTTTGCCCCTTTTAAGAGCTCGTGGGAAAAGGCCTCGTTCACGATCGCCACCTTGGGTGAGCCGGCGGTATCGCGCTCGTTGAATGGGCGCCCATCAAGCAACGGCATGTTTAACGTCTTAAAGTAGTCCGGGCCGACCTGGCTGTGGCTGGCATTCGTCCTTTCGTTCCTGTTCGCACCGTCCAGCCAGAAATTGTTGCCCGAGGCACTGCCGCTGAGCGGAACGATGGATGTGTCCGAAGCCGCTTCCACCCCCGGAATAGCCCTGATTCGCTCGAGCAACTGACCCCGGAAGGCCAGGCGGCCTTCGGGCGGAAGACTCAGCTTCCTGAATCCCACATTCGCGATCAGAATTTCTTCTTGCCGGAAGCCGGGGTCCACCGTCAGCAGCTTGCCCAGACTGCGCGAAAACAAAAGCGCGCCTGCTACCAAAACTACCGACAGCGCTACCTGCGTCACAACGAGCACCCGACGGAGACTTACTCGTTCACGGCCCGCCGTCAGCCCACGACCTCCAGCCTTCATCGCCGAGCCAGGATCAATCCGCGTCACCCGCATCGCCGGCGCCAATCCAAACAGAACGCAGGTCAGCACGGCGAGGCTTGCTGCGAAACCCAGCACCCGCCAATCCGGAGCCAGATCCAAAAACACGGCGTCGCCGCCTGTGCTGAGAAATGAGACAAGCAGCCGGCTCAGTCCCTGCGCCAGAAAAGCACCCAGCACCGCACCCACGACCGCAAGCAACAGACTCTCAACCAGCAACTGGCGAATGAGTCTTCCGCGCGAGGCACCCAACGCCTGTCTCACTGCAATCTCGCGTTCACGCGCGTTCGCGCGAGCGAGCAACAGGTTGGCCAGGTTGGCGCAGGCGATCAGGAGAACCAATCCTGCTATCGCCAACAACAACCAAAGCGAACGCTCGTAGTTCTCGCGCAGAAGCGAGACGCCCGTGCCGGCCGGGACCGCGGTCAGCTTAAACGCTCGATACTTTTCGACGCTGACCGGTGGGTAATTCGCCGGCAGCGTTGTATCAAAGAGGCTGGGAGAAATCGCTTGCAACTGAGCGGAGGCTTGTTCCAAAGACCAGCCTTGTTTTAGCCGGCCGGTGACCGTGAGCCACCAATCGGTACCTGAATCGAGCCGGTGGTTTTTGCCGCGAATGACGGCTTCGGCGCAGATGGGCAGTGCTATATCGAATGATCGCCCAACCTCCAGGCCAGAGAAGTTCGCGGGTGTAACACCGATTATTTCAAGAGGACTATCGGACAACGTCAGCTTGCGGCCAATAACGTTCGCGTCCGCGCCATACTCGCGCTGCCAGAATGCGTGGCTGATGACCGCGCCCGGCGCGCTGCAACCCCGCTGGTCTTCGGACGCGGTGAAAACGCGACCCAACACCGGCTGAATACCCAGCACGTTAAAAAAGTCCCCGCTGACCCACAGCCCCTGGGCAGGGCGCACCTCTCCCCCCGAAGCGAGATTGAAACCATTGGTGCCCCAGGCGAACAGACCTGAGAAAGCCTCCTGCCGTTCCCGTATCTGTTCCCAAATCGGATTGGTAACCGTTGGGTGCCAACTGGTGAAGCTCCCCCTGGCGCCATCCATATCCGCCAGGCGCACCTCGGCAAGTTCGTGGGGAGCGTTGACCGGGAGCGCGCGTAATCGCACTGCATTAAGCAACTGAAAGATCGCCGTATTCGCGCCGATGCCAAGCGCCAGCGAGAGCACGGCCACAGCAGTGAAGGGTTTGTCCTTAACCAGCATTCGCACGCCATAACGTAAGTCTTGAAACATCTCGTCC
>JBASRN010000064.1:0-1618 GCA_049273855.1 Blastocatellia bacterium
GCCCGCAGCCACGCGCGCGCGAACTTCGGTCGCAGAAAGCTCGCCAAGCTCCGCAGGGAAATCCAGATACAAAATTCGCTCGCTGATCTCCGCGGGTTCTCGCTCGAGGAGTCTGCGTACTTCATCAAAACCTGCGCCGCCACGCGCAGCCACGATCAATCGGCTCCTCGAGATAAGATGTTGAAGGGCTTCGGTGCGGTGGCTGAAGCTTCGGTGATAGCGTCGGGTGTATCGGTCGTCGCGATCAAGCACGCGCTCGAATGTATCGAAGCCGACGATAAAGTGCAAATCCGTTCCCGGCCCGCATACCCGTTCCAACGCTTCGATCATGTCTACGTAGAACGCGTGGGAAGACAAGCCTATCGAGACCCGCGAGTCATCGCCAAAAGCCAGTTGAATCATCGCAACTCGATCTTCAAGCGAGCATTCGTATCCTGTCTTGTCGGCATTGGTGATCCCGGCCAGCGCGAGTGTTTCATTAATCGAGAACGCTTCTGCGGCGCGGTTCATCAATTCGACGTGAGCGACGGTCACGGGATTGAATGACGCCGCGAGAATGCCCAGTCGCCGCCCGGTTCGTTCGGCTTGAGTGAGCAATTCGACGCGTGGTTCGCTCGCAGCTTCCACCCGCTGGATGATTTCAGTGAGGCGCAACGATTCCATCTTTTAGACAGACCGGTTACTAACCAAGTTGCCACACGACAAGAAGCGACACGATCACGGCTGCATACAGACCGGCGAGCGCATCGTCGCTCATCACTCCTAATCCCGCCGGTAAGCTCTCGAGCTTGCGGATCGGATAGGGCTTTGCGATGTCGAACAGGCGAAACAGGGCAAACGCAGCAATCACTCCCAAGACGGAAGGCGACGCAACCAACGGCGAGAACGCAATCAACTGACCGCTGATTTCATCGATCACTATGTTGCTCGGATCTTTGACGCCGCTTAGCTCGCAGGCCCTGTTGGACGCCCATACGCCGACGAAGAAAAAGACGACGTTGATGGTCAGAAGGAAAAAGAATTGCGACCTCGTCGAGAAGGCGAGCCGGTTTGCCGTTGCGATGAACGCGAGGAAGATGGCAACGCCTTCGATGGCGCCAAACGTCCCCGGCGCGACCGGTGCAGCGCCCGCTCCGAAGCCCGTCGCAAGCACATATGCAAAGCGATCAAGCGCCCTGACATTCTTGAGTGCGAACCTGGTCATAAACTTGTAGGGGCGGCCGTCCCCGGCCGCCCCTCGATGCTGTCACACTATTCATCAAAACATCGTGCTTCTCTGTGAGGGGCGGCCACGGAGTGCCGCCCGTACAGGTCCCGCTCTAAACTATACGTCCGACCAGATCGTAGTCTTGAGCTTCGGTTATCTCGACGGTCACGAAATCGCCCGGTCGCGGCTCAACGCCTTCAGGCACGTCATTGATCAAAACGGAACCGTCGATCTCAGGCGCCTGCGTTTCCATTCGACCTTCGAGCAACAAGTCGCTCTCTTTTGATGTGCCTTCAAGCAACACTCTTATGCGCTGCCCGATCAGCTTGCGATTCTTCCGCCTCGATATGCGCAATTGCTCTTTCATCAGTCGCGCGCCCCGGCGCGCTGCAACCGCCGGATCAACCTGCT
>JBASRN010000084.1:0-34822 GCA_049273855.1 Blastocatellia bacterium
CTCTGGGAGTTGGCTTCACCTGGCCGAATCCGCAACCACGAACCAGAAACCAGAAACCAGAAATCACAAACCAGAAATCACAAACCAGAAACCCTGAACCGTCCTACTTGAACACCGCGCTCAGAACCCGTCCGCGTTCGTACTCCGAGTCGATGGTTCGCGCTGCTTCCACCAATGCATTGCGCACCACGTCGTCGGTCGAAGCGGATCGAGCGATCTTAAGGAGCAACTGCGCCTTCTCGTAGTCGGAAGAAATGCTCGACGCGCTCTTAAGGGTGAAAAGCAACGTTGCCTTTCCGGGCTCTTTCTTCAACAAAGCGGACAGCACTCGCCCCTTCTCGTAGTCTGAATCTATCGATGCGACGGCATTCAGATAAGCCGACTCGGCCGCCTGGTCGAGCGAGAATCCACTCGCTATTTTGATCAGCAACTGAGCCTGTTCGTAGTCCGACTTGATGCTCGCTGCCGACTTGATCACAAACAGCAGGTTATCCTTGCTGAGTTCGCCCTTCTTCAACAAGGCCCAGAGCGCCCTGCCGCGTTCGTAATCCGAATCAATCGTTGCGACACCCTCGATGTAAATAGCGCGCATCTCGTCGTTGGTCAGATAGCTTTGCGAAATCTTCACCAAAAGCTGCGCCTTTTCGTAGTCGGACGAGATTTCGGTCCCGGCCAGGCGCAGCGCTTCACGGGCGTTGGCGGCGTCGAGCTGGCCGTGCGCGAACAACTCGTCGAAATAGATGCGCTTAACGTAATCGCCCTCGAGCCGTGAGATTTCGTCGAGCACCGCGCGCGGTCCGCCCCGCTTGAGGATCTTCTGGACGCGAGCTTTTGCATCGTAGCCTCCAAGCCGGACGGTTTGATTCAGAATTCGAGCAAGCCACTTTCGGGCGTCGTCATCGAATGCTTTCGCCTGACCGTTGATTGTGTAAGAGCGCTTGATCGAACCAGACTCCTGCGAAGCCTCGAACTTGCGAACTACGCCGCCCCGCTCGTCCTTCACGCTGATGTCGCCGCCGTTCGAGATCGACTTGATGTCGCTGTAGTCGTCGGTGAATTCGATCTTGCCATGAATCTGGACGCTAAGGCTGACTCCGTCGTCGCTGTGGTTCCAGTTCCAGTTGCTGCTCTCCCGATTGACGTGCGCCTTTTCAGACTTCGACCACGTGGCTGATTTGTTGGGCGCCGTCTGCGACAAGTTCTCGCGCGAGAGCAGGCAAATCAGTGGCAGCAACAATATTACGAGAGCAACTCGCTTGCCTGATACATTGCTCATGAAAACACCTCCAATTGACTCCCATCCTATTCGTATCTCAACGCAACCATCGGATCGACTCGCGAGGCTCGACGCGCCGGGAGGTAGCCTGCCAAAGCGGCCACCGCTATCAACACAGTCACTGCGCCGGCCAGCGTCAACGGATCGGCCCCGGTCAGTCCGTAGAGTTGACTCGTGACCAGCCGCGCGCCCGCGAGCGCCGCGGGGACACCGATTGCGATTCCGGCCACGACAAGTATCATCGTCTCTCGAAGCACCATCCAGAGGATCGAGTTGCTTTCGGCGCCCAGCGCCATGCGGATGCCGATCTCGTTCGTTCTGCGGGCGACCGCGTGGGCCATCACTCCGTACAAGCCTATGCAGGCGAGGATTAGCGCGAGTACTCCAAAAAAGCTGACTATCTGCGCGATCAACCGTTCCTGTTTGAGCGAGTCGGCGAGCTGCTTGCTGAAGCTTGTCACGGCTACCACCGGCAGCTTGTCATCCACTTGCGCGATGGCTGCGCGCACATCCGAAGCCGCTGCTGACGGATCGCCTTCCGTGCGAATCTCGAGATTGCTCGAATAGGCGCCCTGATCCTGAACCTGCAAGATCGGCCGGTAAGCGGTCGGCACCGGCTTTTCCTTCGGGCTGTCGTATTTTACGTCGCCGATGACTCCGACGATTTCAATATCGCCGGCATCCTTCTCCTCATCGCCAAAGCCGAACCTCCGGCCAATGGGATTCTCTCCGCGAAAGAAGTTCTCGGCGAAGGCCTGATTCACCACGGCAACCTTTGCCGACGCAGGCGTGTCTTGTAGCCCAATCTGTCGTCCTAACACGAGCGGTAAGCCGAGCGTCTCACAGTAGCTCAGTCCGATGAGCATATCGCTGACCATCATCTCGTCTTCCGGTTGCGGTGTGTAGCCCGCCACCGTGATGCTGCTTGACCTCCCGGTGCCGCTCAGCGGGCTGTAGGTCGCGATGCTGGCCGAGCGAACACCCGGCAGCGCACCAAGGCGATCGAGAAGCTGCCGGTATAGCGCGCTGAGTTCCGTCGGCTTATAGCCCGCCAGTCGCGGATCGATATCGACCAACAGAACGTTCTCGCGATTGAACCCGAGGTCTTCACGTTCCAGTTTCAGGAGGCTTCGCGCGAAAAGACCGGCGCCAACCAGCAGCACTAACGACAGCGCGACCTGCGACACGATAAGAACGGGCGCCAGCCCGGAGCGCAGCTTCAAGCCTCCAACTCTTGATGACTTTGACTTGAGAGCGGTTGAGAGATCGCTTCGGCTCGCTCGCAGCGCGGGAGCCAGTCCGAAAATGACCCCGGATATCAACGAAACACCCACAGTGAACCCGAGCACCAGCGAATCGGGACGCACGTCCAGAGGCGACGTCCTGGATACTAATGCAACCAACGCATCAACGCCCCAGCCGGCGAACAGCAGACCAATCGCGCCGCCTAGCGCCGCAAGCACCACGCTTTCAGTGAGGAGCTGCCGCACAATGCGCGCGCGGGTTGCTCCCAGCGCGAGCCGCAGCGACATTTCGGTCTGTCGCGCGGCCGATCTGGACAACAGCAAGTTCCCGACGTTTGCGCAGGCGATCAACAAGACCAGCGCCACGATCGCCATCAACATTCGTAGCGGCTCGGAATAGAAGAACCGCAGACCCGAGATACCTCGCCCGCCCGGCGTGAGCTTCGCGAAGGAACTCTCGATCGCCGCGCGCCGGTCGTCGGTGATTGCAGCGCCGGCTTGAGCGGTGAGGAACTGCTGAAGCGCGACGTTGACGCTTGCTTGAGCCTGCTCGATATCCACCCCGGGCTTCAGCCGGCCCATCAGATTCAGCCAGTATGTCTTTTGATCGTTTAGCGCTGAGTCCTGCATCTCGACCTGCGGTTGAAATGCCAACGGCAGCCAGAAGTCCGGAGCCCGCCGCACGCGCTCGCCGAAGAACTCGGGTGGCGTGACCCCTATGATCGTGAAAGATGCTTCGTTCAGCATGACGTTCTTGCCGATCACCAGCGGGTCCGCTTTCCATTTATCTTTCCAGTACCGGTGGCTGATGACGGCCGCAGGACGCGCGGCCGGCGCATCGTCCTCGTGTGTAAGCACCCGTCCGACCATGGACCTGACACCCAGAACCGCGAAGTAATTGCCCGAGACGAGATGCCCCTGTGCACGTTGCGCCGCTTCGCCGGACGATCCTTCCGTTCGAACGCTCAGCCGCGCCTCGCCGCTTCGAAAAGCGCACAGTCCTTCGAGTGACTCGTTGTGGTCCCGCAGGTACTCATAGGCCGGATTCGAGAACAGCGACCACCGGCCCTTCGGTGGGTCACCTCTCGAGGTGCCTTCGCTCGAAGAGTCGGCGAACAGAACAAGCCTGTCGGGCTCGTGGACCGGGAGCGACTTGAGCAACACTGCATTAAGCAGAGTAAAGATCGCGGTGTTCGCTCCGATGCCCAGTGCAAGAGAAAGCACTGCGACGGCAGTGAAGCCGGGGCTCTTGCGCAGCATCTTTCCGCCATATTTCGCGTCCTGCCAAATATCTCTTATCATTACGTCTCCGAGGTCATAGGACTGAGGACCCGCGTAGTAACCAATTCATTCGTGTCCGCGATTATGCACGATTAAATGGCTGACGAATGAATTTGTTACTACGCGGGTCGTTCATCCTCTATCTTCAATCCGCAATCCGCAATCGGCAATCCGCAATTGGATCATTCATATCTCAGCGCGATCATCGGATCGACCTTTGCCGCGCGGCGAGCAGGAACATAACAGGCCAGAAGCGCCACGCCCGCGAGCAGCAAGGCGATCGCAAGAAATGTTGCCGGATCGGTTGCGCTCACCCCGTAGAGCAAGCTTGCCATCAAGCGGGTCAGCAGGAGCGAAGCGCCCATTCCCAGAACTATGCCGATGCCCGCAAGTGACATCGCCTGGCCGACGATAAGGGAGAGCACGTTGGATTTGGCCGCACCCAACGCGATGCGAATCCCGATCTCGTGGGTGCGCTGTGTAACCGAGTACGAGATCACCCCGTAGATGCCTACTGCCGCCAGGATCAAAGCTACTGCGGCAAATATCCCCAACAGCAACATGTTGAAGCGGCGCTGCGACATCATCTCGGAGAGCGTCTCGTGCATGGACTTGATGTCGTAAACCGATTGGTCTTTGTCGATGGCCCACACTTCGTTGCGCAACCCGTTGGCGAGGCTTGCTTGACCGGCCGTCGTGCGCGCAACGATCGTCAACGTGCCGCTCGGGTTCTGGGCCTCCGGCAGAAAAGTCTCCGGCCGCACCGGACGGTCAAACCCCGTGCGGCGCATGTCACCTACAATTCCCACGATCGTAATCCAGGGATTGTCCGGCCCGGGCCCTCCATAAACAAACCGCTTGCCTATCGGGTCTTCGCCGGAGAAGAACCGGTTCGCAAAAGTCTGGTTGATGATCACAACCGGTGTCGAGTCTTGAACGTCGCGGTCGTCGAACTCGCGGCCGGCGAGCAGTGGAATGCCCATGACCCTGAAGTAGCTCGGCGACACCGAATCGAGGGGGACTTCTATCGCTTCAGCTCCGGTCGGCACGGGCCGGCCCTCGATCGTGAAGTTTGTGGAGTTCGGCGTATCAGTCAGGAAGACGCTCGAGATTGCGCCGGCGGACTGTACGCCGGGCACCGCTTCAAGCCGCTGCAGCAGTTGCTGGTAGAAGGTCGCCACCTGCTTGCCATCGCGATACTTCGATCCGGGTAATTGGATACGCATCGTCGTCAAGTTGTCTGGATTGAACCCCAGGTCGAATTGCTGAAGCCGCATGAAACTCCGGATCAACAACCCGGCCCCAACCAGAAGCACCAGCGACAGCGCGATCTCGGAAACTACAAGCAGATTGCGAACGCGCATCCCGCGAATTCCCCCGGCGGAGCCCCTGCCGCCTTCCTTGAGCGAGTCATTCAAGTCGGGTTTTGATGCCTGCAAGGCCGGAACCAATCCGAAGATCAATCCTGTGAGCAGCGACACCGCCAGAGTGAAACCCAGCACCCGGAGATCGATTCCGGTCTGATCGAGACGCGGAATGTCTGCCGGGCCAAGCGCCACCAGCGCGTTCAGACCCCCAACGGCGAGCAGCAGACCGACCCCGCCGCCGGCTACGGCGAGCAGGGCGCTCTCGGTGAGCAACTGGCGAACGATCCTCGAGCGGCCGGCTCCAAGCGCCAGCCGAATCGCTACTTCTTTCTCTCTCATCGCGGCGCGCGCCAGGAGCAGGTTCGCAACATTGGCGCACGCTATCAACAAGACGAAAGCTACCGCGCCAAGCAGTATCAGAAGCGCGGGTCTCACTTTACCGGTCTCCTGGTCGTGCAGCAGAACCAGATTGATGCCGTAGTCGGATTGAAAATACTGATCATCCAGCCGCTTCGCGATGGCGCCCATATCGGCTGACGCTTGTTCCATCGTGACGCCGGGCTTGAGCCGTCCAACCGCCTTGAAGGAAATGGAATTGCGGGCCTGCTTTCGCTGTGGAGTGAGCGCGACCGGTATCCACAGCTCTGTCCTCTTTTCCGGAAAAGCAAAACTCGCGGGCATGACGCCGACGACAGTTCGATTCACCCCGTTAAGGCTGATCGGCTGTCCGATGATACCGGGGTCGCCGCCGAAGCTCCGCTGCCAAAGCCGGTTGCTCAAGACCACGACCTGGTCCTTGCCTGGCTCTTCCTCATCTTCGGTGAACGCGCGGCCGAGCGCCGGCTCGACGCCCAAGACGGAAAACATGCTTGCGGTTGTCCACACTCCGACTGCTCGCACCGGATCGCCCGCTCCGGTCAGGTTGAAACTCCGATCATTGAACGCGGCCATATCTTCAAAAACCTGGTTCTGTTCCTTGTAGTCCATGTAATTTGGATATGAGTGCCAATCCTGAGCCACGCCCAGCTTGGGATTGTTCATCCAGATCATCGAGATTCGCTGGAAGTGTTTGTAGGGAAGGGGGCGAAGCACAATCGCGTTGACCACGCTGAAGATTGCCGTGTTAGCTCCGATACCTATCGCAAGCGCCAGAACCACGATGGCTGTGAACGACGGCTTCTTTAGCAACATTCGAAGCGCGTAGCGAAGATCCTGAACGAGAGTTTCCATGAATCACCTCGGGTAAAGCTATCTGGTTTCTGGTTTCTGGTTTCTAGTTTCTGGTTCGCGTCCTGCGAGCGTTTCAGCGGCACAACCCGCAACCAGAAACCAGCAACTATTCGTATCGCAGCGCGACGATCGGATCCACTTTCGTAGCGCGTCGCGCGGGTATGTAGCATGCCAGCCACGCAACGCACGCAAGCACCAGCGCGATGACCACAAAGGTCGCGGGGTCAGTTGTGCTAACCTCGAATAGCAAACTTGCCATCAAGCGCGTGAGCCCATAAGCCGCGCCAACACCAAGAGCTACACCGGTCATCGCCAGCGTCATGCCACGGCCAACCAGCAGTTGGACCACGTCACGCGGTTGCGCGCCCAAAGCCATGCGGATGCCAATCTCGTGCGTTCGTTGAGTGACTCCATAAGCCATCACGCCATAGATTCCCACCGCGGCCAGCAGTAGCGCGACGACAGCAAACAAGCCGAACAACACCAGTGAAAGCCGGCGCTCGCCAACCGACTCGTCGATCAGCTTGTCCATGGTCTTGACGTCGGCGACGGCCTTGTTCGGATCGATGGCCTGCACTTCGCGGCGCACTGCGGCTTCGAGTGACGTTGGATCGAGGTTCGAGCGTAGCGCGATGGTCATCCATGGCCAGGGTACTTGCAGATGAGAACCGTAGGCATCCATTGCCGGCTCTGCGCTCAAACCGTTGTGCTTGACATCGCGCACCACGCCGACGATCTGTGCCCACTCCCCGTTCGGATCGCCTAGCTTGACCCGTTTGCCGACTGCGTCTTCACCCGGCCAGAGGCGGCGCGACATCGTCTCGTTGACCACCAGCACCGTCGGCGCTTCGGCGGTGTCGCGCTCGGTGAACACGCGCCCTTTGAGCAATGCTATGCCCATTGCCTCGAAGTAGCGCGGGTTGACTACGTGAACGCCGGTCATCAATCTTTCGCCTGGCGCCGGCTCGCGGCCTTCCACGATCAAGTCCGCCGAAGAATCAGTGCCTTCGATCGGCAAATCGTCCGAGATTCCGACGCCTTGAACCCCGGTCAGCGCTTCCAGGCGCGCGGTGAGTTCTTTCAAGAAAGAGAGACGCGGCTCGTTCGTAGCGTACTTTGCATCGGTGAGAAAAAGCCGCATCGTCAGCAGATTGTCCGGTTGAAAACCCGGATCGACGGCGCGCAATCGCACAAAGCTCTTGACCAGTAACCCGGCGCCTACCAACACCAAGAGCGCCAACGCCACCTCGCTGACTACTAGAGCGCCGCGCATTCGGCCGCGGCTTGCGCCCGCTGTCGCGCTACGGCCGCCTTCTTTGAGCGCTTCGTTCAGGTCGGTCCTGGACGCCATCAGCGCAGGCGCGAGACCGAAGATGATTCCAGTCGCAAGCGAGATGAGCAGCGTGAATCCCAACACTTGTCGATCGACTCCGATCTCGTGCAAGCGCGGAATACTCTCAGGGCTAGTCGCGACGAGCAAGTCCACGCCCCAGACCGCGAGCAACCAACCGCACGCGCCTCCCAGCGCCGCGAGCGCCAAACTCTCGGTCAGCAACTGGCGGATCACGCGCCAACGGCTGGCGCCCAACGCCGAGCGAACCGCGATCTCTTTGTGCCTGGCCGTGGCTCGCGCCAGCATCAGGTTGGCTACATTTGCGCAAGCGATCAGCAGCACCAACCCCACCGCTCCAAGCAACACCAGCAGCGCCGGTCGGAGTTTGCCAACTGTCTTCTCCAAAAGCGAAACAAGCTCGACTGTGTGTCCGGCGTTGGTTGCCGGGTATTGCTCCTGGAGCCTGGCCGAGATCGCGTTCATCTCTTCTTGAGCTTGCGGCGAAGTCACTCCGGGTTTCAGCCGCCCAATCGCGTGAAGGTAATGAGCGCCGCGCATAGTCGCCGGGTCACGGGCGGTGGTCAGCAGCATGTCCGGAACTACGTTTCGCGGGTTGAGCCACAGTTCCGCGCGCTCGGTTTTCAACCCAGGCGGCGCGACCCCGACCATCGTAACTGTCTGCCCGCTCAAGGTCAGAGCCTTCCCTATCAGGTTCGGGTCACCGGCGAAGCGCCGCTGCCAGAAACCGTGACTGACTACGGCAACGCGGGGTGCGCCCGCGCGGCCATCTTCTGGTTGAAACGCGCGGCCCATCTCGGGTTTGATTCCCAAAAGCGAAAAATAATTAGCTGAAACGATCAGTCCGTGAATCTGCTCCGGCTGTCGGTCGCCGGTCAGAGTGAAATCCATCTGACGATAGGACGCAATCTGGTCGAAGGCGCGGCTCTGCTCTTGATAGTCGAGGAAGTCGGCGGGCGAGAGGTTTCCGTGGCGGAAGTCGGGCTGATTCTCCCAAAACCAGACGAGTCGATTCGAATCCTCATAAGGCAGGGGCCGCAACAGCACCGCATTCACCACGCTGAAGATGGCCGTGTTCGCGCCGATGCCGAGCGCCAGCGTCAGCACAGCTACCCCGGTGAAGCCAGGATGTGCCCGCAACATCCGCACGCCGTAGCGCAGGTCATGCCAGAAGGTTTCCATTGGTTCACCTGCCTTCAATAAACAGGAGCTCGAGGGTGGAGGGCGGGGGATCGAGGATGGAGGATGGAGGATCGATTACCTCCACCCTCGACCCAAATCCCGATCCTCTCCTCGATTCTCTATCCTCTATCCTCTATCCTCGATCGTCTATCCTCAATCGTCTATCCTCAATCCTCTATCCTCGATCTTCTCGCTCGCTAGCGTTTCCCGCCCGGCGACGTAATGGTCACTGGGCCGTTCACCGTTGAAAGACGGATCACCGGCTCTGAGTCGCCAAACTGGATGACGGTTGGCCGGTCCCAGGTGCGCGCGGCCGTCTGACATTGAACGGCTCGGCATTGAACAGGCGAATGTTTCGAGGCGTCCACGCGAACCGATGACAGATAGCTGTCGGGCAGCTTAAGCGTCAGCGGTCCATTCTGAGTGCGGCCTTCGATCTCTCCGCCTGACCACTGGCTGCCGTTCAACTCGACGGTCAACGGACCATTTTGAGCGCTCAGATGAAAGTCGCCGCTGCTGCCGCTCACTCCGATCGGCCCATTCTGAACATCGGCGCGAACCTGGCCGCCGACCTCGCGGAGTGTTATCGGGCCGTTTGTGCTTTGGGCCTTGATGTTTCCCGAGAAGTCATCCACTCCAATCGGCCCATTCGTTGAGCTGAGATCAAGAACCGCTCCATTCGGCGCCTGAATGATGAAGTAAGCCACCCAATCCCGCGGGCTTGAGCCTTCGACGGTCACTTCCCCGTTTTCAACGGAGAGTTTGAGCCTCGCCAGGATTGCTTTCGCTTCGGATTCGGTTTCGCCGCCTGCCGCCAGGCATGCCGTGATCTTGTACTCCTCGCGATTCCAGCCCTGAACGTGAACACCACCATTTTGAGGTGTTCGAACGCTGAGCGTCGAGATCGCCGATCTCGGTAAGATCTGCGTTTGGTCAGCGCCGGCGGTTACTCCATCACCGATTAGCATTCTTACATTACCGCAGTCGGTTATCGGTCCGTCGCCGTCGGTGGAGATGGTGACGCTGTGATTTCTTTTTTGCTGAGCGCTGGCGGGCTCGAGGGTCAAACAAGCGCCAAAAACAACAACTGCCAGGAAGAGGAAGAAAGCCGTTCTTTTCATAATTGTCCTCCCGAGGGTTCTGAATTTCGGACGGTCCGCGAGTTTTTGTCGCGCAGCAGATGGTGAGGAAACCTAACTCCCACTCGCAGAATTCTACGGCCGCGCTCCCGGCGCAACTGACTCCATGCGAAGCGTCCGCTTGGGCGTCTCCTGCAGGGAAGAGCTTTCAGTGCGCCTGCCTGAGGTGGATAAGACCAGCAGGCTGAGCGAGAGCGCCACCAGTGCGATGGCGATGCTGAGTCTGAGATGTTTGTTCTTCACCATGCCGCTACCCTCTCGAAAGCAAACGGTTCGTCGTTGCTCGACGAACGTCGGCCAGAACACTAGACCAACTCCCGTGCCAGAGTGACTGCGAGCTAAGTTCTAACAATGGCTTGGTTTCGCTGGTAGCGGCTTTTTGACTTAGGTTGCGGGATGTGCGGCTTTGGGAACACGATTCCCAGAAATGGCGAGTCCTATGGAAACCGGCGTCGGCGTCGTTCCGGTGACCCAGGCGTGAATGCCAGGGCTAAGGGAAACCGGGGTCGGTGTCGTTCATTGGGTTTCGTAGCGCGGGGCAAGGGGCTTTGAAGTGGCGGGCCCGGGAACCGGCCGAGCCCGCCGATGAAAGTTACCTGGACTTCTGTCTGCTGGTTCGCCGTTCGGCCCACTTTGATTTGAACTGCTCGCGCGATTGGTCGAACTTCGCTTTTTGCTCTGGAGTCAGAACGGAGATCATCTCCTGGTGGAGACGGAACCGCTCGCCCTGGAGCTTGGCCTCGAGCGGAGCTATCTCAATGAGCTTCTGTGTTACCAAAGCTTCATTGAAGGTTCCGGCCTCGTTTACCTGCCTCATCTCCTGACGTTTGGCCCGAATCTGCTCCATTACCGGGCGAAGGCTCTGGGCATGGCTTTCGCGGATCTGCTTCATCTGAGCCTTCTGTGCGTCGGTCAGATCAAGATTACGAAAGCCCATCATACCCCGGCCGCCTCGACGGCCCTGCTCGCCCCAATGACCGCCGCGCCCTTTCCCATGGCCTGAGTCACCGGATTGCGCGATCGCAACCGGGACGGCCACCGCGATGGCCATGACAGCCGCAATCGCAAATTTCTGGATTCTGTTTAACTTGCTCATCGTTTTACCCCTCTACCTGTGATTGATATGGTTTCATTCCTTTTCCAGGCTCCACTGCCCGCTTATATAAGACACCCAACTCGACTAAATGGTTGCAAGCGCGTCAGTGGTTAGTGGTTAGTGGCCAGCGGTTAGTGGGTTGGGTGGCAAGCGGTCATTTGGTCTAAGATGTGGTGGCGCTGTCGGTGTCACCAATGTCTTGGCACTTGAGAACTAACCACTAACCACTGACACTTCTTCGCTCAAGCAGCACTACATCGCGCCACACTCCGTTTAGTTTGCCGATTCTCTCGCGTCGGCCGACTTCGCGAAACCCGCAGGTCTTGTGTAAATCAATGCTCGCTGTGTTCTGAGGGAATATTCCGGCCTGCAGTGTCCAGAGCCCGTTTTCTTCCGCTTCTTTGATGAGACTGACGAGCAAGAGCCGGCCAATGCCTCGGCCGCGCGCCGACGCGGCCACATACACGCTCACTTCGGCAACACCTGCATACGCGCGACGGCTCGATACCGCGCTTAGCGCAGCCCATCCGATAACAGAGTCGCCGTCTCGAGCTGCCAGCCTGCCGAAGCTCAAATGATTCCCGTTCCAGGTCTCCCATCCAGGCGCATCCGTTTCGAAGGTCGCGTTTCCTGTTGCGATGCCTTCCAGATAGATCGACCTGACTTGTTCCCAATCCTTCGGCAAGAGCTTATCAATCGTGGGATTCACGAGTTCTATTCTACGCGACCAGCTCGCGAGAGAGGAACCAGCCCGGGCGCTCGATTTGTAGGCTGCGCTGAAACAACCAGCCAACACGTCACGAACGCTTATTCTTCGAGTTTGCTGGAAACGTTGGGACCTTGATTCGAACAGGTATCGTTGATAATCTGGATTTCGTACAGTGTCCCACGACTCATTGCGAGTCTCCTCACCGTCAGCACTTGCGCCAGGTGCCTTCGATAGGAAGCATCAGTTGCTACCTGTTCAAGTCACGGCTTACTGAAAGGAGTTTGTCAGATGAAACGATTTGCGTTAGCCCTCTCGATGTTTGTGTTAATCCCGTTTGCTTCGGCGACAAGTTCGGCAGCTAAGGGGCCGAAGATCATCAACAGTCACGCGTTTGGTTCGACTCCAAACATAACGATAAGAGGAGTTCTCTCGGGTGGCGCGCCTTGGGAAGTGAAAAACGGCAAGGTAACCCTTGATCCCGAGGGCCGGCTCAGAGTGCGCGTCAAGGGGTTGGTTATCGCCGAAGGCGCGCTAGCCAGCGGGGACCCCGTTCCTGACAGTCTGGTGGGCACCGTCGCCACGGTGACGACGGTTCACGCGGCTTTAACGTGCGGCGGGCCAGGGGGCGGAGTCCTATTCACCATCACTCCGACTGGCGGCGTGCCGATCGCCTCCAACGGCGACTTCGATATAGACGAAGAGATCTTGATTCCAACGGTCTGCGCCCAGCCGATCGTGCTGATTAGAATCGGCACGCCCGAAATGCCAGGGCCCTGGATCGCGGCTTCGGAGCTGCCCGGAGAGTAACGTCCAAGGCATCGGCGCAGACCCCGGGCGAGACAACCAGTCAGGCTGCGCGCGGATCGGGGCGAAGAACCGTTCGATGCCAGCACGTTTCCTCAATACCCCCACGGCAGTGGGGTCGTTCAGGTGCGGCCTACATACGAACGCCGCGGGTATTCGTTTGAGTCGGGTGTAGGCTATGCGTGGACGATCTTCCAACTGCCGTAGGGGGTACTAAAGGACTTTACACACCCTAAGCGGAGGTGTTAGCCAGCCCCGCGGGCTCGCCGAGGTTCTCGAGACGTGGTATGCGCTCCCAGACCACGCGGCGCTTTGGCGAAGGCTTGAGAATGAGAACGTCGCCTGAGAATGTGAACTCCCTTAGTAACACTTTCCCAACGCTCTCCGGGAGAACGTGTCCTTCCACGCGGTGAATGACGACGCTGTTTTCTGCGTCGATTTCATAAGTTCCGAAGAACGCGGTGAAGCCTCCGATTGCTTGGGTAGGGGTGCAATAGCGTGTTGAGAAGAGTCTCGCCACTAAGTCAACAAGGACACGAAGGCCCACAAAGCTTTTTTTGTGCGGCTTTGTACCTTAGTGACTTCGTGGCAGGACAAGGCCGCCACAGGCATCAACACATTATTACCTCACTACCTTTTTTTGCAGTAACCTGGTCAGATGATCGCGTTCACATATTCACGACGAACGAATGCTCTTCCGCTTGCGGCTTAAGCGTTCGAACGGTAACCGCCAACTTCCTGGGGCTCCTGACCTGTGCCGCCGGAACATCGAACAACAGCGTCACGGCGCCCTTTCCTTCAAACGTAAGCGTAACGTTGCCATCGGTCTCACTGGGATCGAGGATCTCAACTTCCTTATCGTTATCGCTGCCCCAACTTGGAAAGTCCTCCATAACCGCGCGCGGCGCGTTCCGCAGCGCTCCGGTTAGAAGGCTGAGATCCGACGACTTGGAATCAGCGGTGAGGTTATAGGCAAGCGTCACGCCCTTCTTGCCGCCGTCCAGCTCGATCACCACGACGACCGGCTCGCCCTTCAGTTTAAGGCCCGGGAAAGGGGACTTGGTGGACTGGGTGACTTTGACCCTGAAGGTGTCGCCAAAAAGGACGACCTCGCCGGCTTTGATTTGCCTGGCTGATCCAGCCGCCCGGGTTTGCGGGTAACCGGGTTGGATTGACACCGTAGCTACTGCGAGAATGAGGAAAAGTCTTCTGATCATTGCGATTCTCCCTGGATGATATTTGCGATCTCCTTATACTCGATACACTGGACACGTGCAGCTTCGCAAGCGCGTACTCTATCACCGGTGGTACAATACGGCCGCGCGAGGCTGTACAATACGCGGCAATGATCCAGTACTCCGCGTACTCGACTGCCTTACCCGATCATAGATATTCGCGCGCGACCATCTTTGAGTTCTTCATAGCTCTCGCAGCCGTCTCTTTCATTCTGCGAATCTGGTACGCAGGCAATCTCTCCCAGGACGACGGGCTCTGGTTCACCGCGGCCGAAGAGATCCTGCGCGGTAAGGCTCTCTATCGTGAGATCTTTTTTGATAAGCCACCGGGTCTCCCGCTTCTTTATGCCGCGCTTTTCAAAATCTTTGGCCCTCACATCATGACCATTCGATTGTTCACTATTTGCTACTCGGTGGTTATCTCAGGGCTGCTTTATCTGTTCGGCTCGCGCCTCTACGATAAGCGAACAGGGCTGATTTCCGCTGCGATGTTCTCAGTTTTCAGCACCACCTACGTAAGCGGCGACATGCAAAGCCTCAACACCGAGTTTCTTATGACGCCGTTTTATGCGGCAGGCGCTTATCTATTCATACTTTCAGGTATGGACTTCATTCGCTCCGGCAATACAGGAGTTCGGGCCTTGCGGCTTGCCCTTGCAGGCGGATGTGTGACGGGTGTTGCGTTTCAGATCAATCCAAAAGGCGTTTTCGACCTAATCTTTTTGGCCATCCTTCTGATCGCCGCTCCAGCGATAGGTTTAGCCAGACGGTCCAAGGCAATCACATACGTCGCTGCCGCGTCTAGATTAATTGCAGTAGGCGTCGCGGGCTTCATCCTGGCGTCGCTGCCTTTCCTGCTTTATGTCGGAGGAACGAATTCGCTCTCGCACTATAAGTCTTCTGTGTGGGATTGGGGCTTTCGCTACGCCGCCTATTACCCCGCGTGGAGAGCCGGCGAAGTGTTCTTGCGACACGGCACAGACTATTTTTTGATTAACAACACCCTGCTAATCGGGCTCGTCGTTACTGTGGCGGTCACCTTTCGTCAAGCACTAGGGCGCTTCAGAGACGAAGGTAAGGTCCACCTGGATCAAGGTTCCCGCTCCGTCTTCGAATCGGACGCCGCGCTGTTGATCTGGTTTGCAGTCTCGTTCGTTGGTGTTGCTACCGGCGGCCGCTTCTTCGCGCATTACTATTTTCAAGTCTTGCCGAGCTTATGTCTGATCGGCGCACGCGGTCTCGTTGAAGCTATCCTGACGCTCAGGGCCCGCGATCGACTATTTCGGCGAATGGCAATCAGTCTTCTAATCGCCGGCTTTCTCTACACCCTCGTGCGCTCGCACAGCGACACTGCGCAGCTCGCCAGTGATCTTCTGCGCGGCGAGGGAAGTAAAGTAAATCGCGAAGCGCGAATAGTCGCCGCGGTGGTTAGAGATATGCCCGATCCCGCGAATGCGGTGGATCGTCCTGGCGCGGAAAGTATCCGCGATGGCGGACCGCGCAACCGCGAGGCAAACGGGTCATCCGACTACTTGTTCGTCTGGGGCAACTGGCCGGAGATCTATTACTGGTCAGGGTTGCTTCCCGCATCGCGATACTTGAGCACGCAACCGCTGACGGGTGTGCCTGCTGATGTACAATACGCCGCGGAGGGATACCGATCCATTCTTGACGCGACCGTGACCGCTGCCGCACGCACCGACCTCCTGCGAGATCTTGAGCAGACGCAGCCTGAGTACATAGTTGATGAACTTGGTTTTCGCGACGAGCAATTGTCCATTCGGAGATATCCCGAGTTGAATGACTTCATGAAGAACTATGATAGACACAGCCCTGATGATCGCTTTCCAATCTACATAAGGAGGGCGTCAGAGAGGTGATTCGTATTTCAAGACTCGGAGTTGCCGTATGTTCAAGCCCCCTTTGTTGTTGCTTTGAGTAGCCGCCGCCACCTAAATCGGTTCTCCGACTATCCGCTGAGGTTGGCGGGATTTCTCTGACTTCTTCGCGTTTCGCATGCGCTCTGATTCACGTAAGAGTTGCTCACGCGTGCGCGTTGATACCGAATCAACGCTTCCTTTCAAGCTGGACCCTCGATGTCACTTACTACTCCGCCAGGTCGTTCGCTCTCCATCTCCCTCCAAATAAGCACGCTCTTGGTTTCTTTGAGGAATAGCGACCCAACGATCACCGTGACTCCGGCGACTGCTATCGGATAATACAAGCCGGCGTAGATGTTTCCGGTTTCGGCCACAATCACGAGACCAATCAGCGGGAGCAGTCCTCCGAAGACACCGTTGCCGATGTGATACGGCAACGAGAGAGCCGTGTATCTGATCCTGGCCGGGAATGCCTCGACAAGATACGCGGCGATCGGGCCGTAAACCATCGTCACGAAGATAACCTGAATAAACACAAGCAGAATCAGTTTCCGCGCGATCGGGCTGCCAAGAAAACTGCCGAAGTCCGTATAGGTAAGAACCTCGGCGGCTGGTTGCAGCGCGCCGTGCACCTGCGTTTGCGGGACGAGACTGATTGCGCCGGTTACCGGGTCCTTCTGCGAAGCCGCCGTTACGACGTTCGAGCCCGCCGCCGTTTGCATCGCTTTGTAGATCGGGATGTACGAGACCGCCGCCAGCAGGCACCCGAGCATCATCAGTCTCTTGCGCCCGAAGCGGTCCGACAGAGCGCCGAACAGGACGAAGAACGGCATTCCGAGCAGCAACGCGCCGGCGACTATGTAGTTCGCCGAAGTCCCGTTCACCTTGAGAATCGTTTGGAGGTAGAACAACGCGTAGAACTGACCCGTATACCACACGACGCCTTGCCCGGCAGTGGCGCCAAAAAGCGAAATCAATACCAGCTTCAAGTTCGGCCACTGTGTGAAAGCCTCTTTGAGCGGCTTGACCGACGTCATTCCCGCCCCCTTGATGTGCTGGAAGATCGGGGACTCTTTCATTCGCAGCCGGATGTATAACGAGATGCCGACGAGGAAGATCGAGATCAGAAACGGAATGCGCCAACCCCAAGCACTGAACGCTTCTTTGGTCATCGCGTTTTGTAGGATGAGGATGACGGCCAGCGAGACAAACAAACCCAGCGTCGCGGTGATCTGGATAAAGCTTGTGTAGAACCCTCGTTTCCCGTCCGGCACATGCTCGGCTACATAAACGGCAGCGCCGCCGTACTCGCCGCCAAGCGCGAGTCCTTGCAGAATTCGAATCACCAGAAGAATGATCGGCGCGGCCAACCCGATTGTTGCGTAAGTCGGGAGGAAGCCGATCAGAGCCGTTGCCCCTCCCATTATCAGAAGAGTGACGAGGAATGCGTACTTGCGGCCGACCAGATCGCCTATTCGTCCGAAGAACAACGCTCCGAATGGACGCACGACGAAACCGACTGCGAAAGTCGAGAGGTATGCGATTAGGGCGAGAGTCTCGTCGCCCTTTGGATAAAAGAGGGGCGAGATTACGGTCGCGAGGCTGCCGAAGATGTAGAAGTCGTACCACTCGATCATGGTTCCTACGGCGGACGCGGCTATGACTTGCCAGATCTTATAGTCACGAACTGTATCCGCCACGGCTGCAGTTCCGTCCGCGGGCGCAGACTGCAGGAGGGTGCGTCGACTCAATAGATCCTCCTTTTTTTCCACTAGCCCAGACGTTCACGCCTGGGTCACGGCGCGCCGACCGATCAGATAGCCCGGTTCACCGGGCGTTGGACTTGGCTGGCCAGGTGTCAGGATTCAAGGTCATTGCTAAAGCTGGGTGAGAAGCCCGGTGAACGGGGCTACCCTGAATCATACGCACACGCCACCCAGGCGTGAACGCCTGGGCTAATGGAAAGCCCGGGCTAATGGAAAAGCCCGTGTCGTTCGAGTCTTGCCACGGTCACTGAGTTGGTGGGATTGCACTCGAATCGTTGCGCGCCCTCGACTCTTTCGGCACCTTGCAAGGTTAAACCCGGACCCTTCGATGCGTCGGTTCTCAATTCCTGACGCAAAAGAGCGCGTTCTGACTGCGAAGATAGAGGCTGCCACCGGCGATCGCCGGCGCGGCAACGAACATTTGGTCAGTCAGCGTGTTGACGGCGAGCACTTCATACTTTTCGCCCATTCTAACAACTACGACGTCGCCCTCTTCGGTAGCGAGATAGAGCTTGCCGTTCGCGCCGACCGGTGACGCTTTGAAATTGTAAGCCCTGGGCAGGCGCTGCTGTTGGTAGTACGGCTTGCCGGTGCGCGCATCCAGGCAGGTCAGCATGCCGCTGTCGCTAACAAAGTAGAGTTTGTTGTCGTGGAGCACGGGCGACCCAGTATAGGAATTGCCGCGGTTGTTTGTCCAAAGAACGGCGTCGGTCCCGGTAAGGTCGCCTTCGCGGCCAAGTTGGATGGCAAGCAGGTTCGGATCGCGGTGACCGCTCATGACGTAGACCACACCACCCGCGATCACCGGCGCCGGGATCACGTTGGTGCCCAGACCGCCACACTCCCAGATGAGCTTGCCGGTTGCAGGGTCATAAGACCGTACCCGGGTAGTGGCGCTGACCAGCACTTGTTTGCGTCCGTTGTGCTCGATAATCAGGGGCGGTGACCAGGAGCTTACTTCGTCACGCGGGACGCGCCAGATCTCCTTCCCGTTCCGTTTGTCGAGCGCCACCATGTACGAGCCTTGCTCTTGATCGAACTTCAGATAAAGCGTATTGCCGTCAACGACGGCGGCTACGCCTTCGCCGAATCCGAGCCGCATGCGCATGGGCGGAAATCCCTTCTCCCAGACGAGCTTGCCGTTGAGGTCATAACAGTAGATCCCGCGAGATCCAAAAAAGGCATAGAGGAACTTGCCGTCGGTTACCGGGCTGTTTGAAGCGAAGCTCCCGTAGGTGTGATGGTAGCCTTCGTGCGGCGTGGCGACCCTGGCGACACGCTCCCACAGGACTTTGCCGTTTCGGCGATCGAGGCACAGCACTACGAATTTGTGTTCGCGCCCGGCGGCAGCGCCGCCTCCCGGGCCGCGCCCCTGGCGTGGCGGCGGCGGCGTAGACGGGGCGGGGCCATCCGTGGGCACAGCAGTCGTGAGAAAGATCTTGTCGCCCCAGACGACTGGCGAAGAATTGCCACGCCCGGGGATGGCCACACGCCAGGCTATGTTCTTTGTGTCGCTCCACTCGAGGGGTGCGTCGCCGCGGGCCATTCCATCGTTGTTCAGCCCGCGCCACTGAGGCCAATCATTGTCCCCGGCGAACAGCGCGAACCCGAGCAGCAGAGCCACATGCACCACATTCACCTTCGATTTCCTCCTGTGGAAAAGTCCGATCAACGTCAGGTTGTCGTGGTTTTACGAATGCGGCGCATCACCGGACGCGCTGCGCCGACGGCTCTGCGTTTAGTGATTCCGCAGAGGCCAGATTATATTCTCAGATAATCGAACCGCGTCAAAGCCGGATTAAGGAGTCGCCCGGGCGAACAGGGATAAAGCATATGTTGGATCGCGCGGCCGCTATCGCCCGCTGCGCGGGCTTGTAATGTGGAGGGGCTTTTCCAGGGCTGCTTTTCCCAGAGCTGGGGATTGTGGATTTGGAATTGCGAATTCGACATTGCGGATTTGAGATTTGAGATAATTTGAGATTTGGAATTTCGAGATTTCGGAATCCGAATCTCAGCTCTTAAATCTCGGATCTCGAATTTCGAATTTCGAATCTCGAATCTCGAATCTCAAATTTCAAATGATCTGAAATGTGAAATACCGCAATCGGCAGCCGGCAATCGGCAATCACCTCACTCGTATCTCAGCGCGACGATCGGATCGACTTTAGTCGCGCGGCGGGCTGGAAAATAACACGCCAGCAGCGCTACTGAAGCCAGCAACACCGAGATCGCCGCGAACGTCAGCGGATCCGTTGCGCTGACGCCGAACAACAGACTCGACATCAATCGCGTCAACGCAAAAGACGCGGCCAGCCCGATCACCAAACCGATCACCGTCAGCCGCATTCCATGTCCGACTACCAGTTTGAGCACGTCGAGTCGCTGGGCTCCCAAAGCCATTCGAATGCCGATCTCGTGCGTTCGTTGAGTCACGATGTACGACATCACGCCAAAGATCCCGACCGCCGCAAGCAACAACGCGACGAATGCAAACAGCCCGAGCAACATCGTGCTAAACCGAGGCTGCGACAGCGACTGGCTCAGCCGCTCTTCCATCGTCGCCACGCCGGTGATGGGTTGGTCAGGGTCAAGCGCGCGCACTTGTTCGCGGATCGCGGCTACCGCGCTTTGAGGGGACGTCGTCGTTCGCACCGCCAGCATCAACGCATTGCTCCAGCCTTCCCGCTTGTTCTGATGATAAGGAGCAAGCACTTCAGGGTTCGGGGATTTCTCGAGGCTTGGACCTTTTACATCGGCGACCACGCCCACGATCATACGGCGGACGAAGCGATTCTCCGGCGTCTGACCTTCGGGAGGGAGAAGGTTCTCGGGTGGGCCCATCCAAATCGTTTTGCCTATCGGGTCTTCATCCGCGAAGAATCGCCGTGCCAGCGTTTCGTTGATGATCGCGACCTGCTGCGAATCAGCAGTGTCGTGTTCGCTGAACGCGCGGCCCTTACGCACTGCGATTCCCATCGCTCGGAGATAGTCAGGGCTTGCAAGCGCAAACCTAACGAGCGGGACTTGATCGAGCGATGAGGGCGCCGGCCGTCCTTCAACGCTAAAGAACTTGCCCCATCCACTTCCCGCGCCCAGCGGCAGCACCGTGCTCAATCCGGCTGATTCAACGCCCGGCACCGAGCTGACGCGGGCAAGAAGCTGATCGTAGAAGTTGATCGCCACGGGGGGCGGCGAAGTGATCGAGAGGGGAACCGGGTACTTCGATTCGGGCAACGGGATTCGCATAGTCACTACGTTCTTCGGTGAAAAGCCCACGTCTACGCTACGCAATTTCAGAAAGCTTTGAGCCATCAGCCCCGCGCCGATCAACAGCACAAGCGCCAGCGCCATCTCAGAAGCGACAAGCATCCCGCGCAATCGGCTCCGTCTTCGTCCGGCGGTCACGCTGCGCCCGCCGTCACCAAGCGCCTCACGCACGTCCGACCGCGTCGCTTGAAAAGCTGGAAGCAATCCGAAGATGCTGATCGTCAACAACGAGACCGCCAGCGTAAAGACGAGCACATGGCTATCGATGCCGATCGTGTTGTAACGCGGCAATGTTGGCGGGAGCACCGATACGATCGCGTCAACACCCCACATCGCCAGCAGCAGTCCCGCGCCTCCGCCGATCAAGCCAAGCGGCACGCTCTCAAGCATCAATTGGCGGATGAGCCGGCCGCGGCTTGCGCCGAGGCTTGTGCGAACGGCGAGTTCTTTTTCTCGAGACGCCGCGCGCGCCAGCAGCAGGTTGGCAACATTCACGCACGCAACTAACAACACAAACCCGACCGCAGACAACAGCACCAGCAGACCAGTGCGGGTGTCGCCTGTGAGCTGTTCGCCAAGCGGCACTACCCGCGCGCCCACTCCGGTGTTCTCGGGATTCGCCGCTTCAATATTTCGCGCAATCGCAGCGGCGTCTGCTTGCGCCTGTTCGACGGTCACGCCTGGTTTGAGCCGGCCGACAAGGTAAACGAAATGATTGTTGCGCGAGTCCATGTTGTCGCCCGGCGCGAATGAGATTGGCCGCCAAAGCTCGACTTGCGGAGTGTTGTCGAGGAAGGGCATGCCTTGAGGCATAACGCCCGCCACGGTGTATGCCTCGCCGCTCAGGTCGATCGCGCGGCCGACGATCTCCGGGTTTGCGCCGTAACGCCTTTGCCAGAGATCATAACTCAGCAGAACCACCCGATGGCGACCGAACTGCTCTTCTTCTGGAAGGAACCCGCGCCCGATTGCCGGCGCCACTCCAAGGACGGGAAAGAAGTCGGGAGTCACGAACGCGCCTTGCACGCGTTCCGGATCGCGGTTTTCGCCTGACACGTTGAAGTCCCCGTAATAGAACCCGCCCAATCCCTCGAAGACTTGATTCCGATCGCGCCATTCACGATAGTCGGGCAGCGCGCTGCCTGAGGTCGCCACGCCTTGCGATTCCATCGTGGACCAGAGAATCACTAGCCGGCCGGCGCCGGGGTAGGGAAGCGAACGCAGCAGCACCGCATCGACTACGCTGAAGATGGCGGTGTTCGCTCCGATACCCAGAGCAAGCGTCACGATCGCAACTGCGGTGAAGCTGCGATTCTTGAACATCATTCGAACACCGTAGCGCAGGTCTTGTATTAGAGTTTCCATAGTCGCCTCGGTTCCCGGTTCAGCGTTCCGAGTTCGTGGTTTCGAGTTCGTCCGGAAGCGCGAACCCTGAACACCAAACCCGGATCTCTGAACCCTATTCGTATCTGAGTGCCACCATCGGATCGACTTTCGCCGCGCGCCGCGCAGGGATCAGGCATGCGGCGAGGCCAGTTCCCAAAAGCAACACCGTGACCGCCGCGAACGTCGCGGGATCGGTTGTGCTGACTTCGTAGAGCAAGCTCTTCAACAGTCGCGTGACTGCAAACGCCGATAGCACGCCTATGGCCGTCCCTATGCAAGTCAGCCTCATTCCATGCACCAGCACGAGCTTAACGACATCGCCAGTCTGGGCGCCGAGCGCCATCCGTACGCCCAGCTCGTGCGAGCGCTGCGCAACCGTATAGGACAGAACGCTGTAGACCCCCACCGTCGCAAGCACCATCGCTACCGCGGCAAACACCGCAAGCAGAATCATGCTGAATCGTTGCGGAGCAACCGATCGAGCAAGGATCGCCTTCATCGTGCTCGGGTTTGCAATCGCGAGGTCTTTATCCACCGACCACACCTGGTCTCGAATCGCGCTTATCATCGCGGCGGGATCGCCGGTCGTGCGAACGCTCAGCGACATCGAGCGCCAGGTGTTTTGAGTGTGTGGCACATAGACCAGTCCTCGAAGCTCGTCGTCCCGGCCGAAATACCGCACGTCCTGCACGACTCCGACGATCTCGCGAAGAAGATTCTCATCTCGCCACGATCTTATGCGTTTGCCCAGCGGGTCTTCGTTTGGAAACGCCTTCCGCGCGAAGCTCTCGTTTATGACGATCACCTTGTTGCTTTCCGTGGTGTCTCGCTCGTCGAAGCTTCTCCCCCGGAGGAGTGCTATACCCGTCGTCTCGAAGTAGCCCGGACCCATCACGTTCCATTGAGCCGGGGTGTCCGGGCCGGCAGGCGGCTCGGGATGACCTTCGATCAGAAAGACGCGCCCGAGATAGAAACCGCCTCCCCCGAGCGGCAGCGCCGAACTCACCGCAGCCGACTCGACGCCCGGCGAAGCTGCAACCCGGTCAACCACGCTCTTGTAAAACGCGACCGTTTTCGCGTCATCCGGATAGCGCTTGCTTGGACAGTTGATGCTCATCGTCACAAGGTTGTTTGTGTTGAAGCCCGGATCGACCTGCTGTAGTCGCATAAAGCTCCTGACCATCAGACCGGCGCCCGCCAGCAGCACAAGCGAGAGGACGACTTCTGCCACAACCAGGGCGCTTCGGATGCGGCCGCCGCGCGCGCCTTCTGTTGCACTGCGCCCTCCTTCTTTTAGCGATTCGTTTAGATTGAGCTTCGAAGCGTGAAGAGCGGGTATCAAACCGAACAGAATTGAAGTCAATATCGATGTGCCTATGGTAAAGGCAAGAACGTGGAGATCGATCTTGACTTCGGCAAGCCTCGGCACGTCGGCAGGAGCAATCGCAGTAAGGAGGTCGACTCCCCAGAACGCCAGAAGGAGACCGGCTCCGCCACCCATCAGGGCAAGCACGACGCTTTCGGTCAGCAGTTGCCGAACCAGCCGAAGCCGGCTTGAACCGAGCGCCAGGCGAATGGCAATCTCGCGTTCGCGGGTCGCCGCGCGAGCCAGCAGCAGATTAGCCACGTTTACGCAGGCGATCAGAAGAACACAACCGACCGCAGCCAGCAGTACCATCAAGGCGAGTTGGAGCTGATCGCCGACGATGAAATCGCGCAGAGGAACGGCTTTGTTGGTCCATCCCTTCCGCGACTCGGGAAAGTCTTGTTCCAGCCGTCGGGCGATAGTCGCCATCGCGGCGGTAGCCTGCTCAACCTTAACGCCAGGGTTCAGACGGGCGACGCCTCTGAAGATCATGTTGTCGCGTCGCAACAGATCCGGTCCGGGATTTGGCCCGACCGCCATCGCCACCCACATGTCAAAGTTGTCAGGCCATTGGGAGTCCTTCGGCATCACGCCGACTACCGGATATGGGCGGCCGTTGAGAAAAACGGGCTGCTCGAGCATGCCGGGATCGCCGCCGAACTTGCGCTGCCATAAACTGTCGCTTATCACCAATGTGCGCGGCGAATTCGGATTGTAGTCATCGGCAGAAAACGTTCGCCCGATCTGCGGTTCGACCCCCATCACCGCGAAATACTCTTCCGAGACGCCCGCTACTTCAATACGCTCAGGCTCACCGCCACCGGTAAGATCGGCGGTTTGAGAGCTGAACACAGCGACGTTCTCGAAGACCTCTGTTTCATTCCGCCAGTCGAGATAGTCGGCGTAAGTGATACTTCCGTTTTTCGAACCGCGCGCAGTGTTGACCGAAACAGGAACCACGATCCGGGTGGGATCTTTGTACGGAAGTGGAGAAATGAGGATCGCATTCACGACGCTGAATATCGCCGTGTTCGCGCTGATGCCGAGCGAGAGGGCAAAGACGGCAACCGCGGTAAAGCTCTTATTCTTGAACATCACTCGGAGCCCGTATCGCAGGTCTTGCCAAAGAGTCTCCATAAGTCACCCCCAGAGGATTGAGGATTTCGCAATCTCAAATCGCAAATCCCAGATTTATCTCAGATCTCAAATCGCAAATCCCCAATCCTCGATCCTCCGTCCTCTATCCTCTATCCTCTATCCTCCATCTTTCATTCGTACCTCAGCGCTATCATCGGATCGACTTTCGACGCGCGCCGCGCAGGGAGATAACAAGCCAGCAGCGCCACCGACGCGAGCAGCGCCGAGATCGCGCCAAACGTCAGCGGATCAGTCGCGCTTACTCCGAACAGCAAGCTCGTCAACACTCGCGTCAACGCGAAAGCCGCTCCCAGTCCGATCCCTACTCCGGCCAGCGCCAGCAGCATTCCTTGTCTAACCACCAGTGCCAGCACGTCAGAGGTCTGTGCGCCCAACGCCATTCGCACGCCGATCTCGTGCGTGCGTTCAGACACCGCGTAAGACATCACGCCAAAGATTCCGACCGCGGCAAGCAACAACGCCACGGCGGCGAAGATGCCCAGCAGCATCGTGCTGAATCGAGTTCTTGAAACTGAATCCGAGACCCATGATTCCATCGTTCGGACGTCCGCGACCGGCTGGTCTTTGTCGATCGCCAGCACCTCGCGGCGCACTGCTTCGCCAAGCGCGAGCGGCTCGCCTTCTGTGCGCACCACCAGTGTCATTCCCGAATAAACCAGCTCCGGATAGGGCCAGTAGGTCATCGGTCGCACCGGAGTGTCCAATCCCACATACCTTGCATCTCGAACAACGCCGATGATCTCGCTCGGGACATTCTCGTCTTTCATGTGGATGGTGACGCGCTTGCCGATCGGGTCTTCGCCCGGGAAGTAGTCGCGCGCCATCGTTTCGTTGATCATCACAACGTGCGTTTCCTCGGTTAGTTCGCGCTCGGTGAAGGTTCTGCCTTGTAGCAGCGGAATACCCATCGTGCGGAAATACCCGCCGTCAACGACGCGCACGTCGCCGACGAGGTCCTGGCCTGGGGGAAGCGGCGGCCTCCCCTCGATATCGAAGCGGGTCGCGGCGCCTAATCCAGCGATTGGCAGGTAGCTGACTGTGCCAACCGAGCGCACTCCCGGAAGCGCCGCGACTCGCTCGGTGAGTTGTGTAAAGAAGGCCTTGCACTGAGGGTCCTCCCCGTACTTGGACGCGGGAAGCAGGACCCTGGCCGTGAGAAGGTTCCTCGAATCAAACCCCGGATCGACATCGTTCAATCGCGCGAAACTTCTTATCATCAAGCCCGACCCGATCAGCAACACGAGCGCCAAAGCAACTTCGGCGACGACGAACAGGTCGCGCAAACGATGGCTGCGACCGCCGGTCACCGCGCCCCGGCCTCCTTCTTTTAGGGATTCATTCAGATTGGGGCGAGAAGCTTCGAGCGCGGGCGCCAAACCAAACAAAACCCCGGTGAGAATCGACACCGCCAACGTGAAGCCAAGCACCCGGTAGTCGATTCCCACTTCCTTCAATCCGAGCAAGTCCTTCGGCGTCAGCGCCAGCAGCAGATCGACTCCCCACAACGCGAGCAACAGCCCAAACGCGCCTCCCAGGGCTGCAAGCACCGTGGCTTCTGTTAGCAACTGCCGAACGACTCTCCACCTTCCCGCGCCGAGGGCCGTTCGAATTGCGATCTCACGCTGGCGCGTGGCCGCGCGCGCCAGCAACAGGTTCGCGACGTTAGCGCACGCGATGAGCAAGACAAACGCGACCGCCCCCAACAGCACAAGCAACGCTGGACGAATCGCGCCGACCTGCTGGGTTCTCAAGGGAACGAGGTTCACTCCCCACCCCGTGTTGAAGTCAACGTGCTGCTTTTCAAGATTAGAGGCGATCCCATCCATCTCGGCCTGCGCCTCGGCGAGCGTCACCCCTGGTTTGATTCGGGCAACCGCGCTCATGAAGCGGCCGCGGCGAACCCGCGAGTTCTGACTGAAGACCAGCGGCATCCAGAGTTCGGCTTGTTTTCCGGTGAGCGAGCCGCCCCTGATCAGAAACTGAAAATCGGACGGCGCGATGCCGACCACCGTAAAGTCGCGTCCGCTGAGCTTGATTGTCTTGCCGATCAACCCGGGATCTGCGCCGAACCGCCGCTTCCACAACCCCTCGCCTAGCACCACGACTTCGTCGCGGCCGTCCACGCCCTCTTCGGCCACGAAGCTACGGCCGACCGACGCCTTTACGCCGAGAAGATCAAAAAAGTGGGCCTCAACAAACTGGGTTGGAATCTCCTCGGGATCGTCAACGCCAGTGAGGTTTACCCGGTTGTCGATCACCGCGGACATCTGTTCGAACACGGTGCTCTGATCGCGCCAGTCTAGATAGTTTGCCGGCGAGATGACATTCTGAGCCCGGTTACGCGGACGGTTGTTCTCCCAGACCATGACCAGTCGGTCCGGTTCCTGAAAGGGGAGCGAGCGGATCAGCACCGCGTTCACTACGCTGAAGATGGCGGTGTTGGCGCCGATTCCCAGCGCGAGGGCGATCACGGCAACACCCGTGAACCCCGGGCTCTTGGTGAGCATGCGCACGCCGTATTTCAAGTCCTGCCAGAATGTTTCAATCATTGTAAGTCCCCTTCACCGCGGATTGAGCATCGAGGATTGAAGATCTAACCTCGCCTCCCTCCACCATCGTCGATCCTCCATCCTCACTCCTCATCTCTCATCGCTTTCCCTGGTTTGGAGCCTGACCCGCCAGCTCTACCGCCAGCTCCAACTGTTCGTCCACGCCGCGCAGCAAATTCGAAACCCTGGTCTCCACCGTGTGATCAGGTCGAGTGCCGCGGCGCTTGCCTTCGTATCCAGGCACCGCGTTCCAGTACTCGTACATCGGCACCCTTATCCGCATCTTCGAATGCGGCAGCGTCACAGTAGTCTCAACGCCTGAGTTGTTCCCGTAGTAGCCGCCGCCGGTTTCTTCGCCGATGAAGGTGGCTCGCTTCAGGTGATGCGTTACCGCACAGAAGTCCGCCGCCGTCGAGAAAGTTCTACCGTCGATCAACACAAACACCTTCCCGGCAAAAGGATACTTTCCCGGAGCTTGTTCCGCGACTCCGGGATGACCCTTCGCGGTCACGAGATAGCCGCCCGTCGGAACAGAAGTCATTCCCTCGCGAAGCTTAGCCTCCCGGTCTGCCGGCCAGTCCGAATACTCTTTGAATGACGGGTTGATTGTCTTGACGTTGATGTGATCGAAATAGCGGAACGGTTTGTCTGTGAGATAGGAAACCAGCATCGCGCCGTACATATCCGCACCGCCGCCGTTTCCCCGCAGATCGATGACAAGTGTTTTGGTGCCCCTCTCGCTTAGCATCCGGAACGTGTCCTCGATCCATTGCGGATAGTCCTTCCCTCCAAACCCGCGGATTCGAATCAGTGCGATATCCGGTTCTTTTAGAAACCGCATCGACACGTTCTCACGCGAGCCTTCGAGTTTGGCCATGTTTGCCTGCAAATCGCCGTTTAGGGGGTTCTGATTCTTGGCCCGGTCGGCCTCGGTCACGCCGGCGAGCTTCGCAGTCACCGTCTTGCCCTCCGCGTCGCGGGCTTTCACCGAGAATTCGGAGGCCTGCTCGATTAACAGCCAGTAGTTCTGTCCGAAACTACGTTGAAGTCTTGCTCGCTTGCCCGTCTCGATATCGCCGTCCGCGGTCATATTCGGCAGAATCCCCTCCAGGATATCGCCGGCCTTGCGCCCGTTGATCTCGATGACCTCCATTCCGGGACGAATGGTCTGATCATCCGGAGTGTTATTGAAGAGAACTACCAACCGGCGGCCCTCGACCATGATTCGGAGCGGAAACATGCGAGCGTTTGCCAGCTCCTTCTGGGACTCGTCATCCGGTGTGAGTCCGGTGTGCCCGCAACGGATCCGTGCGAGTGTTCCGATGATGATCGCGGCGAGTTCCGTCTTCGTCACCGGGCTGCTCAGTTTTGCCCGCTGCATATCGAAGACGCGGTCCATCTCGGTCTTTGTTGCATACCGATAAAGCCCGGTGTGAGCCTCTTCGAGCGCCTTGCGCATCAGGTCGAAATCCGCCTGTGTCTCAGCAGGGAGCAGCGCCTCCGTCAGAACCTTGATCCGAGTGTCGGAAGCTGCCGGCTGAGTCTGGAGCCCGGCGGTTGCGACCGCCGCGCTGATCAGGAATATAAGAAGCGTGGGCAGTAAGCGTGTCTTCATTGTTAATTGCCTCAGCTGTCGGGATTGCGGACTGCGGATTCAGGATTCGGATTGAAACCTATTCTTCGAGAATCCGCAATGAGATTAGCAATCCGTTCATTCGGCTCTAAGCGCCACCATCGGATCCACATTCATCGCCCGCCTCGCCGGTATGTAGCTGGCTACCAGTGCGACGCCAGACAACAACAGCGACACAACCGCGAATGTCACAAAGTCGGTAGGGCTCACGCCAAAGAGCAACCCCGAAATCAATCGCGTCAAAGCGAACGCTCCGGCCAGCCCAATCGCCACACCCACCAGTGCCAAAATCATGCCTTCGCCAACTACTAGCCTGAAGATATCTCGCCGCTGCGCGCCCAACGCGATGCGGACACCCAGTTCCCGTGTGCGTTGAGCGACGGAATAGTTAATCACAGAAAAAACACCAACCACCGCGAGACCCAGCGCGAGCGCTGCAAAAATGCTCAATAGCAGCGCGTTGAATCGCTGCCCTCCAACCGAGTTCGAGTGAATCTGTTCCATGGTAGTGAGAGCCACCGGTTGATCGGGATCAAGCGCGGCGACCTGCTCGCGCACCGCCGACACCAGCATCAGCGGATCGCCCGAAGTTCGCGCCATCACTGCCATCGAACCCTGCGGTTCCTGAAGATCGGACAAGTACATCTCCGGGTTCGGCTGCGTGTTCAATCCTGCGTGCCGAATGTCTCCCACCACGCCAACAACCGTGAGCCACGGGCTTGCAATTATTCGTATCCGCTTGCCGATGGGATCTTCGCCGGGAAAGAACTTGCGGGCGAAGGTCTCGTTGATGATGATGGCCGGCGCCGGTTGCGGGTCATCGTAGTGTTGCGGATAGGCCTGCTTGTCGAACCAACGCATGACAGGCAGCGCAATGCGCGCATCGGATTCGCTGAAATATCTGCCATTGCGCAGCGGAACTCGCAAGCTGCGGAAGTAGTCCACGCTAACGGTGCGCATTGCTGCGTTCGTTTCTTGTCCGGGCGCCGCGGCAGGTCTGCCTTCGACTGAGAAAAAGGCCCAATTGTCTCCGGGACTCAGCGGAGTCTGCGTTGTAGCACCGACTGTTTCAACGCCGGGCAGTGCTTTGATTCGCTCGAGGAGCTGTTCATAGAATCGTTTCTGCTGCTCCGGCTTCGGGTACCTCGGACCGGGCAACGACAGGTCGAGCCGCAAAACGCTGCGCGGGTCAAAGCCAGGGTCAACGTCCAGCAAGCGCACGAAGCTTTTTACCATCAGCCCGCCGCCGACCAGGAGCACCAGAGCGAGTGCCACTTCCGCTACAACCAGCGCGCTCCCGATTCGTCGCCGTCGCAGACCAGCCGATCCCTTGGTCCCCTCATTCAAAGATTGACTCAAGTCTGGCTTTGAGCTTCGCAGCGCGGGCGCAAGGCCAGTGATGATGCCCGTCAGTAGCGAGACCGCAACGGTAACCGCCAGGACACGCCCGTCAACCGTCACCTGTTCAACACGAGGAATATTGACCGCCTTGATCTTCGGCAGCAGGTCGACGATCCAAAGCGCCAGCAGCAACCCAAACCCTCCACCCGCCGCGGCCAGGAGACAACTCTCAGTCAGCAACTGCCGGATCAACCTTGCTCGCGGCGCGCCAAGCGCAGTTCGGACGGCGATTTCTTTTTGCCGCGCGGCGGCCCGCGAGAGCAACAGGCTCGCAACGTTCGCGCACGCAATCAGAAGCACGAAGCCAACGGCTCCGAACAGCACCAACAACGCGGCGCGAACATCGCCGACGGTGTTCTCATGAAGCGAGACAACTTGCACGCCGTGCCCGACATTGTTGTTCGGGTACTGTTGCTCGAGCTGATGCGCAACATCTGCGACATCCGCCTGCGCCTGATCCACTGTCACGCCCGGCTTCAGGCGCGCAATCACTTGATTGCCGTGTTTGCCGACTCGCTGCGCTTCGCCAGCCAGGTTGATCGGTATACAAACGTCGGGCACGAAGTCGACGGCGGGCATTACTCCGACGACGGTGTAGCTCTTGTCGTTTAATGTGATTGGCTTGCCGGCAATTTCGGGGTCCGAGGCGAAGCGACGCTTCCAGAGCGTTTCATTTAGCACAACAACGTCGTTTTTGCCCGCTTGATCTTCTCCCTCCAAAAAAGCGCGTCCGAGAACCGGAGCAATACCGAGCACCGTGAAGAAATCCGCGGAAACTCTTGCGGCACCAATCGCGGCCGGGTCACCGCTCCCAGTCAGGTTGAAGCCTGCACTCTGGATGATCGCGAGGCCTTCGAAGCTCCGAGTTTGATCTCGCCAGCCGACAAACTCGTGTCCGGAGATCGGGATGTTCGCGTCGTTGGAAGAAGCTCGTCTCTCCCAGATGACCGCCAACCGCTCGGGTTCTTTGAAGGGCAAAGGGTGGAGCAAGACCGCGTTGATTAAGCTGAAGATGGAACTATTGGCGCCGATCCCCAAAGCCAGGGTCAAGACCGCAACAGCGGTGAACCCGGGATTCTTCATCAACATCCGCGAGCCGTATCGCAGGTCCTGCCAGAGAGTCTCCATGATTCCCCCCGGGTTTCTGGTTTCTAGTTTCTGGTTTCTGGTTCCGGCGCTTGAAACCTCCTCGCCGTTTAACCACGCGAACCAGAAACCATAAACCAGAAACCTGAAACCAAAAACCAGAACCCTATTCGTACCTCAGCGCCACCATCGGATCGACCCTTGTTGCGCGGCGAGCAGGAAGATAGCAGGCCAGCAGGGCGACCGATGCGAGCAGCAATGCAATGACTGAGAACGTCAACGGATCGGTCGCACTCACCCCGAACAACAAACTCGACATCAGTCGCGTCAGAGCGAAGGCGCCCACCAGACCTAGTCCGACACCGATCAACGCCAGAAACATTCCTTGCCCGATTACCAATTTGAATACGTCCGTTTGCTGAGCGCCAAGCGCCATGCGGATGCCGATTTCTCGCGTGCGCTGCGTGACTGAGTAAGACATCACGCCATAGATTCCGATCGCCGCGAGGATCAGAGCCGCGCCGCCAAACACTCCGAACAACAGCATCTGGAACCGTCGCTCCGCCGTCGACTCCGAGAGCCTTTGCCGCATCGTGCTGACGTTTGTGATGGGCTGGTCCTTATCCATCGCCAACACCTCGGTGCGAACCGGTGCTACAAGGCCCGCGGAATCGACCTGGGAGCGCAGAACCAGAAACATCGAGCCAACGGCGAAAGCCGGCAACCTGGGTTGCAGGTACGGCACGAAAATGGTCGGATTCACCTCAGCGTCAAGCCCGGAGTGGCGCATATCCTTCGCAACTCCGACGATCGTCATCCACGGAAACGGCGACTCGAGATTCCCCAGCCGGATTCGCTGCCCTATCTCGTCCCGATCGGGCCAGAATCGACGAGCCATCGTTTCATTAATGATCGCGCCCGCCGGTTCTCGACTGTCTCCGTCGGTGAACCGCCGGCCCCCAACGATCGGCGTCTGCATTACTTCGAAATAGTTCTCGCTTACGCCCACATAATCTGCGCCCGGTTGCGCTTCTCCAGGCCGACCGCTCATCCCTGGCCGCCCTTCAATGCTGAAGCTGCGGTCATTTCTTGAGCCGCTGAGGGGAAGATAGGTAACCGCGCCGACCTCCTCCACTCCAGGCAAGGCCGCGACTCGCTGCGATAGTTCAGTGAAGAAGTTTCGCTTCTGCTGGGGCTCGGCATATTTTTCCTGCGGCAGCAGAACGCGCATTGATAGCAGGTTGTCGGCCTTGAACCCGGGATCAATCCTCTGCAGGAGGATAAAGCTCTTGATCATCAAGCCCGCGCCAACAAGCAACACGAGCGCGAGCGTAACTTCCGAGACGACGAGCAAGCTACGCAGTCGTCGATGGCTCGGCTCCGCGCCTGCCCCTTTGCCTCCTTCTTTCAGGGATTCGGTTAGGTCCGGCTTGGAGGCTTGCAGTGCGGGAGCAAGACCACAGATAACACCCGTCGCCAGCGAGAGCGCGAGGGTGAAAACCAGCGCACGGCCATCGACGGCCACTTCTTTCAGTCGGGGCAAATCAACCGGGCCCAGCGCTACGAGCAGGTCTGCTCCCCACAACGCGAGCAGCAGTCCTGCCAGTCCGCCTATGAGCGCCAGCAACATGCTCTCGGCCAATAACTGAGATATCACTCGACGCCGGCTGGCGCCGAGCGCCAATCTTATTGCGAGCTCCCTTTGCCGCGAAGTGGCGCGAACGAGGAGCAGGTTGGCGACGTTGGCGGACGAAATCAGCAGCACGAAGCCGACCGTGGCAAGCAAAAGCAGGAGCGCGGGCCGGGATTCGGCGACCGTCTCCTCGTGGAGCGAGACGATCTGCACGTCGTAGCCGTTCGGATAATCGCCCTGGTAACGATTCCCCATTTCGTGCCCGACCGCATCCATTTCCGTCTGCGCTCGCTCCAGTGTGACGCCAGCTCTGAGACGACCGGCCACATTCAGGAAGTGGGACCCGCGTTCATTCTCGCTTTGCTCTTCGGCAGTGAAGGCGGCCGGCTTCCATACGCTGATGTCCTGGAAGGGAAACTCGAATCCGGCGGGCATCACCCCGACTACGTTAACGCTGCGGCCATTGAGTGTGACCGTTCGTCCAATCATCTCCGGGTCGGCTTCGAACCGGTTCTGCCAGAGGCGATGGCTGATCATCACGACTTGATCGCGACCAGGCTGATCTTCTTCAAGAAGAAACGCGCGACCCAGAACGGGGGCGACGCCGAGCACCGTAAAGAGACTCGCGGTCACGCGCGCCCCCACAACTCGTTCCGGGTTGCCGTCGCCAGTCAGGTTGAAGGATTGCCAACCGTAAGCGGCCAGTTGCTCGAATACGTGACTGCGATGCTGGTAGTCGGTGAACTCCGGGACTGAGGCCGTCATTTTCGTCAACCCCTCGCGATGAAAATTGCCCCAAACAGTCACAAGCCGATCGGCGTTAGGGTAAGGCAACGGCCGCAGCAGCACCGCGTTCACGACACTGAAGACCGCTGTGTTTGCTCCTATTCCAAGCGCCAGGGTGGCGACGGCGACGGCGGTGAAGGCCGGCCGCTTCATTAGCGTGCGAGAACTATAGCGGAGGTCTTGCCAGAAAGTTCCCACGATACGATCCTCCTCGTCCCTTGCCTGACCACTGACTACCGACCACTGACCACCGACCACCGACACCCGACCCTCGTTACCAACCACCGTGCCACGCGCAGCGAAACCGCCAGACTATTGAAGACACGGCGCTTTTCGTCTCCGGTCCTCGTTTCCCCAACATCGGTCTCGCTCAAGAAATGGCCGCTCGCGGGACTGGGGATTCCCACTAACGCTAATTGCCGCCGCTGGTCTTCTAATCTGCTGCTTGCGCCTTGGCATCGAGACTTGCGAATCGATAAGCTCGGACTTCCACCCGGTTGTGATAGCATTGCTGCGCTAGACTCAGCACTGGGAGGAAACAGAAGGTGAAAAACATCAAGATCACCTACTGCCCGGTATGACCAATCAAACGAGCGATGGCCTCCAGTGTGGCGGCGAAGCTAAGGCAGGAAAGCGACGTTCAAGTAGAGATGGTCAGAGGCGGGCTGGGCGAATTCAGCGTAACTATCGATGACCGCGAGGTCGTAAACACTAACCGGCTTTGGTATCCGAATCCTTCCAGCGTGGTCAAGACGGTTCGTTCTGCTCTCGCAGCAAAAGACGGCTGAACCATGTCCCGCGGTCCTGCTCATTCATCCGTCGCGCGGCGCTATGTCACTCGATTATCGTAGGTGGGTTGATCCGGCACATCCGCAATCGTCTCATTCGTAGCGCAGAGCAATCATCGGGTCCACTTTCGTAGCCCGTCGAGCCGGAAGATAACACGCCAGCAACGCTACCACCGCAAGCACCAGGGCTATGACCGAGAACGTAAGCG